>NZ_JBHXFI010000015.1:0-138522 GCF_042724075.1 Streptomyces sp. NPDC127097 | reverse complement strand
TAATCATTTATATACTTTTGGGTTTGGTTTTTTTTTTTTTTTATCGTACGGGGGCGGGCGCCCCCGGCTACCCCGGCCCCCCGCCGCCGCGAAAGTGGCCCTCGAACATCCGCGCGCGAGCGCATAGCATCCGGCCATGTCGTCCACGACCAATGGCCAGTGGTACCCGCCGGAGTGGCCGGACCGTATCCGGGCACTCGCGAACGGCGAGCTGACCCCTGCCGAGCCCCGGCGGGCCGCGACCGTCCTGCTGCTGCGGGACTCCGCCTCCGGCGGCCCCGCCGTCCACATGCTGCGCCGACGCACCTCCATGGCCTTCGCCGGAGGCGCGTACGCATATCCGGGCGGGTCCGTCGATCCCCGTGACGAGCGGCCGGTCGCCTGGGCCGGTCCGTCACGCGCCCAGTGGGCGGTCCGTATGGGCGTCGATCCCGCCACCGCGCAGGCCATCGTCTGCGCGGCGGTCCGCGAGACGTTCGAGGAGGCGGGGGTGCTGCTCGCCGGCGCCTCGGCCGACACGGTCGTCGCGGACACCACCGGCGAGGACTGGGAGGCGGACCGCGCCGCCCTGGTCGCCCATGAGCTGTCCTTCGCCGACTTCCTGGGCCGCCGCGGCCTGGTGCTGCGCTCCGACCTGCTGGGCGCCTGGGCCCGCTGGATCACCCCGGAGTTCGAACCACGGCGCTACGACACCTGGTTCTTCGTCGCCGCGTTGCCCGAGGGGCAGCGCACCCTCCCCCAGGAGCCGCCGGCCGGCTCCGGTCCAGCGGGGTCCCGCCTCGCCACCACGGAGGCGGACCTCGCGGTGTGGATCCGGCCCGAGGAGGCGGCCGCCGGCTACGACCGCGGTGAGCTGCTGATGATGCCGCCGACCATCGCGACCCTGCGCGGGCTCCAGCCGTACGCCACCGCCGCGGACGCGCTGGCCGCCGCGGAGGCCCAGGACCTGACGCCCGTACTGGCCAGGGCCCGCCTCGTGGGCGGCGAGATCGAGCTGAGCTGGCCGGGCCACGACGAGTTCACCAAGCACATCACACGGACGGACGCCGCTGCCGGTGCCCCTGGGGGCGACGCGCCCGACGGGCCCGCGGACGGCACCGGCCCCTCGGGAGGGACCCCCGCATGACCGACGCAGCCGCCCTCCCCGGACAGCCCCGCGGCGGAGTGCTCTCGGGGCCCGCGACCGCGCGCGCCCATTGCGTGCTGGCGCCGAACCCGTCGCCGATGACGCTGGACGGCACCAACACCTGGATCGTCGCCGAACCGGACTCCGACCTCGCCGTCGTCATCGACCCCGGGCCGCTCGACGAGAGCCACCTGCGCGCCGTCATCGACACCGCCGAGCGGGCCGGCAAGCGCATCGCGCTGACGCTGCTGACCCACGGTCACCCGGACCACTCCGACGGCGCCGTCCGCTTCGCCGAGCTGACCGGCTCCTCCGTACGGGCGCTGGATCCGGCGCTGCGCCTGGGGGACGAGGGGCTCGAAGCGGGCGATGTCATCACCACCGGGGGGCTGGAACTCCGGGTGGTGCCCACACCGGGCCACACCGCGGACTCGCTCTCCTTCCACCTCCCGGCCGACCGCGCGGTGCTCACCGGCGACACGATCCTGGGGCGCGGCACCACCGTGGTCGCCCACCCCGACGGGCGGCTGGGCGACTACCTGGACTCGCTGCGCCGGCTGCGCTCCCTCACGGTCGACGACGGGGTGGCGACGGTCCTGCCGGGCCACGGGCCGGTGCTGAACGACGCCCAGGGGATGGTGGAGTTCTATCTGGCGCACCGGGCGCACCGGCTCGCCCAGGTGGAGACCGCGGTCGAGGCCGGCCACCGGACGCCCGGCGAGGTCGTCGCGAGCGTGTACGCCGATGTCGACCGCTCCCTGTGGCCGGCCGCCGAGCTGTCGGTGCGGGCGCAGCTGGACTACCTGGGCGAGCACGGGCTGATCGAGGACTGACACGGCGAATGGCCGCCGGGCGGCCCCCGGGTCACCGAGAGGCCCCGTCAGCGCGCTTACGGGCGGGGAGCCTTCGCCCCGTGGACGGCCAGATACTCATCGGCCAGCCAGGGGGCGAGGCCGGACAGCAGCTCGTCCAGAAGCTCCGGGTACGCGTCGGGCGTCCGGGCGGCGCGCGCCGCGGCGCGCATCTGCTCGGCGTACGCCGGGTAATAGCGGCCGAACACCTCGGCGGACTCGGTGAGGTCGCTGGTCCAGCCGCCCCAGCGCGGCATGACCAGGGTGAATCCGGTACGGACGAGCCGGCGCGCCACGGCCCGGGTCAGCCGGGTGCGCTCGGCTTCCGTAGTGGCCGCCGCGGCCTGTGCGCGCAGTCCGGGCAGGCTGCGGAAGAGGTCGCCGTTGGTCTCGCGGGCGAGCAGCGAGGTGGGGCGGTAGCGGGGCAGCCGAGCGGCGAGATCGGGGCCGCTGAGCGGGGTGCACAGACAGGCCACGAACCACCCCAGGTCGTACCGCTCCGGCTCGCTCAGCAGGCGCGGCACGCCGAACAGCAGGATCCCGACGCCGTTGACCTGGGGGAAGGCCGTATCGAGGTGGTCCTCCAGGGCGCGGGCGGCGGCCCGGTCGGCTCCGGTGGGCGGGTCCCGCAGGGCGAGCAGCACATCGAGGTCGGAGACGCCGGGGACGGCGGTTCCACGGGGGACGCTGCCGTAGAGATAGCTGCTGTGCAGTCCGGCGGGGACGAAGTGGTCGCCGAGCCGGGCTTCCAGCTCCGCCACCACGGGCGCGAACGGCGCGGACACCCGGTCCAGGGCCCCCTCCCGTAGGAAGCAGCCGTCCCGGTCCATTCCCGTGCCGTGGGTCATGGCGTCACTTTGGCGGGGCGTGCGGTGGTCCGGCGAGCCGATTACGGGCCGCGGGGGCCGGCCGGCGGTCCCGCGGCGCCCATGACGAAGGGCCCCGCCGGAGCGGGGCCCTTCCAGGCTGTCTGCGAGGGGTCAGCGCGAGCGCTTGGCCAGCCGCTCGACGTCCAGCAGGATCACGGCGCGCGCCTCCAGGCGCAGCCAGCCGCGGCCCGCGAAGTCCGCGAGCGCCTTGTTGACCGTCTCGCGGGAGGCGCCGACCAGCTGGGCCAGCTCTTCCTGCGTCAGGTCGTGGACGACATGGATGCCCTCCTCGGACTGCACGCCGAAGCGGCGCGACAGGTCGAGCAGCGCGCGGGCCACACGGCCCGGTACGTCCGAGAAGACCAGGTCGGACATCTGGTCGTTGGTCTTGCGCAGCCGGCGGGCGACCGCGCGCAGCAGGGCCGTGGCCACCTCGGGGCGGGCGTTCAGCCAGGGCTGGAGGTCGCCGTGGCCCAGGCCGAGGAGCTTGACCTCGGTGAGGGCGGAAGCCGTGGCCGTACGGGGGCCGGGGTCGAAGAGCGAAAGCTCACCGATCAGCTCTCCGGGGCCGAGGACGGCGAGCATGTTCTCCCGTCCGTCGGGGGAAGTGCGGTGCAGCTTCACCTTGCCCTCGGTGACCACGTAGAGGCGGTCGCCGGGGTCCCCTTCGTGGAACAGGGCGTCGCCGCGGGCGAGCGTGACCTCTCCCATAGAGGCGCGCAGCTCGGCCGCCTGCTCGTCATCGAGCGCCGCGAAGAGCGGTGCGCGCCGCAGAACGTCGTCCACGAGATCTCTCCTTGTCGACATGCTCCGGGGGACTGTGGTCCCCATCATGCCGGAATGCAAAACAGTGCGATCAATCACAAGTTTGCCGGACCGGTGCCCCGAGCCATAAGGCAGGGGGCCGATTGGGGTCAGGAATCACAGCGATCAAGCCGGATGTCAGTGGCTGGCCTTAGTCTGGCCGAGTGTCCAATACGCCGGTGAGAGCAGAGGAGTGGGGGGCCGGAAGAGTGAGCGCAGGGCGTGATTCCGCTGTGGGCGAACAGTCGTCCGGCCGCGCATCGGATTCGGATAAAGGTGACAAATCCCTCTCCGGGGTGGCGCCCCACCGGAAGCCGCCCGTCCGGAAACCCGGCGCGTCGCGACCGTCGGCGCAGGACATGACCGTGCAGACCGCCGCGAGGAAGACTCCGGCAGGCAAGACCTCGGCAGGGAAGAAGGCCGCCCCGTGAACGCAACCCCCGAGCAGCCGGCGGCGGCCAAGAAGGCCGTCACGAAGAAGGCCACCGCCAAGAAGACCGCCCCGGCCAAGAAGGCGACGACGAAGAAGGCGACGGCCAAGAAGGCGACCGCGAAGACCGCCGCCAAGACGGCCGCCGGGAAGACCGCCCCCGCCAAGAAGGCGCCCGCGCGCAAGCCCGAGTCCCGGGTCGCCATGGTGCGGCGGGCCCGCCGGATCAACCACGAGCTGGCCGAGCTGTATCCGTACGCCCACCCCGAGCTGGACTTCACCAACCCCTTCGAGCTGCTGGTCGCGACGGTCCTGTCCGCGCAGACCACTGACCTGAGGGTCAACCAGACCACCCCGCACCTCTTCGCGGTCTGCCCCACGCCCGAGGACATGGCCGCGATGCCCCCGGAGAAGCTGGAGGAGCTGATCCGGCCGACCGGTTTCTTCCGGGCCAAGACGAAGTCGCTGATCGGCCTCTCGACGGCGCTCCGCGACCGCTTCGGCGGGGAGGTCCCGGGCCGCCTGGAGGACCTCGTCACCCTCCCCGGGGTCGGCCGCAAGACCGCCAATGTGGTGCTGGGCAATGCCTTCGGCGTCCCGGGCATCACCGTCGACACCCACTTCGGCCGGCTGGCGCGCCGCTTCGGCTGGACCACCGCGGAGGACGCCGAGAAGGTCGAGGCGGATGTCGCCGCGATCTTCCCCAAGAGCGAGTGGACGATGCTCTCGCACCGGGTCGTCTTCCACGGCCGCCGCGTCTGCCACTCCCGTAAGCCCGCCTGCGGAGCCTGCGCCATCGCCCCGCTCTGCCCCGCGTACGGCGAGGGCGAGACGGACCCGGAGAAGGCCAAGAAGCTGCTGAAGTACGAGCTGGGCGGCCAGCCGGGGCAGCGGCTGAAGCCACCGGCCGGCTATCCGGGGCGGCCCGCGCCGCCGATGGCGCCCCCGGTGGCCGCTTCCTGAAGCCCGCCGCCCAGAGGTGACCGACGATCGATGCCAGCCTGAGGGGGCGCGGATGCGGAGTGCACGGGAGCAGCAGTACGGCAAGGAGGACGCCGGGGAGGGGTCCGGCCGGGAGGCGGTGGTCACGGCCGAGGGCTTGCCCGAGTGGCTGGCCCCGGTCGCCCGGGTGGCCGCCACGATCGAGCCGCCCCAGCTCAGCCGCTTTCTGCCGCCCGAGGACGGTGGCCGGCAGTCCGCGGTGCTGATCCTCTTCGGGCACGGTCCCCGCGGCCCCGAGCTGCTCCTGATGGAGCGCGCCGGCACCCTGCGCTCACACGCCGGCCAGCCCTCCTTCCCCGGTGGCGCCCTCGACCCGGAGGACGGCGATCCGGAGGGCTTCGGTCCGGTCCAGGCGGCGCTGCGCGAGGCCGAGGAGGAGACCGGCCTCGACCCCTCCGGCGTGCAGGTCTTCGCCGTGCTGCCGCGGCTCTACATCCCCGTCAGCGGCTTCGTGGTGACGCCCGTCCTGGGGTGGTGGCGCCGGCCCAGCCCCGTCGGCGCGGTCGACCAGGCGGAGACCGCCCGGGTGTTCACGGTTCCCGTGGCGGATCTCACGAACCCGGCCCATCGCGTGACAACGCGCCATCCCAGCGGCCACATCGGGCCTGCCTTCCTTGTCGAGAACGCCCTGGTCTGGGGGTTTACGGCCGGAGTCATCGACCGGATCCTGCACTACGCGGGCTGGGAGATTCCGTGGGACCGTGACAAGGCCGTCCCGCTCGACTGGCGCTCGTGAGACGGTGTCCGGCGTGAACGTCCTGGACATTTTGCTGCTGGTCGCGGCCGTGTGGTTCGCCATCATCGGATATCGGCAAGGCTTCGTCGTCGGCATCCTGTCCGTGATCGGCTTCCTCGGGGGCGGCCTGATCGCGGTCTATCTGCTGCCGGTGATCTGGAACGAGATCACCGGGGAGGCGACCCCCGGCACCTTCGCGGCCATCGCGGCGGTCGCCATCGTGATCGTGTGCGCTTCCGTGGGCCAGGCGCTCACCACTCATCTGGGCAACAAACTGCGCCGCCACATCACGTGGTCACCGGCGAGAGCGCTGGACGCCACCGGCGGCGCGCTGGTCAATGTCCTGGCGATGCTGCTGGTCGCCTGGCTGATCGGCTCGGCGCTGGCCGGCACCTCCCTGCCGACGCTCGGCAAGGAGGTCCGGAATTCCAAGGTGCTGCTCGGGGTGTCCCGGGTGCTGCCCCCGCAGGCCGGCACGTGGTTCGCGGACTTCTCCTCGGTGCTCGCCCAGAACGGCTTCCCACAGGTCTTCACGCCGTTCTCCAACGAGCCGATCAACAACGTCCCGGCGCCCGATCCCCGGCTGGCCACCAGCCCGGTCGCGGCGCAGGCCAAGCGCAGCATCGTCAAGGTCGTCGGCACGGCCCCCAGCTGCGGCAAGGTCGTGGAAGGCAGCGGTTTCGTCTTCGGCCGGCACCGCGTGATGACCAACGCCCATGTCGTCGGCGGAGTGCGCGAGCCCACCGTCCAGGTGGGCGGCGAGGGCCGTACGTACGACGCCAAGGTCGTGCTCTACGACTGGCGGCGCGATATCGCGGTCCTGGACGTGCCCTCGCTGCGGGCCCCGGCGCTCCAGTTCACCGGCGCCGACGCGAAGAGCGGCAACAGCGCCATCGTCGCCGGCTTCCCGGAGAACGGCGGCTATGACGTCCGCGCGGCCCGGGTCCGCGGCCGCGTCCAGGCCAACGGCGCGGACATCTACAAGCGCGGCACGGTCGGCCGCGATGTCTACTCCCTCTACACCACGGTCCGGCAGGGCAACTCCGGCGGCCCGCTGCTCACCCCGCAGGGCAAGGTCTACGGCGTCGTCTTCGCGAAGTCGCGGGACGACTCGCGCACCGGTTATGCGCTGACCTTCGACGAGGTCCGCGAGGACGTCATCAGGGGGCGCACGGCCCAGCAGCAGGTCGACAGCCAGGGCTGCGCGATCTAGAGCCACCCCGGTGGCTGGGCGTGGGCCCGGCCACCGGAGAGGCCCTGGAGGCCCGGAGGAGCGCTGCCGCCGCCGACGTCCGGCGCGGGAAGTCCCGCGCCCTCGGCGGGCGGAGGAGTCAGGTACGGGGATGGCGTAGTCGCGCGCTCATCCAGCGCGCTCTGCGGCGCAGGATGCGCGGGATCCCCATCGGGTGCGCCGGGTCGGGGGATGCGTCGGACCCGAGGTCCGGGGTTCCCCGTTCCTGAGTACCCACGGAAACGGTACTGCTGCGGCGGTTGCGTGCCACGTCACGGTAGTCGTGCGTCCAGCCCATACCCTCGACTCTGCCCGTGGCCCAAGGTCCGTAACCGCCCCGGGGACCGCCAATTGGCCTATGCGCCGGGCAAGTGGCTGTTCGTCATACGCGCGTTCGAGCCCGGTGTGCGGGCGCTCCGCAGAGCGGTGCGGAAAGCCCGCTCAGCGGTCCGCGGCGGCGTGCACGAACCGGCTCACGCGGTGGGTTCAACAGTCCCTCCCGGGGGCGTCGTTGCCCTTGCCCGCCCCCGGGACGGCGGCCCGTCACCGGTCCGGTTCCGGGTCCTTCAGCCAGTTGATCAGTTCCGTGGAGAACGCCACCGGGTCCTCCTCGTGCGGGAAGTGCCCCAGGCCGTCGAAGAGCCGCCAGCGGTACGGCGCCTCGACGTACTCGCCGGAGCCGGCCGCGCTGCGGGTGCGCATCACCGGGTCGAGCGAGCCGTGCAGATGCAGCGTCGGGACCCGTACGGGCATCTTCATCCGGCGGCCGAACTGGAGACCGTCGGGGCGGGCCATCGAGCGCACCATCCAGCGGTACGGCTCGATCGAGCAGTGCGCCGTCGAGGGGATGCTCATCGCCCGCCGGTAGACCGCCAGCGCGTCGTCGTCCGGCAGCCGGGGGCCGGACCAGTCGCGGATCATCCGGCCGACCAGCGCCGCGTCGTCCGCCGTCAGTGCGCGCTCCGGCAGCCAGGGGCGCTGGAAGTTCCAGATGTGCGAACTCCGGGCGCTCTGCCGGACGTCGGCGAGCATCGCCGAGCGCCAGCGCCGCGGATGCGGCATCGAGGACACCGCCAGCCGGCGCACCAGCTTGGGCCGCATCACCGCCGCCGTCCAGGCGAGATAGCCGCCCAGATCGTGCCCGACGAGCGCGGCGTCCGGCTCTCCCAGGGACCGTATGACGCCGGTGATGTCCAGGGCGAGGTTCGCCGGGTCGTAGCCGCGTGGGGTGCGGTCGCTGCCGCCGACGCCCCGCAGATCCATCGCGACCGCCCGGAAGCCCGCCGCGGCGAGCGCCGGCATCTGGTGCCGCCAGGTCCACCAGAACTGCGGCCAGCCGTGCAGCAGCAGCACCAGGGGGCCGTCGCCCATCTCCGCGATGTGGAAGCGGGCGCCGTTGGCCGCGACGTCGCGGTGCGACACCTCTTCCCCGCTGGGGATGCCGATCCGTACGACCGAGGCGGTGCTGTCAGGGGCTGTCATACCGATGAGCGTGTCACAGACTCCAGCACCGGGTGCTCCACGGGCGCCACGCGCGGGTGCGGCTTGGCCTTCTGGAGTACGGCCGCGGTCTCCTTGGCGGAGTTGATCGACTTCTCCGGCTTCTTGATCTTCTTCATCTTGGCCATCGCGATGAGGGCCAGCAGTCCGGCGAGGACCAGGAAGGCGCCCCCGACGATCAGGAAGGACCAGGCGAGGCCGAGGCCGAGGTTGTGGATGCCGTACGCCGCCGCGAAGCTCAGCACCGGCAGCGCGAACAGCGCCAGCGCGCCGGCCACCATGAACGCGGCACTGCCGATGCCCGCGCGCTTGGCGTCCTGCCGGAACTCCGCCTTGGCCAGCGCGATCTCGTCGTGCACCAGCGCGGACATTTCGGCCGTGGCCGTGGCCACCAGCTGTCCGAGGCTGCGGTCCGTGCCGTCGTGGACTGCGCTCATCGCCGTCTCCCTCATCTCGTCACCCGGATGCAAAGCCTCTCAGATCATGCCGGACCATCGTCTCCGGCATGCGAGCCGGAGGCCACTTCGGCAAGCCGCCGGTGCTCGGCGGCCTTGGCTTCGTGGATCGCCGCCATCCGCAGGTGGTACTCCGGCTTGTCGAGTTCGTAGATGTCGGGGATGCCGTCCTGGTCCTCGTCCCGCTCCTCGTCCTCGCACAGCTTCTTGTACTTGGTGTTGCGGACCTTGAGGAGGATGCCGGCGAAGACGGCCGCCAGCAGCGAGCCGATCAGCACCGACGCCTTGATCTCGTCGGTCAGCACCAGGTCTCCGGCGAAGGCGAGTTCACCGATGAGCAGGGAGACCGTGAAGCCGATGCCGGCCAGGGTGGCGACGGCGAAGACATCCGGCCACCTGAGGTCGGGGTTGAGCTCGGCCCGGGTGAAGCGGGCGGTGCACCACGTGCCGCCGAAGATGCCCAGCGCCTTGCCCACCACCAGGCCGAGCACGACCCCGAGCGTCTCCGGCCGGGTGAAGACCTCGTGGACCGCGCCGCCGGATATGGACACGCCCGCGGAGAACAGGGCGAACAGCGGTACGGCGAAGCCGGCCGAGAGCGGGCGGACCAGATGCTCGATGTGTTCGCCCGGGGACTGCTTCTCGCCGTCGCGCCGGGTGCAGCGCAGCATCAGGCCCATGGCGACGCCGGCGATGGTGGCGTGCACCCCGCTGTTCTCCATCAGGGCCCAGATGACCAGGGCGAGCGGGACATAGACGTACCAGCCGCGGACACCCTTGCGCAGCAGCAGATAGAAGATCACCAGGCCGGCGAGGGCGAGGCCGAGCGCCAAAAAGTTGATCTTCGAGGTGAAGAAGATCGCGATGATCAGGATCGCGAAGAGGTCGTCGACGACGGCGAGGGTGAGCAGGAAGGCGCGCAGCGCGGCGGGCAGGGACGTGCCGATGACGGCGAGTACGGCGAGCGCGAAGGCGATGTCGGTGGCGGTGGGGACCGCCCAGCCCTGGAGCGAGCCGCCGCCGATGCCGTTGACCGCGAAGTAGACGGCCGCCGGCATCGCCATCCCGCAGAGCGCGGCGACCACGGGGAGCGCGGCGGCCTTGGGGTCACGGAGCTCGCCGGCGACCAGTTCGCGCTTGAGCTCGATGCCGGCGACGAAGAAGAAGACCGCGAGCAGCCCGTTGGCGGCCCAGTGCTGGAGGGACAGGTCCAGGCCCAGCGCGGCCGGTCCCAGATGGAAGCCGCGGACCGTCTCGTAGCTCTTGCCGAGGGTGTTTGCCCAGATCAGAGCGGCTACGGCGGCGGCGAGGAGCAGGATGCCGCCGACGGTTTCGGCGCGCAGCGCCTCCGCGATGAAGTTGCGCTCGGGCAGCGACATCCGCCCCAGGAAGGGGGTGCGGCGGTTGCGGGGGGCGCTCATCCGCGGGCCTCGCCGTGCCCGGCGGGACGGTGGGCACGCGGTGCGCACTTCCTGATCGTTTGCTTGCTTCGCGCGCTCACTGGGTGACCTCCGGCTTTCGGCAGCTGTGTACGGCTGTTGCAGTTGCCGACCAGACTTCCCGGCGCACCCAGAGTTTTAGCGCGTCATTGACGCGTGTCCCACTGTACCGGGCGGGCGCGAGCGGCTATCCGGTGGTCTCACTTTACGGTCAATTCGGGCGTCGGGCCGCCGGAGGGACGCCACCGCCGGGGCGCCCCTCGCCGCGGGGCCGAGGGGAGGGCGGGCCGCCGGGGCCATGGCAAGGGGGCATCCGGCCGCGTCGGCCGGATGCCCCCTTCGTGCGCCGTCCCGCTCAGTCCTCGCTGGCCGCGCTCGGCAGCTTCGCCTGGATCAGGTCCATGACCGAGGAGTCGGTGAGGGTGGTGACATCCCCGAGATCGCGGTTCTCGGCGACATCGCGCAGCAGCCGCCGCATGATCTTGCCGGACCGGGTCTTGGGCAGCTCCGCGACCGGCAGGATCCGCTTGGGCTTGGCGATCGGGCCGAGCTGCTGGGCGACATGGGCGCGCAGCTCCTCGACCAGGCCCTCGTCCTCCGCCGCACCGCCGCGCAGGATGACGAAGGCGCAGATGGCCTGGGTGGTCTGCGGGTCGGCGGCGCCGACGACCGCGGCCTCGGCCACCTTCGGATGCGAGACCAGCGCCGACTCCACCTCGGTCGTGGAGATGTTGTGGCCGGACACCAGCATCACATCGTCCACCCGGCCGAGCAGCCAGATGTCGCCGTCGTCGTCCTTCTTGGCGCCGTCACCGGCGAAGTACTTGCCCTCGAAGCGCGACCAGTACGTGTCGAGATAGCGCTGGTCGTCGCCCCAGATCGTGCGGAGCATGGCCGGCCAGGGCTCGGTCAGGACGAGGTAGCCGCCGGCGCCGTCGGGAACCTCGCGCGCATCGTCGTCCACGACCGTCGCGGCGATACCGGGCAGCGCCACCTGGGCCGAGCCGGGCTTGGTCGCCGTGACGCCCGGCAGCGGGCTCAGCATCATCCCGCCGGTCTCGGTCTGCCACCAGGTGTCGACGATCGGTGTCGTGTCGGCCCCGATGTGCTTGCGGTACCACATCCACGCCTCGGGGTTGATGGGCTCGCCCACCGATCCGAGGACGCGCAGCGACGACAGATCGAACTTCGCCGGGATGTCGTCGCCCCACTTCATGCAGGCGCGGATCGCGGTCGGCGCGGTGTAGAGGATCGTCACGCCGTACTTCTGCACGATCTCCCACCAGCGGCCCTGGTGCGGGGAGTCGGGCGTGCCCTCGTAGAGCACCTCGGTCGCGCCGTTGGAGAGCGGGCCGTAGGTGATGTACGAGTGGCCGGTCACCCAGCCGACGTCGGCCGTGCACCAGAAGACGTCGGTCTCCGGCTTGAGGTCGAAGACGGCGTGGTGGGTGTACGACACCTGGGTGAGGTAGCCGCCGGTGGTGTGCAGGATGCCCTTGGGCTTACCCGTCGTGCCGGAGGTGTAGAGGATGAACAGCGGGTGCTCGGCGTCGAATGCCTCGGGCGTGTGCTGGTCGCTCTGCCGGTCGACGATCTCGTGCCACCACACGTCGCGGCCCTCGTGCCAGTCGACGTCCTCCTGGCCGGTGCGGCGTACGACGAGGACGCTGCGGACGTTCTCCGTGCCGGGCTTGGTCAGTGCGGCGTCGACGGCGGGCTTGAGGGCGGAGGGCTTGCCGCGGCGGTAACCACCGTCGGCGGTGATCACCACGCGGGCGTCCGCGTCGTTGATACGGGTCGCCAGGGCGTCCGCCGAGAAGCCGCCGAAGACGACCGAGTGCGGAGCACCCAGCCGCGCACAGGCCAGCATGGCGATGACCGCCTCCGGGATCATCGGCAGGTAGATGGCGACCCGGTCGCCGCTGCGCACGCCCAGCTCGGTCAGCGCATGGGCGGCCTTGGAGACCTCGCGCTGGAGCTCGGCGTAGGTGATCGCGCGGCTGTCGCCGGGCTCGCCCTCGAAGTGGATGGCGACCCGGTCACCCAGACCGTTCTCCACATGCCGGTCCACGCAGTTGTACGCGACGTTGAGCTTGCCGTCGGCGAACCACTTCGCGAAGGGTGCGTTGGACCAGTCGAGGGTCTGGGTGGGCGCGGTCTCCCAGGACAGGCGTTCGGCCTGCTCGGCCCAGAAGCCCAGCCGGTCTGCCGCGGCCTGCTCATACGCGGCAGCCGTGACGTTGGCGTTCGCGGCCAGATCGGCGGGCGGCGGGAACCGCCGCTCCTCCTTGAGCAGGTTGGCCAGGCTTTCGTTGCTCACGACATCTCCCAATCCCAGGGCGTCCGATGTGTCCCCAGGTCATAGCTCATCAGCCCGCGCCCGGCCCTGACAAGGGCTGTGGACAATTATTGGTGTAGACCTTTCGTTCAGGGTGTGGTCAAGGGCTGTTGAGGAGACGCCGCGCAGGTCAGACCGTGACCGGCGCAGGCTCGCCGCGCACCGCGCAGAACCGCCCGGCGGCCTCGTCGAGCACATATGCCTGAGCCTCGCCGACATGGAAATACATGCCGTGCAAGGCCAGTGTGCCCTCGGCCGTCCTGCGGGCCACACACGGGTGGGCCCGGAGGTGGTCGAGCTGTTGCATGACGTTGACGAGCGCCAGCCGCTCCTGGTCATCAGTCACCGGCCGCCCGCTGAGGGCGACTTCGCCCCGTCCCAGCCGTCCGATGCGCTGCATACGGGCCAGGCTCGGCCCGCCGTGCCGCAGCCAGCGGGCGAGCGGGGTCGGCTCGGCGTCCTCCGGTGCGGCCGCGCCCAGCAGCGCCCCCATGGCACCGCACCCCGAATGCCCGCACACCGTGATCGAGCCGACCCGCAGCACCTCCACCGCGTACTCGATCGCCGCGCCCACGGAGTCGCAGGAGGAGTCCGAGCCGGGCGGCGGCACCAGATTGCCGACATTGCGCACGGTGAACAGATCGCCCGGCCCGCTGGACGTGATCATGCTCGTGACCAGCCGGGAGTCGGCACAGGTCAGAAACAGCTGGGTGGGCCGCTGACCCTCGCGCGCCAGCCGGGACAGTTCCTCGCGCACCAGCGGAGCCGTATGGCGCTGAAATGCGGAGACCCCGCCCAGTAGTTGGCTGCCGCTGCTCTCCGGCACCGCCGCCGGATCCGGGGCGGGCCGGGTGCAGTGATGATTGCGCCAGGGCGTCCACGGCCGGCAGGGGTGCGCACCGGCCTGCGCGGCGAGCGGCCGGCCCGAGCGGCCGCCGAGCGTCACCCTGCCGCCGTGCGCCCGGTGGGTGGCCGACCAGGACTGAAGCGCCTCGTAGGCGGCGTGATCCATGAACGAACCGCACAGCTCGACGACGACATCGGTGTGCGCCGGCACCTGCGCCAGCGCCCGGCTCAGCCGCGGCACCACCAGGAACGTCAACTGCCCGCTGACCCGCACCCGGTGGCCGTCCGCCTCCTCCGTGACCGTGACACGGGTGTGCGTCAGCCGGCGCAGCGCCAGGAAGACCGCGACCGCGATGCCCGTCGCCACCCCCTGGAGCACCCCGAAGAGGACGACGCCGCCCAACGTGGCCGCGTACACCGGGAATTCGCGGTGCCGCTGGACGTGCCGGATGTGCGCGAAGCTCACCATCCGTACGCCGACGACCATCACCAGCGCGGCGAGCGCGGCCAGCGGAATCAGCTCCAGCGCCGTGGCCAGCAGGCCCGCGCACACCAGCACCCAGACGCCGTGCAGCACGGTGGCGCGGCGGGTGACCGCGCCGGCCCGCACATTGGCCGAGCCGCGGATCGCGCCCCCGGAGATCGGCAGGCCGCCCAGCAGCCCGGAGACCGTATTGGCCACGCCCTGGCCGGCCAGCTCACGGTTGAGCTGCGCGCGCCCCGTGGGCGCGCCCGGACGGTCGGCCGCCAGCCGGTCCACGGCCACCGCCGACAGCAGCGACTCCATGCTGGCCACGAGGGTGACGGTGAGCACCGCGGCGGCAAGGGCCGGAAGGGAGTCGTCCGGAAGCACCGGCAGCTCGGGCATCCGCCAGGACGGCAGCTCCACCCGCGCCACCTCCGTCCCCGCGCTGACGGCCGTCGCGGCGAGCACGGCGGCCAGCGGGGCGGGCAGCACCCGCGCCCAGCGCCCGGCGCGGCCCGGCAGCCGTCCCCAGCCGAGGAGCACGGCGACGGTGACGGCGCCGATCAGCAGCGCGACGGCGTGGGGGTGCGCCAACTGGCCCGGCAGCGCGGCGGCGTTGTCGAGCGCCGAGCTGTCCGGACTGCCGCCGAGCACCACATGGAGCTGGCCGAGGGCGATGGTGGCCCCGATGCCGGCCAGCATGCCGTGCACGATCGCCGGGCTGATGGCGAGCGCCGCGCGGGCCACGCGGAGGGCGCCGAGGGCGAGTTGGGTGAGTCCGGCGAGGATGGTGAGGGCGCAGGTGGCGCGCCAGCCGTAGCGCTGCACGAGATCGGCGGTGACCACCAGGAGGCCCGTTGCCGCGCCGCTCACCTGGAGCGGAGCGCCCCCGAGGAGACCGGCGACGATGCCGCCGACGACCGCGGAGACCAGACCGGCCTGGAGCGGGGCGCCGGTGGCCAGGGCGAGGCCCAGGGACAGCGGGACGGCGAGCAGGAAGACGACGACCGAGGCGGAGAGGTCCCGGCGGACGGCCCGGCCCTTCTTCACCGGGGAGCCGGGATCGGACGGCGTACGGGGCTCGGGCGGGATCTCGGTGCGGTGCGATGTGCGCGGCGGCTGCGGCGGCAACTTCTCGGTCTGCGACATTCCCGTCTCCTCCGGGGCGACGCGGTCGCGCGGGGCGCGATCGTGGGGCGGCGGTGTACTGCGGCGGGACATGAGCCGACCGGCGGGCATCACCGTTGGGTGATGGTCCGGTGACTCTCAAGCATCGGTAAATGAACCGTAATGAGAGGTAAAGGTAAGGAGAAGCTTTTGCGGCCATTCGCCGCAATCCGTCCCCTTATCCGGTGAATGTGGGGACTTTCGCCTTGTGGATTTCCGTCCTTTTCCCGGCGCGTGAAGGCTGTGCGCGGTGATTTCGGTGCCTCACCGGGATGGCGCTCACGGGCGCCGCGAAGGGCGCCGTCGGCTGGTGAGGCGCGACGCGGAACGGGCTGCCGCCCGGATGGACCGGCTGGACCGGTGCCGCCCGCCCGCGTCGTCCGGCACGTCAGGCGGGCTGTGGGGTGGCCGCTCCCTCGGAGAGCACGAAGGCGGGGTCGACCTGAGCGGCGAGATCGACTCCGGTCTTCGCATTGCCCCAGCTCTCCGCGTTCTTCAGGTGGAAGTGCACCATCTGCCGTGTGTAGCGCTCCCAGTCGCGGCGCCCGTAGGCGGCGTCGGCGGTGTGGTGCAGTGTTTCCAGGGCGTGCCGGTTGGCCTCCTCCAGCTGGTCGAAGCGGGCCGGGCGGCCCTTCTCCATGGCGCGCACCCAGTCGGAGTGGCCGACGGTGACCAGCAGATCGTCGCCGGTCTCGTCGCGCAGGAACGCCAGGTCCTCCGGGCCCTGCACCTTGTTGCCCACGACCTTCAAGGGGACGCCGAAGTCCCGTGCGTACTCCTTGTACTGGCGGTAGACGGCGACGCCCTTACGGGTCGGCTCGGCGACCAGGAAGGTCATGTCGAAGCGGGTGAACATCCCGGAGGCGAAGGAGTCGGAACCGGCCGTCATGTCGACGACGACATACTCCTCCCGGCCGTCCACGAGGTGGTTCAGGCACAGCTCCACGGCGCCGACCTTGGAGTGGTAACAGGCCACGCCGAGATCGGACTCGGTGAACGGGCCGGTGGCCATCAGCCGTACGGCGGACCCGTCGAGCTCCACCGGCCGGACGCAGGCGTCGTAGACGGGGTTGTCCTCGCCGACCCGCAGCAGCCGCGAGCCCTCGCCGGGAGGGGTGGTCTTGATCATTGATTCGGCGGACGGGATCCGGGGATTGCTGCCGCGCAAGTAGTCCTTGATCAGTGGCAGCTGGGCGCCCATCGCGGGAAGCGCGGCGGCCTCCGCCTCGTCGAGGCCGAGCGCGGCGCCCAGGTGCTGGTTGATATCGGCATCCACCGCGATCACGGGGACCCGGGAAGCGGCGAGATGGCGGATGAACAGGGAGGACAGGGTGGTTTTACCGCTGCCGCCCTTGCCTACGAAAGCGATCTTCATGTTCACCAAGGGTAATCTTGATCTCGCTCAGGGTGAGAGGGCTGCGTGAGGAAGACCACTCCTTCGAGGGGTCCGGCCTGGTGGTGCGTAGGGTCGTACCCATGGCTGGAATCTCCCGGGGGACGCCCCCCGAACCCCCACAGGCGAGCGCCGACCCGCTCGTGACCCTGGCCTCGCTCCCGGGAGTCGCCGACTCCGTGGACTCCGTACGCAAGGGCGTCGACCGGGTCTACGGGCATCGGGTCATGCGACGCCGCAGCAACGAGGTGACGTCCGAGGCGGCGCTGCGCGGAGCGCGTGGTTCCGCGGCTCTTTCAGGGGCCGACTGGGCGCTCGAAGAGGTCCGGCGCCGCACCGACTTCGGCGTCGAGGGCGAGCCGCGCACGGTCGGCGCGGCCCTGCGGCTGACCGCGGAGGCCGGGCAGCTGCTCAGCGTGTGGCGGCAGTCGCCGCTGCGGGTGCTGGCGCGGCTCCATCTGGTGGCCGCGTCAGGTGGCGGGCGTAGTGCCGATGAGGCCGGCCGGGCGGCCGACGAGACGGTGGGGCGGCCCCGGCTGGGCGCCGAGCCTGTGGACGAACCGCTCATCGAGCTGCCGCTGCCGGATGCCGACGAGGTCGCCGGGCGGCTGGACGGGCTGGCGCGGCTGCTCCTCGCGGGCAGCGAGGCGCCGGCGCTGGTGACCGCGGCGGTGGTGCACGGCGAGCTGCTCGCCCTGCGGCCGTTCGCCACCTGCAACGGGCTGGTCGCGCGGGCCGCCGAGCGGATCGTGCTGATCGGCAGCGGGCTGGACCCGAAGTCCATCTGCCCCGCGGAGGTCGGGCACGCCGAACTGGGGCGGGCGGCGTACGTCGCGGCCCTGGAGGACTATGTGTCGGGCACTCCGGAGGGTGTCGCAGCCTGGATCGCGCACTGTGGACGTGCGGTGGAACTCGGCGTACGGGAGAGCACTGCCGTCTGTGAGGCGCTCCAGCGCGGCGCGGCATAACGGGCGCCCGGGCGAAACCCTTTGGGCGCGGCGCTCGAAGAATTCCGGAAGGATTGCTTCATTCGCCCCTGAACAAGGGTTGCGGCGGTACCAATCGGTGGTACCGCCGCTGGCATGTCTGCCGGGTTACCAAGCGTGCTCGAATATTTGCCCATCAGGCCGGAATCTTTGTCCGGTTACCTGGTGCGGCTGGCCCGTAATCGACGGGTCGGCGTCGCGTGGGTGCCCGACATTCATGCATCGGTCCGTGGGCCACTTCCTGCGTTAAAGGTGTTCCTCTCGGATGTCCTTGGTCTCGCGGGCCGTTAAGTCCTTTGTACTCCTTGGGGGAGGGAAGCGGAACCCCGTGCCTCACATCTTTACGTTTGACTTCAAACGCGGGCATTACGGGCGACGCGGCCGCTCCGGCCAATAAGACCGAGGCGCGGCTTTGCGGGTTTCTGCCGGCTCGCGTACCAGACCAGCGTCGCGGTCGCCATGGCCGCGCCCACCGCGGCCATCGCGGCGAGCACCGGTCGCGAGGGCATCGACAGCGTCGGCAGCCGCTGCTTGAGCGGGACCGGCCGATTGAAGGAGAGAACCGGCCAACCCCGCGCGACCGCCTCGCGGCGCAGCGCCCGGTCCGGGTTGACGGCGAAGGGGTGGCCGACCGCCGAGAGCATCGGGACATCGGTGGCCGAATCGCTGTAGGCGTAGCAGCGCTCGAGGTCGTAGCCCTCGGACGCGGCGAGCTCCCGTACGGCCTCTTCCTTCGTCGGGCCATAGGCGTAGTACTCCACCTCGCCGGTGAAACGGCCGTCCTCGCCGACGACCATGCGGGTGGCCACCACCCGGTCCGCGCCCAGGAGTTCACCGATCGGTTCGACGACCTCGGCACCCGAGGTGGAGACGATCACGACGTCCCGCCCCGCGGCGTGATGTTCCTCGATGAGTGAGGCTGCCTCGTCGTAAATGATGGGGTCGATCAGATCGTGCAGCGTCTCGGCGACGATCTCCCGCACCTGGGCCACGTCCCAGCCGCGGCACAGTGAGGAGAGATATTCCCGCATCCGCTCCATCTGATCGTGGTCGGCGCCGCCCGCCAGGAACACGAACTGGGCGTACGCGGTGCGCAGTACGGCCCGCCGATTGATCAGGCCGCCTTGGTAGAACGACTTGCTGAAGGTCAGCGTGCTTGACTTAGCAATGACTGTCTTGTCCAAGTCGAAGAACGCGGCAGTACGGGGAGTCGAGTGAGGCACGGAGTGGTTTTCCACGGGGCGAGCATAGGCGCCCACCATTCGGCGTAAGGTGTGGCGCGTGGGTTTGCCTGAGAAGGCTCTCGGGTACACCATGGAAGTCACGGATCGTTCGCGACCGTGCTAACCCGGTCCGGCTCCTCCCCCCCCGAGTCGGCCGTGGGGACGACCCCCGCTCTCCCCCCCGGCGGGGGTCGTCGCATGTCCGGACGCATTTTCCGCCGCCGGACGCTGATCCGCACTTCTCCTGGCCTGCTCGGCTCCCGCAGCCTCTCCGCTTCCAGATCATTACGCACCGTAGTTGCTGTGCTGCTCTGCGGAAGGCTCTCTTGGGCCCCAGAAGTAGCCGCCCGTCGCTGGAATAGGTGACAGGGATATTCACAGCCCCGGAGTTGTCCACAATTTTGGGTCAAGATCCCCAAGATTTTCCCGATCGGTGCAGCGTAAAAGTCCGCGAGTTCGCGGATGCGCGAGTTGTGTAGCGATAGGGGGACGGAACGTGGCCGGAATGACGCCATCGGAACGGCCGGTTCATACCGGCGAGGAGCGGGGCGGGCCGCTGATCATCACCGAGGACGAAAGACTCCTCGACGATCTTCTGCGGCTGTGCGCGGCAGCTGGGGCGCTGCCCGAAGTGGCGCACGGCCTGCCGGCCCGTAAAGGGGACTGGGAAACGCCGCCTCTGGTGATCGTCGGCGCTGACTGCGCGCCCCGGATGCGCGGGGCCGCACGCCGGGCGGGCGTCATCCTCACGGGGCAGGACGCGGACGATCCGGCCGTCCTGCGGCTGGCCGTCGCCCTCGGCGCGGAGCGGGTGCTGGCCCTCCCCGAGGGCGAGCGCTGGCTGGCGGACCGGATCGCCGATGCGGTCGAGGGCGTCGGGCCACCGGCCTTGACGGTCGGCGTCATCGGCGGCTGCGGCGGCGCCGGAGCGAGCACCCTGGCTGGCGCGCTGGCCGTCACCGCGGCCCGTACGGGACGGCGCACGCTGCTCGTCGACGGAGATCCGCTGGGCGGTGGGCTGGACGTCCTGCTGGGCGGCGAGAAGGAAAAGGGCCTGCGCTGGCCCGCGTTCGCCGAATCACGGGGCCGGGTCGCCTGCGGCGCCCTGGCCGAGTCACTGCCCCGGCTCCACTCGTTCCGGGTCCTCAGCTGGGACCGGGCCTCCGATGTCACCATCCCGCCCGCGGCCATGCGCGCGGTGATGGCCGCGGCGCGGCGGCGGGGCGGAGTCGTTGTGGTGGACCTGCCGCGCAGGGTCGACGCAGCAGTGATGGAGGCCCTGGCCCAGGTGGACATGGGCCTGCTGCTCGTCCCTACGGAGCTGCGCGCGGTCGCGGCGGCGCAGCGGGTGGCCGCCGGGGTGCAGAAAGTGCTCGGTGATCTGCGCGTGGTGGCGCGCGGGGCTCCCGGACGTCACGGGCACGGCCTGCCGCCGGACGAGATCGCCCGTCTCATGGAGCTGCCCTTGGCCGGTGAAGTGCCCTGGGAGGCCGGCCTGTTGGCCGATCTGTCGCGAGGCGTGCCACCGGGGGCGCAGGTGCGCGGACCGCTGGCGAGGTTCTGTACGGCGTTCTGGGAGCGGATGACGGAGAGCGGGACCGGCGGTGGCTCGGGGTCCGCCCCGGGTGCGGGTCCGGGCGGTGGTCCGGAGTGGAGCACGGAGCGCAGGGCCGGCGGGAAGGGGGCCGCGGTCGCCCCGGTGGCTTCCCGTGCGGTCGGCCGGGGCGGAGGCCGGGTATGAGTCACGGACCGGATCTGCTGGAGGTGGTGCGCCGGCGGCTCGCCGAAGCCGGGGCGGAGCCGACGCCCGCCCGGGTGGCCGTGGCCCTGCGCGAGCAGGGGCGGCTGCTGGGCGACGCCGAAGTGCTCGGAGTCGTGGCCGCGTTGCGGTCCGAGATGGTGGGCAGCGGGCCACTGGAGCCGCTGCTGGCCGCGCCCGATGTCACGGACGTCCTGGTCACCGCCCCGGACGAGGTGTGGGTGGACCGCGGTGGCGGCCTGGAGCGTACGGACGTCCGCTTCCGGGACGCGGCGGAGGTGCGCAGACTCGCCCAGCGGCTGGCGGCGGTGGCCGGCCGGCGGCTGGACGATGCCCGGCCATGGGTGGACGCCCGCCTCCCGGACGGCACCCGGCTGCATGCCGTGCTGCCCCCGGTGGCCGTCGGCGGGACCTGTCTGTCCCTGCGGGTACTGCGGCCGCGGGCCTTCAACCTCGCGGAGCTGGTGGCGGCCGGCACGGTCCCGCCGGGGGGCGACCGGCTGCTCCGGACGCTGCTGGCGGCCCGGCTGTCTTTCCTGATCAGCGGCGGTACGGGCAGCGGCAAGACCACTCTGCTCAGCACGCTGCTCGGCCTGGTCGGCCCCGCCGAGCGGATCGTCCTGGCCGAGGACTCGGCGGAGCTGCGGCCGGACCATCCCCATGTGGTGCGGCTGGAGAGCCGGCCCGCCAACCAGGAGGGCGTGGGCCGGGTGACGCTGCGGGACCTTGTACGGCAGGCGCTGCGGATGCGCCCGGACCGGCTGGTGGTCGGCGAGGTGCGCGGTGCCGAGGTGACGGACCTGCTGGCGGCTCTGAATACGGGCCATGAGGGTGGCTGCGGCACGGTCCATGCCAACGCCGCCTGCGATGTGCCCGCGCGGCTGGAGGCCCTGGGTTCGACCGCGGGTCTGGACCGCGCCGCGCTGCACAGCCAGCTGGCGGCCGCGCTCTCGGTCGTGCTGCATCTCGTACGCGACCGGACCGGGCGGCGCCGGATCGCCGAGGTCCATGTCCTGGAGCGGGACCGCGAGGGCTTCGTGGTGACCGTGCCGGCCGCCGTCTGGGGCCCGGCCGGCTTCCAAGAGGGGCGTGGCTGGGAGCGGTTGCGGGAGCTGTGTGAGCGGGGCGGGGGTGTGTCCGGATGACGGTGGCCGGGGTGGCGCTGGTGGTCGCGGTGCTCTGCGCTTCCGCCGCCCTCCGGTCGGCCGGTGGCCGGCCGGACGACGTACGGCGGCGGGCCCGGGCGCTGCTCGGCGGGTGCGGAGCAGCGGACCCGGAAGGGGGGTGGCCGGCCCGGTTGCGCGGCGAGGGTGTGCGGAAGTGGTGCGCGGGGCGGCTGGTCGAAGGGGACGCGGGGCGCCGCTGGAGGATCGGCCGCTGGGGGGACATCGGCCAGGAGGTCTGGTGTCTGCCGGCGGGGCTGGCGCTGGGGGTGCTGGGCGAGTCCGTGGTCCCGGTGGCCGCCTCCGTGGTCGCGGTGTTCCTCGTCCGCCGGTGGCTGGTCACCCGCGGCGCGGGGCGGGTGCGCGACGGGCGGGCCGCCGCGGTGATCGGGTTGTGCGCGGCCGTGGCGGGGGAGCTGCGGGCCGGGCGGCAGCCCGCACAGGCCCTGCTCGCCGCCGGGGCGCCGGGACTCGGAGCGGCGGGCTCGGCGGTGCTGGCGGCCGCGCGGTACGGCGGGGACGTCCCCCAGGCGTTGCGGGCGGCGGCGCGGCGGCCGGGAGCCGCGGGGCTGACCGGTATGGCCGCGTGCTGGCAGGTAGCCGTGGAGGGCGGCGCGGGGCTGGCCTCCGGGTTGGAGCGGATCGCGGCCGGTCTCAGGGCGCAGCGGGATCAACGCGATGAGCTGCGCGCCCAGTTGGCCGGGCCACGAGCCACCGCGCTGATGCTCGCACTGCTGCCGGCGGCCGGGCTCCTGATGGGCAGCGCGCTGGGCGCCGATCCACTGCGGGTGCTGCTGCACACCCCGGCCGGCTGGGGCTGCCTGGTGGTCGGGGGGCTCCTGGAGTGGGGCGGGGTGGCCTGGACGGCCCGGATCATCGCGGCCGCGGAAGGCGGGCAGGGAGGGGATTCGGTGTGAGTGCGGAAGTTGTCCACAGGGTGGGGATGGCGGTCACCGCCATGGTTGCGGTGTGGTGCGCCCTGGCGCTGGTGCGGGAGGCGCGCGCCGGACACGCCGCACGGAGACGGCTCTCGGCGGTGTGGGCCGGCGGACAGGACCGGAGCGGCAGGGACGGGGCCCGGACCGAGCCGTCCGTCCGCACCCGGTGGCGGCGGCGAACAGCCACCGTGAGGAACAGCGCGCCACGGAACGGCCGACCGCTGGACTGGGCCGGGCCCCTGGGGGCGGCCGGACTCGTGTTCCTCCTCGTCGGTGGCATGACGGGCGTCCTGGTGGGACTCGCCGTGGGCTATGGGGCGCACCGCCATCTGGTCCGGCAACGGGGCGCGGAGGCGGTTCGGTCGGCGGCCGCGGAGGTACGGGCGGAGCTGGCGCCGGCCGGCGATCTGCTGGCGGCCTGCCTCGCGGCCGGAGCCGGACCACGGGAATCGGCCGAGGCGGTGGGCCGGTCGCTCGACGGGCCGGTCGCCGAGCGGCTGCGCCAGGTGGCGGCGGAACTGCGCCTGGGCGGTGAACCGGCGGTCGTATGGCCACGGTTGGCCGCGCTCCCCGGCGCCGAAGGGCTGGCGCGCTGTATGGAGCGCGCCGGGATATCCGGGGCACCGGCCGTCGAGTCGGCCTCCCGGATCGCCGCCGAACTCCGGGCCGAGCAGGCCCGGACGGCGACCGCGCAGGCCCGACGGGCCGGGGTGCTGGTCACCCTGCCGCTGTCGGCGTGCTTCCTGCCGGCGTTCCTGACGCTCGGGGTGGCACCCGTGCTGATCGGCCTGGCAGACGGCCTGCTGGGCCGTAACTGAGCGGCGGGCGCGCTGCGTTCGCGGCCGGGGCGGCGATCGCGGCGGGTGGGTTGGCGAGCTCGTACCGACGTACCGGGTCGGCCGGGCCGATCTGCAGGGCGGTGCGACGGGCGGACCGGCGAAGTCATTCATCAGAAGTCATGGATCAGTGGCCCTTTCTAGGGGCCGTTCAAAGGGGGTTCGAATGTTTCGGGGCGGAATGTTGCGACGGTGGTGGGCGCGGCTGCGCGCGATCGGGGGCGACGACCGGGGGATGACCACGGCGGAGTACGCCGTCGGGACGCTCGCTGCGTGTGCCCTGGCCGCGGTGCTCTACAAGGTTGTGACGAGCGGACCGGTCCAGGCGTTGCTGCGGTCGACGCTCGAGAGGGCGATCAATGCGCAGTTCTGACGGCGGTGCCCCGGGCCTGCGGGCCCGGGGCGTCCCGCGGACTCGCGACGCCGGATTCGTGACGGCGGAGACGGCCGTGGTCATACCCGTCCTGGTGGCCGTGGTGGCGGCGCTCATCTGGGGGCTGATGGCGGTCTGTGCCCGTATCGAGTGTGTGGACGCGGCGCGGGCCGGGGCGCGTGCCGCGGCGCGGTCGGAACCACGGGCGGCGGTGATTGCGGCGGCCCGGAGCGCGGCTCCACGGGCCGCGCGGATCTCGCTGGCACGGGAGGGCGCTCTGGTCCGCGTACGGGTCGCGGCCGGGCTGCCCGGCGTGTGGCGGTTGACGGCGCGGGTCACGGGGGAGGCGGTGGCTCTTGCGGAGGAGACGGTACGGCGATGAGGGCTCGGCGACGGTCTGGACGGTCTTCGCCGCGGCGGCGCTCTGCGCGGTCTTCGTGGCCCTGATCGGCGTGGGCCAGGCCGTCACGGCGCGGCACCGGGCCGGTGGCGCCGCGGACCTGGCGGCGCTGGCCGCCGCGGATCACGCCCTTCAGGGCCCGGCCGTGGCCTGCGCTGCGGCCCGCCGGGTGGCGGCCGCGCAGCACACCCGCCTGGTGCGCTGCGCGGTGACCGGGCAGGTCGCCGATGTCTCGGCCGAGGCGGGCAGCCGCCCGTTCACCTCCCGGGTACGAGCTCGGGCCGGGCCACCGGGGCGCGGCGGCCCGGACCGGCCCCGAACCGAACCGGCCCCGGCCACCACGGCCCGCGCCCGGCGCGCACCGGCACCCCGGCTACGCCCGGCCGTGCCGGCGCCCGGGCCACGTCCCGCCGCCGCAGCACCCCGCCTACGCCCCGCCGAGCCGGTACCCCGGTTACGCCCCGCCGTGCCGGTACCCCGGTTACGCCCCGCCGTGCCGGTACCCCGGCCACGTCCCGCCGATTCGGTCGCCGTACGGGCGCCCCAGCGACGCCCCGCCGCGGCAGCACCCCGGCCACGTCCCGCCGCCGTGCCGGCACCCCGGCCACATCCCACCGTGCCGGCACCCCGGCAACGCTCCGCCGCACCGGCACCCCGGCGACGTCCGGTCGCGGCAGCACCCCGCCTACGCCCCCTGTCGCGCCCCGCGCAGCAGCTCGCCCAGCAGCCGGATGGCTCCCCGCTTGTGGAGCGGGTCATTGCCGTTGCCGCATTTGGGCGACTGGATGCAGGAAGGGCAGCCGGCCTCGCATTCGCAGGAGGCGATGGCGTGGCGGGTGGCGGTGAGCCAGTCGGCGGCCGTGTGGAAGGCGCGCTCGGCGAATCCGGCGCCGCCCGGGTGGCCGTCGTAGACGAAGACGGTCGGCAGGAGGGTGTCCGGGTGGAGCGGCACCGAGACGCCGCCGATGTCCCAGCGGTCGCAGGTGGCGAAGAGCGGCAGCATGCCGATGGAGGCGTGCTCCGCGGCGTGCAGGGCGCCGCCCAGCTGCTCGGGATTGACGCGGGCGGCGTCGAGTTGGTCCTCGGTGACCGTCCACCACACCGCGCGGGTGCGCAGCGTACGGGGCGGCAGATCGAGCTTGGTCTCGCCCAGGACCTCGCCGGTGATCAGCTTGCGGCGCAGGAAGGAGACGACCTGGTTGGTGACCTCGACGGAACCGAAACACAGCCGGGCGTCGCCCCATGGGATCTCGGTGTCGGTCTCCAGGATGGCGATCGCGGTGGTGTCCCGGGCGGTCGTGGAATAGGGCGGGCTGGCCTCCTCGACGAGCGCCACGTCGTCGGCGAGGTCGAGCTGCTGCACGACGTAGGTACGGCCCTGGTGGAGGTGCACCGCGCCGTCGTGGACGGTGGTGTGCGCGGCGGCGGCGTCCACGGTGCCCAGCAGCCGCCCGGTACCGGCCTCCACGACCTGCACCGGCGAGCCGCCCTGCCCGCGGATGTCGGTGAGGTCGGCGGCGCGCTCGCGGCGCGTCCAGTGCCAGGCTTTGGCCCGTCGGCGCAGCAGGCTCGCGGCCTCCAGCTGCGGCATCAGCCCGCCGGCCGCGGGCCCGAAGAGCGGGAAGTCGGATTCGGTGAGCGGGAGTTCGGCGGCGGCCGCGCACAGGTGCGGGGCCAGCACGTAGGGGTTGTCGGGGTCCAGGACGGTGGACTCGACGGGCTGGTCGAAGAGCGCCTCGGGATGGTGGACGAGATAGGTGTCCAGCGGGTCGTCGCGGGCCACGAGCACGGCGAGCGCGCCCTGCCCGGAGCGGCCCGCCCGGCCGGCCTGCTGCCACAAGGACGCCCGGGTCCCCGGATACCCGGCGATGACCACGGCGTCCAGGCCGGAGACGTCCACGCCCAGTTCGAGCGCGGTGGTGGCGGCCAGACCGAGCAGCTCACCGCTGTGCAGGGCGCGTTCCAGCGCGCGGCGTTCCTCGGGCAGATAACCGCCCCGGTAGGCGGCGACCCGGCCGGGCAGCGAGCGGTCCACCTCCGCGAGCCGCTCCTGGGCGATGAGGGCGATCAGTTCGGCGCCGCGCCGGGAGCGGACGAAGGCGACGGTGCGGACGCCCTGGACGGCGAGGTCGGTGAGCAGATCCGCGCTCTCGGCGGTGGCGGTCCGGCGGACCGGGGCGCCCTGCTCGCCGTGGAGTTCGGTCAGCGGCGGCTCCCACAGCGCGAAGACCAATTCGCCGCGCGGCGAGGTGTCCTCGGTGATTTCCACGACGGGCAGTCCGGTGAGCCGGGTCGCGGCCCGGCCCGGCTCCGCGGCCGTGGCGGAGGCGAGCAGAAAGACCGGCTCGGAGCCGTAACGGGCGCAGACACGGCGCAGTCGGCGGACGACCTGCGCGACATGGGAGCCGAAGACGCCGCGATAGCTGTGGCATTCATCGATGACGACATAGCGCAGCGCCCGCAGGAAGGAGGACCAGCGGGGGTGCGACGGCAGGATGCCGCGATGCAGCATGTCGGGGTTGGTCAGGACGTAGTTGCCGTATTGGCGGACCCATTCGCGCTCCTCGACGGGGGTGTCGCCGTCGTAGACCGCAGGCCGGACGGCCGGGCCCAGGGGGGCGGCCAGCTCGCGTACGGCGCGCCGCTGATCGGCTGCCAGCGCCTTCGTGGGGGCCAGATACAGGGCCGTGGCCCCTCTCCCGTTCGGGGCCTCGGAGCCGTCCAGGAGCGTGGAGAGGACCGGCGCCAGATACGCCAGGGACTTCCCCGAGGCGGTGCCGGTGGCGACGACGACCGATTCGCCGCGCAGCGCGTGTTCGGACGTCCGTGCCTGGTGGGCCCAGGGACGATCGATTCCGGCCGAGCGGATGGCATCGATCACTTCCGGCCGGATCTGTTCCGGCCAGTCGGCATGGCTGCCGATGCGCGGGGGCAAGTGCTCCGTATGAGTGATGCGCGCAGCGCGGGTCGCGCCCCGGGCGAGACGTTCGAGAATCATGCCTGGGGACGGACGTGCGCCCGCATCCGGCGGGAGTGGATTGGAGGCCATCGGCACCGAGTGTGTCACCGGAGTGACGGACAATGCTGAAAGGGCGTCGTGCACGCCCGCTGGTAAGTGATTGAATGCCATGGCGGCTGCCAGATCCGCCCCTACCTTCGGTGGGGAGGCCCCAGGGGGGCGACCGCTCGATAGCAAGGTGCTGGAGGATCCGTGGACCTGTCCCTGTCGACCCGGACCGTTGGCGACCGTACGGTCGTCGAGGTCGGTGGCGAGATTGATGTATACACCGCGCCCAAGCTGCGGGAGCAGCTGGTCGAGCTTGTGAACGACGGAAGCTACCACCTCGTGGTGGACATGGAACGTGTCGACTTCCTGGACTCCACTGGGCTCGGCGTGCTGGTCGGCGGGCTCAAGCGGGTGCGTGCCCATGAGGGCTCGCTGCGCCTGGTCTGCAACCAGGAGCGCATTCTCAAGATCTTCCGTATCACCGGACTGACCAAGGTGTTCCCGATTCACACCTCGGTCGAGGAAGCCGTCTCGGCGACTGACTGACGGTTTTGCCGGTCCCCCGCGCCACCAGGCGCGGGGGGAGGAAGAAGTGGGGGGTACCGGACGGAGGTCCGGCCCCCTGCGTCGCACGCCCGCATATCGAGGGGGATGGCATGGCCACCGTCGAACTTCGCTTCAGCGCCCTTCCCGAGCATGTCCGCACCGCGCGTCTGGTCGCGGCTGCTGTGGCACGGCGCGCGGGAGTGGACGAGGCCGTGCTGGACGAGGTGCGGCTGGCCGTCGGTGAGGCGTGCAGCCGGGCCGTGGGCCTGCACGAGAGCCATGACATCGCCGCGCCCGTGCGGGTCCTGCTGATCGAGGACGAGAAGAAGTTCTCGATCGAGGTGGGCGACGGGGTGACCGGCGATTCCGGTACGGCGCGGGGCGCCGATGAGGCCGAGGGTGTCGCGGAGACCGAAGCCGAGGGCGAGGACGAGATGGGCCTCGCCGTGATCAGCGGGCTGGTCGACGATGTCGAGGTGACCGCCGGCAAGGACGGCGGGCTGATCCGCATGACCTGGCCCACCACGACGGCCGCGGTCCTGCCGTAGGACTTCGACGGCCAGGTCCGCGAGATGTCTCCGAGTCGCGCTGTCCGTAGGTGACGCGGCACGAGCCGTCACGTCCGCAGTCCACCGGTCATCCGCTCATCCACGCCCCGACGGTCCCGAGGGCGATGACGGCGGCTGTGGCGGGCTCGCTCACGAGGGCGGTGTCGGGGGCTACGAGATCGCCGGAGAGGCGCCCGTACGGCCTTCTGCCGCGCTCTGACCCGTGATGCCGCCGGCCCTCTGAGGGCCCCCGGACCTCCGAATGCGCCGGTCCTCTGAATGCCGCCGGTCCTTTGAAGGCCCCCGGACCTCTGAAGGTCCCTGATGGCTCCGGCCCGGTGCGGGCTCGGCCCCGTACGCCCGAGGTATCGGAGCGCTGCCGACCCCGCGCCCGCCCTCGGTGCACCCGCCCCGGACCGCCCCGGCGCACCCCAGACCGCCGCCCGGCGCACCCCCGGACCGCCCCCGCAGCCGCCCGCCACAGCCTCCCCATGCCGGCTCGTGCAGTCCCGGCCCGTCCCCGGCCCGCCCAGCCCCTCCCGCCCCAGCCCCTCCCAGCCCGTCCCGGTTCTCCGCTCCCGTCTCATGCGTTGCGATCCGGACTCGATCTGATGGCTCTTCATGGGGTGCCGGGGAGGGGGTCGCGCGGCCCGGGTCACCCGTTCGGCCGTAGCCGGGCGGAACAATTCTCTCCGGTGTCACGCACACCTCAATCGGCCCAGTCGCCGAAGCCGCGTCCTTGAGCAGCGGCGATCAGTGGGCGACCCATGGGCGATCAGTACGACAGAGAGATCATCGGGCAGTGGTCAGCGAATTCGCGGCTTTCCTTCGTCCGGGCGAATTCCGTACCGCGTCGGCCTTTTGATCTTCGCCGCTACCGGCGAATTCCCTTTGACGCGTACTGTTTTGATCAACCGCGGCTCCCTACAATCCGTCCACATCTTGCTCAGGACGCCTGAGCGTGCTTCCGCGCGCCCATGTGCCAAACGTCAAGGAGGACGAATGGCGGGGCCTTACACCCCTCAGTTGCTTGACACCCCCACTTTTCTGGCCGGGCCGTCACTTACGGCGGGCAACCGCGGCATCGTGCTGGTGATCGCCGTGGTCGCCCTGGCGGCGCTGGCTGTCGCGGCGGTGCTGGTCCGCCAAGTGCTCGCGGCCGGTGAGGGAACCGACAGTATGAAGAAGATCGCGGCGGCCGTGCAGGAAGGCGCAAATGCCTACCTGGCCCGGCAGTTGCGGACCCTCGGTGTATTCGCCGTCGTGGTGTTCTTCCTGCTCATGCTGCTGCCTGCGGACAATTGGACGCAGCGCGCCGGACGCAGCGCCTTCTTCTTGATCGGCGCCGGATTCTCGGCGGCCACCGGCTATATCGGCATGTGGCTCGCCGTACGCAGCAATGTGCGTGTCGCGGCGGCCGCCCGGGAAGCCACTCCGGCCGAGGGTGAAAACCAGGAAAAGGATCTTACGGCCGTCTCGCACAAGGCGATGAAGATCGCTTTCCGTACCGGTGGCGTCGTCGGAATGTTCACCGTGGGGCTGGGCCTGCTCGGTGCCTCCTGCGTGGTGCTCGTGTACGCGGTCGACGCGCCCAAGGTGCTGGAGGGCTTCGGTCTCGGCGCCGCGCTGATTGCGATGTTCATGAGGGTCGGCGGCGGCATCTTCACCAAGGCCGCGGACGTCGGCGCCGACCTCGTCGGGAAGGTCGAGCAGGGCATCCCCGAGGACGACCCGCGCAACGCCGCGACCATCGCGGACAACGTGGGCGACAACGTCGGTGACTGCGCCGGTATGGCCGCCGACCTCTTCGAGTCGTACGCGGTGACCCTGGTCGCCGCGCTCATCCTGGGTATGGCGGCCTTCGGCGACGCCGGGCTCGCCTTCCCGCTGCTGGTCCCGGCCATCGGTGTGCTCACCGCGATGATCGGCATCTTCGTGGTCGCGCCCCGGCGCAGTGACCGCAGCGGCATGACGGCCATCAACCGCGGCTTCTTCATCTCCGCGGGCATCTCGCTGGTCCTGGTGGCCGCCGCGGTGTTCACCTACCTGCCGTCCAGCTACCAGGGCCTGAAGGGCGTCACCGACGTCGAGATCCTGAGCACCAGCGGCGACCCGCGGATGCTGGCGCTGGTGGCGGTCGCCATCGGCATCGTGCTGGCCGCGCTGATCCAGCAGCTGACCGGCTACTTCACCGAGACCACCCGGCGCCCCGTACGGGACATCGGGAAGACCTCGCTGACCGGCCCGGCCACGGTCGTCCTCTCCGGTATCTCGATCGGCCTGGAGTCGGCCGTCTACTCGGCGGTGCTGATCGGCCTGGCCGTCTACGGAGCGTTCCTGCTGGGCGGCGCCTCCATCATGCTGGCGCTGTTCGCGGTGGCGCTGGCCGGCACCGGCCTGCTGACCACTGTCGGCGTGATCGTGGCGATGGACACCTTCGGCCCGGTCTCCGACAACGCGCAGGGCATCGCCGAGATGTCCGGGGATGTCACCGGTGACGGCGCGCAGGTGCTGACCGACCTGGACGCGGTCGGCAACACGACCAAGGCCATCACCAAGGGCATCGCCATCGCGACGGCCGTACTGGCCGCGGCCGCGCTCTTCGGCTCGTACAGGGACGCGATCGCCACCGCCGTACGGGGCGTCGGCAGCGCCGCCACCGGCATGGGGCTCAGCCTGGACATCTCGCAGCCCAACAACCTCGTCGGGCTGGTCCTCGGCGCCTCGGTCGTCTTCCTGTTCTCCGGGCTGGCGATCAACGCGGTGTCGCGCTCTGCGGGAGCGGTGGTCTTCGAGGTGCGCCGGCAGTTCCGGGAGCACCCCGGGATCATGGACTACAGCGAGAAGCCCGAGTACGGGCGGGTCGTGGACATCTGCACCAAGGACGCGCTGCGTGAGCTGGCCACTCCCGGGCTGCTGGCCGTGCTCACCCCGATCGCGGTCGGCTTCTCGCTCGGCGTCGGCGCGCTCGGCTCGTTCCTGGCGGGTGCGATCGGCACCGGCACGCTGATGGCGGTCTTTCTCGCCAACTCCGGTGGCGCGTGGGACAACGCCAAGAAGCTGGTCGAGGACGGGCACCACGGCGGCAAGGGCAGCGAGGCACATGCCGCGACGGTCATCGGTGACACGGTCGGCGACCCGTTCAAGGACACCGCGGGTCCGGCCATCAACCCGCTGCTGAAGGTCATGAACCTGGTGGCGCTGCTGATCGCCCCCGCGGTGGTCAAGTTCTCCTACGGCCAGGACAAGAGCACGGGCGTCCGGCTGGTGGTCGCGCTGCTGGCGATCGCCGTCATCGTCGGCGCGGTCTACGTCTCCAAGCGGCGCGGAATCGCCGTGGGTGACGAAGACAACTCCGAAGATCCGGAAAGCATCGCCAAGTCGGCCAAGACGGCGGTGGCGTCCTAGCCGCCGAGGAGCACCAACAGGGCGCGCGGGCCGCTCAACTGGGCGGGTGGACGGCGTATTTTGCGGACGCCGGCCACCCGCCTTCCGCTTGCCCGGGTGGCCCTGCGGTCCTTGGTGCAAATGGCTGCAATGAGGGCAGGGCGGGATGCCCGACCGGTGGGCCGGGCCGTTTCGGCGTGTATGTTCCGGGGCCGAGAGCCATGGAAGGGACCAATCCGGTGAACAAGAAGCTTGTGGGTGCGCTGTCCGGCGGTGCCGCACTGGTGCTCGCGCTGACCGGTTGCAGCGACGACAGCAACAAGAAGCTCAATGACTGGGCGAAGAGTTTCTGCGACCCTGCGCAGGCCCAGTTCAAGAAGATCCAGGACGCCAACGGCGCCATGCAGACGGCCGACAACGGCAGCACCGACTCCAAGAAGGTCCAGCAGACCGACTCTGCCGCCTTCCAGAAGATTTCCGGCGCCTACGCCTCGCTGGCCAAGTCGCTGGAGAAGGCCGGGCCCCCGCCGACCGAACAGGGCAAGCAGGCACAGCAGAACGCCGTCAAGGAGCTCAACTCGCTCTCCAAGGGATACGCGGACCTCCAGAAGCAGGTCGACAGCCTCGACACCTCGGACAAGCTGAAGTTCGCGGACGGTCTGCGCGACCTGTCCAACGGCATCAACAAGCTCAACAAGCAGAGCGAGGCCGCCTTCAAGAACCTGGAGGCCGGTGAGGTCGGCACGGCGATGGCCGCCCAGAAGGGCTGTCAGAACCCCGCCGCGTCCGGTTCCCCGGCGCCGACGCAGTCCAAGAAGTCGTAGCGGCCACGGGAGTCGGACGGGCCGGGAAGCCGCGGTGGTCGCGGACCGGCAACGGCTCCGACGGCCCGGCGACGCGCCCGGAGCGGGCGTGGCGCCGGGCCGTCGCCGTTTGTCAGTGGCAGGGCCGACAATGGTGGGCGTGAGTACGCACCTCCCCACCGCAGATGCCCAGGACCCCGAGAGCAACGCCCGTACCGCCCGGCTGCGCGAGGCGCTGCTGGCCGCCGCCTTCACCGCCGACGGGCTGCTGGAGCTGCTCGGCGCGCCCGCCTATGCCGCGCTGGCGCGCAGCGAGACCGTCCCCGCCCTGCGGGCGACGCGCGGTGACAGCCCGCTGGAGACCCTGGTGCGGCTGTTCCTGCTCCAGCGCCCGGTGGAGCGGCGGCGCGCGCAGGCCGCGCTGCCGGTCGCGGACTGCCTCGCCGACGGCTGGCTGGTGCAGGACGGCGACGAGCTGCGCGCCAGTGTGGACGTGCGGCCGTACGGTGGCCCCGAGGGGCAGGACTGGTGGATCGTCTCCGACCTGGGCTGTGCGGTCGGCGGGGCCGGCGGTATCGGGGGCGTCGGGGAGGCGGACCGTGCGGAGCTGGTGCTCGGCGTCGGCGGGGCGTCCACGACCCTGGCCGGGATCACCGTGCGCCGCCCGGCCGGCAGGGCGCTCGACCTCGGCACCGGCTCCGGCATCCAGGCGCTGCACGCCGCCCAGCACGCCACTCGCGTCACGGCCACCGACCTCAACCCCCGGGCGCTGCGGATCGCCGCGCTGACGCTCGCGCTCTCCGGGGCGGAGACGGCGGACCTGCGGGAGGGCTCGCTGTTCGAGCCGGTCGGTGACGAGACGTACGACCTGATCGTGTCCAACCCGCCGTTCGTGATCTCCCCGGGCGCCCGCCTCACCTACCGGGACGGCGGCATGGGCGGCGACGACCTCTGCCGGACGCTGGTCCAGCAGTCCGCCGCGTATCTCAACGACGGCGGCTACTGCCAGCTGCTGGCCAATTGGCAGCATGTGGCGGGCGAGGAGTGGCAGGACCGGCTGCGGTCCTGGGTGCCGCGTGGCTGTGACGCCTGGATCGTGCAGCGCGAGGTGCAGGACGTCACCCAGTACGCCGAGCTGTGGCTGCGCGACGCGGGCGACCACCGGGCGGGCGACGAGGCATATGCCGCGCGCTACGACGCCTGGCTCGACGAGTTCGAGGCGCGCGGGACCAAGGCCATCGGCTTCGGCTGGATCACGCTGCGCAAGTCCGGTTCGGAGACCTCCTCCGTCACCGTCGAGGAATGGCCGCATCCGGTCGAGCAGCCGCTGGGGGAGGCGATCGTGGCGCACTTCGACCGCCAGGACTATCTGCGGACCACGGACGACGCGGCGCTGCTGGCGGGCCACTTCAAGCTCGCCGACGAGGTGGTCCAGGAGCAGGTCGGGCTGCCCGGGGCGGAGGACCCGGAGCATGTGGTGCTGCGTCAGAACCGCGGTATGCGGCGCGCCACGAAGGTGGACACGGTCGGCGCGGGCTTCGCCGGGGTGTGTGACGGCACCCTGCCCGCCGGGCGGATCCTGGACGCCATCGCCCAACTCGTCGGCGAGGACCCGGTCCTGCTGCGGGACCGTACCCCGGCCTCGATCCGGATGCTGGTCGAGCAGGGGTTCCTGGAGCCGGTGGCCGTGGGCGGCTGACGTGGACGGCTGATACGGGCGGCTGATACGGGCGGCTGATGCGGACGGGGGAGCGGCGGGCGACATACCGGCGTCGTTCATCCGGCGTTCGCCGGGATGCCGCCCCGGGGTGCCACGCTGCGCGCATGGAGAGTGGACCCGAGGCATTCGCCGGTGTGGCGTTCGCGCTGTTCGGCGCCGGACTTCTGGTGTGGACGGGCGTATGCGCGCGGACCGGCTCCCCGGTCGCCGACGGTGTCAGCCGTCCGGTCGCCACGGTGACGGCGCTGCTGTCCGGGGTGGTGTTCCTGGCCACCGGCTGCTGGCTGCTGATGGCGTTGTAGCCGCCCGCGTCGCCCCGTCGTCCCGCTGCCCGCCGGTTCGGCCCCCTCGTAACGGGACGCCGTCCTCAACTGCCGTCGGAAGGCGTTCCGTTCACTTCCGGCCAGTTCTGTCATAAATGGCCGGTGTGTGCCGGTACGCGGGAACTTTTCGGTGCCATCAGGGCATCTCCCTCAGTGAAGGTCACCAACAGGCCGGCCGGCCCATGGGCCGGCCCCTCGGGGAGGAACCCAATGAACCGTGCACTCCGCTACGCCACCGTCGGCGTCATCGCCGTCTCCCTGCTGGCCGGCGGCTCCGCCGCGGCCTTCGCCGCACCGCAGGATCTGCACACGCCCGCGCCGACCGTGGCCACCGCTCCGGCCGCCGCCAGCCTGACGGCCAAGGCCAGTGTGACCACCGTCAAGGCATGGGAGCAGTTCCGGATCACCGGCGTCGCCAAGGGCATCAAGGCCGGCACCAAGCTCACCGTCCAGCAGAAGCAGGGCACGAAGTGGGTCTCGCTGCCCGCGCAGACGCCGGTCAACTCCAGCGGTGCGTACGCGGTGCGGGTCAAGCTCGGCATCAAGGGCGCCAACCAGCTCCGCATGGCCACCGGCAGCACCGTCTCGCCGGTGGTCACGGTCACCGTGCGCTGAGGCGCTGCGGCGCGGACGCGTCGAGGTGCTGACGCCCTGACACGACGCACGGACGCCGGACGGTCCGGACCGCGGCCGGACCGTCAGGCCGCCCCGTGGCGTGTCGTCTACGAGCCCTCAGCCGACGAGATTGCGGGCGAGCATCCACACCGCGGCGACGCCGAGCAGCACGGCGTTGCCGCGGCCCGACAGCCGCGGGCGGTACACCCGGCCGCGGAGGCCGGCGACCAGCCAGCGTCCGACGGCGTACGCCACCACCGGCCCGCCCAGCGTGAGCAGCACGGCGTTGTCGTGGAAGGCCGTCACGACCTCGCCGTGCATCAGGTCGTACGCCATCCGGGTCCCGCCGCACAGCGGGCACAGCAGCCCGGTGGCCCATTTGAAGGGGCAGGGGATCAGCAGCTGCCCCGGCTGGTGCGGATCGGTGTGCCAGAGATAGACGGCGGCCGCCGCGCCGACGCCGAGCACGACCGTCGCCCGGCGGAGGGTGCGCGTCCGGACCGCCGTCCCGGAGGGGCCCACGGGTTCGGCGGGGCCCCAGGACTCCTCGGTGCTCACACGCTCAGCGAACGGGCGTAGTTGACCTGGTTGAGCACGAACATCACCTGCTCGCGGGACTGCACCGGGATCATCGTGGAGTGGTGCCGGCCGCCGCTGTTCACCGTGACCTGCACGAACCCGGTCGTCACCCGCTCCTTCATCAGGAGGAAGAGCAGCCCGAGCAGGCAGAAGAGGAAGAAGACGATGGCGAGGACGACCGCATGCGCCGGAATCTTCTCCTCCGTCCGCGACATATCCGTTGCCGTCCACACCGCGCCCCGGAGCGGCATCGGCCCGGCCGGCGTCATGACCGTGTCGCCGGTCACCGCGATATCGCCGAGCGACAGCGCCATCCCGCCCGGCTGGGCCCCGGGCTGGAAGCCGCCGGGCGCCGGCTGGGCGGCGTCCTGCGGATAGCCGTAACCGGGCTGTGGCTGCGGCGGCGCGGGCGGCTGGGGGTAGCCGTATCCGGGCTCCCCTGGGCGGCCGCCCTGCGGATAGCCGTAACCGGGGTCGGCGGGCCGACCGCTCTCCGGCGTGGCGTACGGGTTCTGACCGGGCTGGCCGGGCGGCTGTTCCGGAGGCGGTCCGGGGTGCTGGTTGGCCATGGGTGGTGATCCCCCCGAGTGTGCGTGATGACGGCAGTACCCGGCTCGAACGGCGAGCCGTGCCGTGTCCATCCTGCCAGCCCGGTCACGTGCTGTATCAAGGCAATGACGGCATCCGGCGCCGCCTTGTGACAGTCGCCGGCCGGCGGACGGTGCGGTGTGCGGCCCCGGGCGAGCGATGAACCGTCACTGTGCGGAATCACCGGAGGTGCCGCGCTGCGGCGCGCGGGGAACGGCCGGCGTGGACACCGGGGAGCAGGACGGCCCCGTCATGATCCATGGGACCGCCCCCGGGGCCCGTGACGGGCGCCTGATGCGGTCCGGGCGGCATGAAGGCATGTAGTCGGGTTACCGTTCGAGTGGCGTTGCGGGGTTTTTCCGTTTGACACGGGGCCGGGAGGTACCGTCACACTCCGCAGCGTCAAGCGTCACCGCAGTGCGTCCCGGCGTCCGGCCGGGGAGCAGTCCCAGCGTCGACCGGAGAGAAGAGCGAAGTTGTCCCCGACCAGCGAGACCACAGACGGCGGCCGCCGCCGACTCGTCATCGTCGAGTCGCCTGCCAAGGCGAAGACGATCAAGGGCTACCTCGGCCCTGGCTACGTGGTCGAGGCCAGCGTCGGACACATCCGCGACCTGCCGAACGGCGCCGCAGAGGTCCCGGCGAAGTACAAGGGCGAGCCCTGGGCCCGTCTCGGAGTGAATGTCGACGCCGAGTTCCAGCCGATCTACGTCGTCAACAGTGACAAAAAGGACCAGGTCAAGAAGCTCAAGGAGCTGCTGGCCGAGTCCGACGAGCTCTACCTCGCCACAGATGAGGACCGCGAGGGCGAGGCCATCGCCTGGCACCTCCAGGAGATCCTCAAGCCCAAGGTCCCCGTCCACCGGATGGTCTTCCACGAGATCACCAAGGACGCGATCCGCGAGGCCGTGGCCAATCCGCGCGATCTGAACCAGAAGCTGGTCGACGCCCAGGAGACCCGCCGGATCCTCGACCGCCTCTACGGCTACGAGGTCTCGCCGGTCCTGTGGAAGAAGGTCATGCCCCGGCTGTCGGCCGGCCGGGTGCAGTCCGTCGCGACCCGTCTCGTCGTCGAGCGGGAGCGCGAGCGCATCGCCTTCCGCTCCGCCGAGTACTGGGACCTGACCGGCACCTTCGCCACCGGCCGGGCCGGGGACGCCAGCGACCCCTCGACGCTGACCGCCCGGCTGAACACCGTCGACGGCCGCCGTATCGCCCAGGGCCGTGACTTCGGTCCCAACGGGCAGCTCAAGAATCACGAGGGGAGCGAAGCGACTTCCGGCAAGGGCGGTGGTGGGCGACGGGAGGGCGTGCTCCATCTGGACGAGGCGAACGCCCGCGCGCTCGCCGCCGCCCTGGAGAACACCGACTTCGCGGTGCGCTCGGTCGAGTCCAAGCCCTACCGCCGCTCGCCGTACGCCCCGTTCCGGACGACCACCCTCCAGCAGGAGGCCAGCCGCAAGCTCGGCTTCGGCGCGAAGTCCACGATGCAGGTGGCGCAGAAGCTGTACGAGAACGGCTTCATCACCTATATGCGTACGGACTCCACCACGCTCTCGGACACCGCGGTCGCCGCGGCCCGGGCGCAGGTGACGCATCTGTACGGCGCGAACTACCTGCCGGACAAGCCGCGCACCTACGCCGGCAAGGTCAAGAACGCCCAGGAGGCGCACGAGGCGATCCGCCCGTCCGGCGACCGCTTCCGCACCCCGGCAGAGACGGGGCTGACCGGCGACCAGTTCAAGCTCTACGAGCTGATCTGGAAGCGGACCGTCGCCTCCCAGATGAAGGACGCGACCGGTAACTCCGTCACGGTCAAGATCGGTGGCCGGGCCGCCGACGGCCGGGACGCCGAGTTCAGCGCGTCCGGCAAGACCATCACCTTCCACGGCTTCCTGAAGGCATACGTGGAGGGCGCCGACGACCCCAACGCCGAGCTCGACGACCGCGAGCGCCGGCTGCCGCAGGTCGCCGAGGGCGATGCGCTGGCCGCGCAGGAGATCACCGCCGACGGGCACGCCACCAAGCCGCCCGCCCGCTACACCGAGGCCACGCTGGTCAAGGAGCTGGAAGAGCGGGAGATCGGCCGCCCGTCGACCTATGCGTCGATCATCGGCACGATCCTCGACCGCGGCTATGTCTTCAAGAAGGGCACCGCGCTCGTCCCCTCCTTCCTGTCCTTCGCGGTGGTCAACCTCCTGGAGAAGCACTTCGGCCGGCTGGTCGACTACAGCTTCACCGCCAAGATGGAGGACGACCTCGACCGCATCGCCCGTGGTGAGGCGCAGTCCGTGCCGTGGCTGCGGCGCTTCTACTTCGGCGAGGGCCACGGTGAGGGCGGTGCCGCGGACGCCGGCAACGGCGACGGCGACCACCTCGGCGGGCTCAAGGAGCTGGTCGAGGACTTGGGCGCGATCGACGCCCGGGAGATCTCGTCCTTCCCGGTCAGCGACGACATCAAGCTGCGGGTCGGCCGCTACGGCCCGTATGTGGAGCGCGGCGAGAAGGACGCCGAGGGCCACCAGCGCGCCGACGTCCCCGACGACCTGGCGCCCGACGAGCTGACCGTGGAGTACGCGGAGGAGCTGCTCGCCAAGCCGAGCGGCGACTTCGAGCTGGGCATGGACCCGGAGTCCGGCCACCAGATCGTCGCCAAGGACGGCCGCTACGGCCCGTACGTCACCGAGATCCTGCCCGAGGGCACCCCGAAGACCGGCAAGAACGCGGTCAAGCCGCGCACCGCCTCGCTCTTCAAGTCGATGGCCCTGGACACGGTGACGCTGGAGGACGCGCTCAAGCTGATGTCGCTGCCGCGCGTCGTCGGCACCGACCCCGAGGGCGTGGAGATCACCGCGCAGAACGGCCGCTACGGCCCGTATCTGAAGAAGGGCACCGACTCGCGCTCCCTGGAGACCGAGGAGCAGCTCTTCTCGATCACCGTCGAGGAGGCGCTGGCGATCTACGCCCAGCCCAAGCAGCGCGGGCGGGCCGCCGCCAAGCCGCCGCTGAAGGAGCTGGGTACGGACCCGGTGAGCGGTAAGCCGGTGGTGGTCAAGGACGGCCGCTTCGGTGCGTATGTCACCGACGGCGAGACCAACGCGACGCTGCGGCGGGACGACGACGTCGAGACGATCACCGCCGAGCGGGGCTACGAGCTGCTCGCGGAGAAGCGCGCCAAGGGGCCGGCGAAGAAGACCGCGAAGAAGGCGGCCAAGAAGGCGCCGGCCAAGAAGACGGCGGCGAAGAAGACCGCCGCGAAGAAGACGGCCGCCAAGAAGACCGCGGCGAAGAAGACGACCGCGGCGAAGAAGACGACCGCCAAGAAGGCCACCGCGAAGACGGCGGCGGCAAAGAAGACGGCGGTGTCGGCCGAGGACTGAGGCTTTTGCCGGCCGGTGCCGGCCGGCGAAACCGCAGGACAAGGGCGGGCAAGACGGACACGTTCCGTCGTGCCCGCCCATTTGTTCGGGCAGGCGCTCGACGCGCCGCACCGTATCGATAGGCTGGCGAGATGACGCGTGCCGAGCAGCCAACGGTCGTGACCCCCACTTCAGGCGCCCTAGCGGCGGATTCCCGCGAGCGCGCCGTGCGAGCCCTGCTCCGCTTCCCCCCACTGAAGCGACTGTGGAGCGCCCAATTTGTCGGGGGCATCGGCGATGCCCTGTCCATGCTTGTCCTCGTACTGCTCGCCCTACAGGCGGCGCTGTACGTCCCCCTGGGCGGCGAGGCCGCCTTCGGCGGCGGTTATCGGGGAGCCGCCCTCGCGGTCACCGTGGTCTTCGCGGCCCGGATGCTGGCGATGCTGCTCTTCGGAGCCGTCCTGCTGGGCCCGCTGTCCGCGCTCACCGCACCCGCCGGACCCCTGGACCGGCGCTGGACGATGATCGGCGCGGATGTGCTGCGGCTCGCGCTGCTGGTCATCGCCCCCCTCTGGATCGACTGGACGCCGGACAACGCACTGGCCTGGCTGCTGGTCACGGTCTTCGTCACCGGTGTCGCCGAACGCTTCTGGACCGTCGCACGGGAGAGCGCCGCACCCGGGCTGCTGCCCACCCCGCCCCCCGAGGGCGCCGCGGTCCGCCCGCTGCCCGACAACATGGACGCCCTGCGCCGCCTCTCGCTGCGCACCACCTTCGTCTCGCTGCCGATCGCGGCCGCCGTCCTGGTGGTCGGCACGCTCCTCAGCAAGCTGCTGGGCACCGGCATCGACTGGTTCCGGCTGCACCAGGCCGCGCTCGGCTCCTATGTCGCCGCCGGGCTCTTCGCCGCCTCCGTATCGATCCTCTACTTCATCGAGTTCCCCGGTGTGCCGACGCCGCGGCCGCGCTCCCCCCTGGAGGGGCTGCGCCGTCCCAAGGCCGCCGGGCAGCCGGGCCAGGCTGAGAAGGCGGACGGCGGCCCGGCCCGGCCGGCCGCCGACAAGGGCCGCACCGGCGCGATCCCGCTGCTGGTGACCGCCTGCGCCGCGGTGGCGGCGGCCCTCGCCGCGGCCGTCTCGCTCGCAGTCCTGCACGGCTACGACCTGAGCGGCGGCCCGGCCGCCTACGCGCTGCTGGTGCTCGCGCTGACCGGCGGCACGGCCGTCGGCATCCGTGGCGCCCACCGGGTGCTGCCCACGCTCTCCCGGCGCCGGCTGCTCGCCCTCGCGGTGGCCGCCACCGGCCTCGCGCTGCTGGCGATGGGCCTGGTCCCGGACCAGACGACGGTGCTCCTGCTCGCCCTGCTGGCCGGCATCAGTGCCGGGATCGCCGCCAATACGGGGCACGTGCTGCTGGACCAGGAGTCCGAGGAATTCCGTGCCGCCCGCACGACCGAGCATCTGCACGCCGTCGTCCGCCTCTCCATCGCCGTGGCCGCCATCGTCGCGCCGCTTCTGGCGGCCGTCATCGGCCCGCACCACCTCGGCGACGGTGCCTTCAACTTCGCGTACGGCGGCGCCGCCTACACCCTGATGCTGGCCGGGGCGCTGCTGCTGCCGGTCGCCGCGCTGGTGCTCGGCAAGGCCGACGACCGGCAGGGCGTACCGCTGCGGAGCGATCTGTGGGAGGCGCTGCGCGGCGGCGAGCCGGCGCAGGCGCCCGCCCCCACCGGTTTCTTCATCGCCCTGGAAGGCGGCGACGGCGCCGGGAAGTCCACTCAGGTCGAGGCGCTCGCGGAGTGGATCCGCGGCAAGGGCCACGAGGTCGTGGTGACCCGCGAGCCGGGCGCCACCGCGATCGGCAAGCGGCTGCGCTCGATCATCCTGGACGTCTCGACGTCCGGGCTCTCGGACCGTGCCGAGGCGCTGATGTTCGCCGCCGATCGGGCCGAGCACGTCAACAGCGTCATCCGCCCGGCCCTGGAGCGCGGTGCGGTCGTCATCACCGACCGGTACATCGACTCCTCGGTCGCCTACCAGGGCGCCGGGCGCAATCTCGCCCCCACGGAGATCGCCCGGATCTCGCGCTGGGCCACCGACGGCCTGGTGCCGCATCTGACGGTGCTGCTCGACATCTCCCCGGAGACCGCGCGGGAACGCTTCACCGAGGCACCGGACCGGCTGGAGTCCGAGCCCGCCGCCTTCCACGAGCGGGTACGGTCCGGCTTCCTCACACTGGCCGCCGCCGACCCCGCGCGCTATCTGGTCGTCGACGCCGGCCAGGAACCGGAAGCCGTCACCACCGTCGTACGGCACCGCCTCGACCAGGTGCTCCCGCTGTCCGAGACCGAGCTCCAGGCGCAGGCCGAGGCCCGTAAGGCCGCCGAGGAAGAGGCCCGCCGCAAGGCCGAGGAGGAAGCGGCGCGCAAGGCGGAGGAGGAGCGCCTGGAGCGCGAGCGCCAGGAGCAGCTGGCCAAGCTGCGCGCCGAGGAGGAAGAGCGCAAGCGCCGCGAGGCCGAGGAGGCCAGGGCGCGCGAGGAGGCCCGCCAGGCCGAGGAGGCCCGTAAGCGCGCCGAGGAGGCCCGGCAGGCCGCGGAGGCCGAGCGGGCACGCCGCGAGGCGGAGGAACGGGCCCGCCAGGCCGAGCAGGAGCGGCTGCGCAAGCAGCACGAGGAAGAGGCGCGGCTGCGCAAGGAGGCCGAGGAGCGCCGCCTGGAGAAGCAGCGCAAGGCCGAGGCGGCACTGGTGCGCGCCGAGGAGGCGCGGAAGGCGGCCGCCGAGGCGGCCGCGGCGGCGGAGGCCAAGGCCGCGGCCGAGGCGGCGGAGGCGGCCGACGCGCCCACGGCGGAGACCTACGTCGCGGACCTGCGGAAGCGGCTGGGAGGCACGTCCGACGAGGGCTCCGCGTCCGGTTCCGGTTCGGACGGCGAGCGGACCGAGGAGTCCCTGCCGCGGCCCGGAACGCCGGGCGACACGGGCTCCCGTGCGGCGGACGAGACGGCGGTGCTGCCCCCGGTGCGGGACACGCAGGACCCCTGGCACGGCCTGGACACCGGCGCGGACCCGGAGGAGACCGCCGTGCTGCCGCCCGTACGGGACGCCGAGGAGACCGCCGTACTGCCGCCCGTTCGGGACGACGAGGCACGTGGCGAGCACGGGCGGAGCGGTGACCCCGCCGACCGGGTGCCGCCGTGGATGTTCCGCAAGGAGACGCCGGAGGCGGCGGCCGGGAGGAACGGCGCGGCGTCCGTCCCCGCGGAGTCGCGCGCCGAGCGCACCCGCGAACTCCCGCAGATCGACCCGGCGACGGGCCACCCCGTCGAGATCCCGCAGCGCGCCCGCCGCCGCCCCGAATGGGCGGAGGAGACCCCGCTGGATGATCTGCCCACGCTCGCCGACGAGCTGCTGGGCCCGCGCGGGGACGAGGACGCGGACGACGGCAGGGGCGAGGACGGCCGGCGCGGCGGCCGGGGACGGCGCGGCTAGCCGGCCGGGACGCCCCCGTACGAACGGCCGTGGCCGCAGCTTCCCCGCGGCGGCCACGGCCGTTTTCCGCGTCCGGAGGGCGTCGTCCGGCCGTCCGGCGCCGGCTTCCGGATTCGTTTGTCAGTGGGTTGCACCACAATGGGTCGGGCGCGGAGCACTGCGCGGTGTGCGGGGCCGGGCACACCCGCCCTCCGCGCGGCACGGGCAGGACGGAACGGCACAGGAACGGCGGACAGCGATGGCGGTATGGGACGACGTGGTCGGCCAGGACCGGGTGACGGCGCAGCTGGCCGCGGCCGCGCGCGATGCGGACGCCCTGGTCTCCGCGGAGCAGGCGGGGTCGCAGTCGGCGCGCGGTGCGCAGCCGGAGCCGCCGTCCGCTGACCCCGGCGGCGCCTCCCAGATGACGCACGCCTGGCTGTTCACGGGCCCGCCCGGCTCCGGCCGCTCCACCGCGGCCCGCGCCTTCGCCGCCGCCCTCCAGTGCGTCAGCCCGGACCGCGCCCTCGGCGGCGCCCCCGGCTGCGGCTTCTGCGACGGCTGCCACACGGCCCTGATCGGCACCCACGCCGATGTCGAGATCGTCCGTACGGACCTGCTGTCCATCGGCGTCAAGGAGACCCGCGACCTGGTCCGCCGGTCCTCGCTCTCCCCGTCCGGCGGCCGCTGGCAGGTGATCGTCCTGGAGGACGCCGACCGCCTCACCGAAGGCGCCGGCAACGTCCTCCTCAAGGCCGTCGAGGAGCCCGCGCCCCGTACGGTCTGGCTGCTCTGCGCCCCCTCCGTGGAGGACGTCCTCCCCACCATCCGCTCGCGCTGCCGCCTGCTCTCGCTGCGGACGCCCCCGGTCGACGCGGTCGCCGACGTCCTCGTCCGGCGGGACGGCATCGAGCCGGACGCCGCCGGCCGGGCCGCCCGCGCCACCCAGGGGCACATCGGCCGGGCCCGCCGCCTCGCCACCGACGAGCGCGCCCGCGCCCGCCGGGCGGCCGTACTCAAACTCCCGCTCCGCGTCGACGACATCGGCGGCTGCCTCAAGGCCGCCCAGGAGCTGATCGACGCCGCGGGGGAGGACGCCAAGCAGGTCGCGGAGGAGGTCGACACCAAGGAGACCGAGGAACTGCGCGCCGCGCTCGGCGCCGCGGCCGGCACCAACGGACGGCTGCCGCGCGGCACGGCCGGCGCCATGAAGGAACTCCAGGACAAGCAGAAGCGCCGCTCGACCCGTACCCAGCGCGACAGCCTCGACCTGGCCCTGGTCGATCTCACCGGCTTCTACCGCGACGTCCTCGCCCTCCAGATGGGCGCCTCGGTACCCCTCGCCAACGACGAGGTCCGCGACAGCGTCCAGCGCATCGCCACCGCCTCGACCCCCGAACGCACCCTCCGCCGGATAGAAGCCGTCATCGCCTGCCGGGAGGCCCTGGACCGCAATGTGGCCCCCCTCCTCGCGGTCGAGGCGATGACGGTGGCCCTCCGGGCGGGCTGACCGCCCACCCAGCGCGCCGGCTCCTGCCGGCCGTCCGACCTCTACCCAGCGCGCGGCCCCTGCCGGCCGTTCGACTCCATCCACCGCGCCGGTCCCCGCCGGCCGTCCGACCTCCACCCACCCCGCCCCCGCCGGCCCTCCGACCCTTCACTCCAGGAGCCGCACACGCCACGTCCCCGGCCGGATACTCTCCGTGCGAGAGCGCCGCCGACCACCCGCCACCGCCACCCGCCAACCCCGCACGCCACACCACGCCGCGCCACACGACGCCACACCACGACGTCCCCACCACCAGTACGTACGGGCTCCATCGCACCCCACCCCAAGGACCGACACCGCACTCCACACTCCACACCCCATGCTCCAGGGACCGAGACCAAGGGACCGCCCAATGGCCACCAGCCGCCTGCTCCGCACCTCTGCCGCCGCCCTCGCGGCCACCGCTCTGCTGATCTCCGGCTGCTCCTCGGGGAGTTCGTCCCCCGACGGTGACGCGTCCCCGGGCCGCGGAACGGCGGCCGGCGCCCAGCGCCCCGCCGAGGCCGCCTCCCTCACGCCCCTCCCGGCCGCCACCCCGGCCGCGCTGCGCCCGTATTACGACCAGAAGCTGAGCTGGCATCCCTGTGGGGTGGCGGGCTTCGAGTGCGCCACGATGAAGGCGCCCCGCGACTACTCCAAGCCCAGTGCGGACACCGACCTCAAGCTCGCGGTGGCCCGCAAGAAGTCCACCGGTCCCGGTGGCAAGATCGGCTCCCTCCAGGTCAATCCCGGCGGCCCCGGCGCTTCGGCGATCCAGTACCTCCAGCAGTACGCGCCCCAGCCCGCCGCGGTCCGCGCGCGCTACGACATGGTGGCGATGGACCCCCGCGGCGTGGCCCGCAGCGAACCGGTCGAGTGCCTGACCGACAAGCAGATGGACCGCTACACCCAGACCGATGTGACCCCGGACTCACCGGCCGAGGTCAACAAGCTCACCAGCGCCTACCGCAGCTTCGCCAAGGGCTGCGCCGCCCGCGACGGCCAACTGCTCCGCCATGTCTCCACCATCGAGGCCGCCCGTGACATGGACGTGCTGCGCGCCGTCCTGGGCGACAAGAAGATCACCTACGTGGGTGCCTCCTACGGCACTTTCCTCGGCGCGACCTACGCCGGCCTCTACCCGTCCCGCGTCGGCCGGATGGTCCTGGACGGCGCGATGAACCCGGCGCTCGACTCCCGCACCGTCAACCTCAACCAGACCGCCGGCTTCGACACCGCCTTCAGGGCGTTCGCCGCGGACTGCATCAAGCACGAGGACTGCCCGCTCGGCACCAAGAGCGTCGACGACGCCGGCCGGCAGCTCTCCGCCCTCTTCAAGAAGCTGGACGCCCATCCGGTGGCCACGGGCGAGGAGCGCAAGCTCACCGAATCCCTCGCGACCACGGGCGTCATCGCCGCCATGTACGACCAGCGCGCCTGGCCGGTCCTGCGTGAATACCTAGACCAGGCCGAGAACGGCAACGGCCGCGGGCTGCTCACGCTCTCCGACAGCTACTACGAGCGCGACCCGAACGGCACCTACGCCAACCAGATGTACGCCAACCCCGCCGTCAACTGCCTCGACCTCGCCCCGGCCTTCACCGGCCCCAACCAGGTCCGCGCCGCCCTGCCCAGCTTCCGCAAGGCATCCCCGGTCTTCGGCGAAAACTTCGCCTGGGCCGCCCTGAACTGCGCGTACTGGCCGGTCAAGCCCACCGGCACGCCCCAGCGCATCGAGGCCAAGGGCGCCGCCCCGATCCTCGTCGTCGGCACCACCCGCGACCCGGCCACCCCCTACGTCTGGGCCAAGGCCCTCGCCGCCCAGCTCTCCAGCGCCACCCTCCTCACCTACGAGGGCGACGGCCACACCGCCTACGGCCGCGGCAGCACCTGCATCGACAAGACGATCAACAACTACCTCCTCCACGGCTCCGTCCCCCCCAAGGGCAAACACTGCAAGTGACCCACACCACACCCGCCCCCACGCTGCCCCGCCCACCCCTGACCAGCTCATCATCCGGTTACGGAGCACCCCTCCACGATGTGTAGACTGGGCCGCGCACCAGGCCGCCTTAGCTCAGTTGGCCAGAGCAACGCACTCGTAATGCGTAGGTCTCGGGTTCGAATCCCGAAGGCGGCTCCGAGAAAAGGCCAGGTCACATAGCCCGTGACCTGGCCTTTTGCGTTGCTCGGGGCATGACGTGTCGCGCGGCAGCGGTGCCGCGAGATGGCTTGCGTGAGCGATGCGTGAGCGGGGGCGCTCAGAGACCTACTTCTTGGGCTTCCGAAGCTTGGCTTTCTTGTCGGCCTTGGGCTGGGCTTTCGCCTTGTTCTTCGGCTTGCCGCCCTTGCCCTTGCCGGCGTTCTTCGCCGCGGCCTTCTTGGCCTCCTCCTTTCTCGCGGCCTTGCGGGCCGCCTTCTCCGCCTCGGCTTTGCGTTGAAGCGGGACCAGCTTTGCTGTCGCCTCGGCGGCGCTCTTGCCGACCTGGGGCAGGACGCTCTGGTAGATGTCCCGCGTGATGCGGGTGTCACTGTGCCCGAGGGTGTCCGACACGATCTTGATGTCGATGTCGGCGGCCAGCATGAGCGTTGCTGCGCCGTGGCGCAGGTCATGCAGCCGGATCGGCGGGAGGCCGGAGGCGGCGACGAGGCGCTCGAAGAGGTCGGTCACCTTGCCCGGGTGGAGCCAGGAGCCGTCTTCCTGAGTGAAGACGTGGCCGGTCTCGACCCAGGCCGAGCCCCACTCCGCGCGGTCCGCTTCCTGCCGCTCGCGGTGCCGCTTCAGGACTTCGACGGTGTCGTCGTCGAGCGCGACCACGCGATACCCACTGTCCGTCTTGGGATCGGACGCCTCGATCTCCCATCCATCCTGCACGAGTTGGGAGGAGACTGTGAGGGAGTGGGTGTCGAGGTTTGTCTCCGACCACAGCTGCCCGCATGCCTCGCCACGGCGCAGGCCACGGAACGCGATCAGGTGCCACATCGCGTACAGCCGGTCCTCGGCAACGAAGTCGAGGAAGGCGCCGGTCTGCTGGGGTGTCCAGACCATCACCGGCGACGGCTTCTCGCCCGTCTGCTCCCACTTGGCGACCCGCTCGTCCGTCCACACGAGGGCCTTCGGCTTGCGTACGGGATCGATCTCGACGTGGGCGGCCGGGTTGAACGTGATGATCTGCTGCCCGATCGCGTCGTTCAGGGCCGCGCGGAGAGTGGCCTTGACATGCTGACGCGTGGCGGGGCCGGTGATGCGACGGAAGCGCGGCATCTCGTCGATCGCGGCCTTCATCGCCTTGCGGCGGGCACGGTTCTCCACGCCCTTCCACGGTACGGTCGTCAGCTCCTCGATCGCGGCTCGCCGCTGGGCATTATCCTCCAGGGTCTGGGCGTTGGCGTCGCGGATGTCCGTGAACATCTCGCTGAGGTGGCTGACGCGCAGCCGGTCCAGCCGCCGGTTTCCGGTGCGCGGCTTCAAGTGCACGCGAATATCGGTCTCGTAGCGGTTGAGGCCGGACTTGCGTATGCGCTTACCGGCCAGCCACTGGTCGAGCCACTCGCTCACTGTCAGGCTGCCGATGAGATCCTGGCCGGCGTTCAGGCGCCGCCTCGTCTCCTCGACGTCAGGCAGAGGCGACCGCTCGCGGCTGACCTCCGCCAGCATCTCGGCGATGAGTTCTGTGCCCTCGGGGTCGTCCGACTCGGCCAGCCCGAGGAGAGCGCGGACTTGGTCGAGTTCGGCCTGGGCCGACTTGAGGCTGCTGTACCCGCGACGGGCGAACGAGCGTCGACTGCCGTCCTCACGAGGCGAGAGCTCCTGGCGTATGGAGTAGGTGCAGTGGTTCCTGCTGTTGCGCTTGGGGCAGGAGGTGCCGAGTTCCTTGCCGGTCTTCGGGTCGCGGCAGGAGCAGCGGCGATAGGTGGAGCCCTTCAAAGATCATTCTCCTCGGTGATATCGGGATCGCTCCCGGGTGAATCGATTGCGGCGGCAAGGTCGGGCCACAGGAAGGGAGGCGTGACGCCCTCTTCCCGGATGAAGGCGCGGGTCCTGCGCAGGCGGCTCTCGGCATCGTCAGCTGCCTCGGCGGCACGGGCCTGAGCGCGGAGGGCCTCGGCCTTCCGATCGGCGTTCGGGGCGGTCTCGGCGTGGTAGCGCGCGTACTCCTCATCGCGTCGTGCGCTCTGCAGTTGCTCCTCGGCAGCGTGGTGGGCGCGGAAGTAGCGGAGCATGTCGTCGTCCGCGCCGAGTTCGGTGTCCTCCCCGGTGAACCAGTGCAGGGCATTCAGGGTGGAGGTGGGGTGCTGAAGCGGGAGCCGCTGCACGTCGTCGACGTAGCCGACGGGATAGATGAGGCAAATGGGCGGGGTGTTCAGCGCCTTGGCCAGGACCATGACGTCGACCAGGGGCAGGTTGGAACGGCGCCCGGACTCCATGTTGGCGATCACGTTGCGGGGGATCGGGTGGCCGAGCTCCTCGCACTTGTCGGCCAAGTCCTGTGCGCTCCACCCCAGTTCCTTCCGTCGTCTGCGGACCTCGTCGGCCACGGTGGCCATGACCTGGTCCACCCACTCAAGGACGTCGTCCTCGTCGTCGGCCTTCTCATATCCATGGTCGCGACGGTGTTGTGTCATGCAGACACATTAGCTCGCCTAGCGTTGATTCCGTGGCCTGGAGACGGGCGCGATGGTCGCGTTCGCCGAGGGCTCAGTAGTGGGTGGAGTGCGCATGCGCGAGAACGAAGCTGGCGGGCGAGCGAAGGGGATGAGCCGCGAGGAGCTTCTGGAGCTTCCCGCCGCCGTTGACCTGGAGACAGGCAACCGGGCGTTGGGGCTGGGGCGGAGCAAGGGGTACGAGCTCGCCAAGCGTGATCAGTACCCGTGCAAGGTGCTGCGACTCGGCAACGCCTACCGGGTGGTGACGGCGGACCTGTTGGCCCTGCTGGGACTGGCAGCGTGAAGCGGCTGGTGCGCAGCAGGCGCTTCTGCGCTGAGCTGACACAGAAACGCTGGACTGTGGCGTGGCGTGGCCGTACTGTCCGTGGTCGCTCGCGGTACCGCGGCGCCCGCGAGAAGGGGGGAGAGCCTCCGGCGGTGCAACGCCGGAGGCCCCAAGGCTCCCCAGCAATCCCATGAGAACCGACCCGGCGGTAGGGGCGTGCAAGCCCCACACCGCCAGAGGAGGAGCCGCCCAGTGGCACCCGAGAACCGCGAGTCCTATTCCGCCCCCGCCCGAGCGGCCTGGCCCGCCACGGCCATCCCCGGCCAGCCAGGCGCCCACCTGCGCGCAGCGCAGGCCGACAGCACCGCGGCAGACCCGAGCGACGGTGCTGCCGACAGCAGCACCAACGAGGCGGACGCGGCGAGCGGGCTGGAGGCCATACCCGATGCGGAGTCGACAGCTGGCTCGAAGTTGCTGGACGAACTGCGTGCCCAGATAGCGCAGTTCGTGATCCCGCCCGCATCGGAGGCCCTGGACGCCATCACTCTGTGGGTAGCGGCGACGCATCTCCAGCCCGCGTGGCAGCACGCCCCGCGTCTGGCGGTGGTGGGGCCGGCGAAGCGCTGCGGCAAGTCGCGGCTTCTGGACGTGCTGACCGAGACGGTCCACGAGCCGATGTTGACCATCAACACCACACCGGCGGCCATCTTCCGCTCGATCAATGAGGAGGAGCCGCCGACGCTGCTGGTGGACGAGGCCGACACCATCTTCGGCCCGAAGGTGGCGGAGAAGAACGAGGAGACGCGTGGCCTGCTCAACGCCGGTCATCAGCGCGGCCGGTACGTCACCCGGGTCGTCGGCAACGACCACACCCCGCACAAGTTCGCCACCTTCGCCATGGCGGCCATCGCGGGAATCGGGGACCTGCCGGACACGGTCATGGACCGGTCGGTGGTCATCCGCATGCGGCGCCGGGCCGAGGGGGAGAAGGTCAGGCCCTTCCGCTCCCGCCGCGACATCCCCGCCCTGCACGAGATACGCGACCGCATCCACGCATGGGCCATGCCGCTGTTGGAGGAGGCCGCGAACCTGGAGCCGGACATGCCGGTCGAAGACCGCGCCGCCGACACCTGGGAGCCCCTGGTGATCGTCGCCGATCTGGCAGGCGGACGATGGCCCCGGCTGGCGCGGGTCGCCTGCGTGCGGATGGTCACTGCCGAAGTGGCGGCCGAGGAGGACCACCCCAGTGGTGCACGAATCCTCGCCGACATCCGACAGGTCTTCTTCGCCCAGCGTGAGGTGGACAGCCTGTCCACAGGGGACGACCTCCTCCACCACCTACGCCAAGACGCCGAAGCCCCGTGGGCGGAGCGGGGACGTGACGGCCTAACGGCCCGAGAGCTCAGCAGGATGCTGCCCGACTTCGACATTCGGCCCGGCAACGTGCGCATGGCCGACGGAAGGCAGCTCAAGGGCTACATGCGCAACAAGTTCCTCGACGCGTGGCGGCGCTACTGCCCCACCGTGCACCCGGTCGACCCCGGCTCCGCGCCCAGCTCGGGCTGAGCCCCGCCCCTCCGGTTGCCGTCCTTGCCGTCCCTGCCGTGATCCCGCAGGTCAAACGCGGTGAAGGCAAGACGGCAGCCGGGCTCAAGACGGCAACGCGATCACCAACGGCGCGCTGACCGCCAGGACGTCTCCCGCCTCCGTCTTGTGCCGTCCTAGGCGTCCCTGCCGTATCGCCGCAGGTCACAGGAGCTTCGGCCAAGACGGAAGACGGATCCGCCCCGTCCACAGTCACCCCCACGCTCCAACCCGAGGGCGGCGGTGCCGCAATACGTCGGCACCGCCGCCGAGACGGAACGCCAACGCCTGTGCCGTACCTGCTCTGGCCTGCGGTTTCAACGGCCAAGACGGCCAAGACGGACCACGCCACCACCACAGGAGAACCCCGCTTGACCACCCTCGCACCACTCGCCGACCACACCGATCAGGACACCGGTGGGAGCCGCGCTTTTAGGCCAGGAGGGAAGCAGGTGATGACCAAACAGACCGCCGAGCAGTATGCGCTCGTCGCGGCGGGAACCGTCATCGTCGCCCTGACTGCCGGTGGGTTCTGGCTCTCCTACGCGCACCTTGCCGAGGTCGCTGGGCAGCACGGGCTCAAGAGTTCCCCCGTACGCCAATGGGCCTGGCCCGCGACGTTGGATGCGTTCATCGTCGCGGGGGAGTTGCTGATGCTCCGCGCGGGCCTGCGGCGGCTCACTGATGGGTGGGCCATCGCCCTCACGGCCACCGGATCGGTCGGTTCCATCGCGCTGAACGTAGCTGGGGTCAGCGGGGCCGGCGGGCCCGGAGCGAAGCCCCTGCTCGACTATGTGGTCGCTGCCGTACCCCCGACCGCCGCGCTGCTGGCCTTCGGCGTCCTGATGCGGCAGATCCACCAGCTGGTCGACTGGCCGATCGGCCGAATGGGACCGGCGTTGGATGAGGGGCCGGAGTCAGTGACCAATGCTGCTGTCCGTGCCACTGAGCCATCGGCTGGCAGTTCCGCCCGGTCGTCGGAACCTCAGCTCCGGGAATCGGACAGCAAGCCACGTGGGGGCCGCCCAGCTGGGGCCACGGTCGACGAACTCGTGGAGATCGGTCGGATCGCCGCTGCAGAGCAGGGCAAAGCCACCCGAGACATTGTCCAAGAGGCCATACGGGCCAAGGGACTGACGGTCAGCGGGGAACGGCTGACCGAGGTGATGGAAGTCCTTCGACGCGAGCTCGAAGCCGCTTCCGGCACCGGTCCCGATAGGGACTGACCGCTCGCCCCATGGGGTGACCGGAACCCTTCCGGTCACCCCGCCACCGGTCACCGCCCCCTCACCGCTTGGTCATCCACACCTGTGGAGGGGGCCGTGGACCGCCTGGACTCTGCCTGCCCTTCCTCGTCAGCCCGCCTGCCCCACTCGCACCTTCCGGAGAGCCACCCATGACGCACGACCCACACCACGCCGAGGCCACTCACAACGAGCCACGGCTGCTGACGAAGTCCCCTGGAGCGATGGGCCTTTTGCGGCGGGCATTCGGATGGATTGCCCCTGGCGGAGCCAGTAGTACCCCGAGTCCGACTCAAGGCCGGCCTTCGGGGATCTCCGCCCCAGGGGTGGCGGAGACGGCCCAGCGCCAGGGGACGCCGGGCCAAGGGGTCGGGGCCGAGGGTGGCCCCGACCCGGACACGCTCCACGCCATCCAACGCGAGACCCTCCGCCCCGCCCGCGCCGCCGAGAGCGCCACCGGCGAGCCCTCCGTGAAGAACGCCCAGCCCACGATCCGTCGCTTCAGCGGCAACAAGCGCACCGTCCGCGTCGGCCCGCTGCGGTTCACCGACTACGAGCACGCCGGCCTTCAGGAGGCCGCCACCGAGCACGGCTACAAGGGCGAGTCCGGCTTCGCCGCCGATGTCGTCCTGGCCTTCATCACCGGCCGGTTCACTGCCAACCTTCCCCTGTCCGAGGATCGCCGCCGCACGCACATGTTTCGCGCCCAGGTCCTGCGTCAGCTCAACCGCATCGGCGTCAACGTCAACCAGATCGCCCGTGCCCTCAACAGTGACCTCACCCCACCCGACATACGCCACCGCCTCGACGAACTCCACCACCTGCTGGAACTGATAGCCGAGGCCCTGCGCCAGCCTGCCGACCCGGGGGAGGACCTTGCCGCATGATCGCCGCCATCAAGGCGCCCGGCGCCAACACCCGCGGCCTGCTGGCCTACCTCTACGGCCGAGGAACCCACGACGAACACTTCGACCCGCACATCGTGGCCGGCTTCGCGATGCTCGGCATGCCCGACCCCGGCCGCGACGAGACGGCCACCCTCACCGAACTCGCCCGCCACCTCGACGAGCCCGTCCGCCTGCGCAACAGCGAGTTCGGCAAGCCTGTCACCGACCACGTCTGGCACTGCCCCGTCCGCGCAGCACCCGAAGACCGCCACCTCTCCGACACCGAATGGAGCGAGATCGCCCAGCGCGTCGTCGCCGCGGCCGGCATCGCCCCTGCCGGTGATGACCTGGCCTGCCGCTGGATCGCCGTACGCCACGCAGACGACCACATCCACATCCTCGCCACCACCGTCCGCGAAGACGGCCGCCGCCCCAAACTCCACGACAGCGGCATCCGCGTCGGCGACGCATGCCGCGAGATCGAGAAGGACTACGGTCTGCGCCGCCTGAAGAAGGGCGACCGCACCGGCACCCGACGTCCCACCCAGGCCGAAATGCACAAAGCCCAGCGCCTCGGCTGGGAACAGACCAGCAAGGACTGGCTCCAGCACCGCATCCGCGCCGCTATCCCCCACGCCACAAGCGCCGAGGAACTCCTCGCCTACCTCGAAGCCGAGGGCATCCGAGTCAAGGCCAAGCGGGGACCATCCGGCGACCTCCTCGGCTACGCCGTCGGCCGCCCCGGCGACCTCAACAAGGACGACGAACAGATCTTCCACCCCGGCGGAAAGATCGCCCCCGACCTCTCCCTTCCCAAGATCAAGGCCCGCCTCGAATCCAGCCAGCCCGAAGAGCACCCCACCGCCCGCCGCGCCCAGCCCAGCACCCCCTGGCACCGAGCAACTGACGCCCTCGACAGTCTCCACACCGACCTTGCCTACGACGCACGAGCCCAGGCGCACATCACCGCCCTCGGCGAACTGATCGAAGCCACCGCCCAGACAGCGCCCACCGACCTGCGCGCTGAACTCCAAGCCGCCTCGAAGGCGTTCGCACGGGCCCAGCGCTCCCAGATCCGGGCAGAAGACCGAGCTGCCCATACTCTGCGTAACGCGGCCCGCGACATCGCCCACACCGCCACCGGCCCCGACGGCAGCTCCCTCGCCGCCCTGGTCGCAGCGCTCGTCTGGGCCGCAATCGTCGCGGGACGCTGGCATGAGGCCAAGGGCCACGCCCACCAAGCCGATGCCGCCCGCCAAGCCCTCCAGCACCTTCGGACCGCCGCCGACCGCGCTCTCACCCCGGAACTCACAGACCTCGTGCAACGCCAGCCGAAGGAGGAGACCCGCCGCACCCTGGCCAGCGACGTAGGAGCCGCCATCCCCGACCACGCCGCGCGGATCCTCACCGACACCGGCTGGCCGGCCCTCGCCACCGTCCTCGCCGACGCCCAAGCCCGCGGTCACAAACCCCACCAACTCCTCAAGGAAGCAGCCGCCCAGCGCGAACTGGCCACCGCTCGCCAACCCGCCCGAGTCCTGATCACCCGCATCCAGCACACCGGACGCAACCCCATCCCCAACCGCCGTGCCGCAGCAGCCCGCCTCCGCACCACGACCGCGGCTCCACACCCGCCCCTCGGGCCCGACTTCGCCCAGCCAACGGCGGCAACTACGGCACCAGCCGAGCAGCAGCGCCGCCCGCGTCGCTAGCTGTCCAACACGCCGCTGCACGACCGTGGCTCTGCTGCGGTCGTGCAGCGAGCGGTTGGACGTGCGCTCGGCGAATCGCCCCCTGCTGGAACCCGCCTGGTAGGGGGCTGCGGTCTTGCCCTGCCACTACTCGGGCAGCGTCATACCGTGGCTGAAACCCGCTCCCACCAGGGCGATTGTCAGTGCCGTATGCGAGGGTCGCTATCTGTGAGCCGACGCATTGTCGGCGGCTCGCGACGGGTTACGAGTACACGGCCAACGGGGAGGCACGGCATGGCTGGCGACGGCTTTGACATAGACACCGACCAACTCAAGTCCGCCGCTCCAACGTTCCATCGAGAGTCTGTTGCCCTGGAACGGGCGACAACCAAGCTTCGCCACACACTGAGCGGGCTGGGGGAGCCGTGGGGCGGTGACGAGCAGGGCAAAAAGTTCGAGCACGCCTACGCCCCACATCAGGCACAGATCGCGAAGGCAGCCGCAGCCCTGGTCAAGGGCCTGTCCAGCATCACCAAAGCCATGAACGACATGGCCGCCAACCACGAAGACGCCGACCACTCGGCCAAATCCGGCTTCGAGGGCGGTAAGTAGTGGGCGCCGCCGACAAGGCCAAGGAGATCGTCCAGGACCTCACCGGCATGTGGTGGCCGGAGGGCGACGAGGACGAACTCCGGGAAGCCGCCCGTGCTTGGCGTACGTACGCGGACGACGTCGAGGACTGCACTGCTGCCTGCCACAAGAAGGCCCAGGACGTCATCGACAACAACAAGGGCAAGTCAATCGATGCGTTCGGGGAGTTCTGGCGCAAGTACCACGGCGGCGGCAAGGGCTACCTCGACGACGTGGCCAGCGCCGCCCGCGACATGGCCAAGGCCCTGGACAAGTACGCGGACCAGGTCGCCGAGGCCAAGAAGAAGATCGAGCACGAGCTGGAGATCGCCGGCGCGGTTCTGGTCGTCGGTACGGCCCTGGCCGTCTTCACCGGCGGTATCACCGAGCTCGCGGCAGTCGGCGCCACCGAAGCGATCGTCGCCGCAGCGAGTACGGCGGGCATCGCCGTTTCTGCCACCGTCACCGAGATCGCCGGAACGGTCCTGGCCACTGCCGCCATCGGCGGCATCGAAGCCATCACCGTCGACGTGGTCGTCGCCCAGGGCGGCCGCAACCTTCTGGGGGACCAGAAGGGCATCAACCTAGATGAGATCAAGCAGGCCGGAGCCACTGGGGTCTTGCTGGGGGGCGCCCTGGGCGGCGCGGGCCGCGCCGCGAAGGCTATAGGCGACGCTGGCGGCTTCAAGAACGCTTTCGGCAAGATGAAGCTGGATGTGGGTGGCCCGCGCCTCGTGATGGCCGGCGAGGGGCCAGTCGGCCCTGTCGGCCCGACCGGGCGCCCCTTGATGCGCAACACAGAGGGCAGCGGTGGGGGAGCCTCCGGAACTCCCAAGGCCAGTGGCTGGGAAACCTTAGGCAATATAAAGGGACCTGCGGCCGGGAAAACACTCAAGCGGCCAAACGATCGGCATACCATTGGTGGCGCAGGTCGAGCGGGTAAGAACATCAAAGAAGAGAACACCATCATCCTCCCGGGATATTCTCAGGAGGTCGAGAAGGATATCGCCGGCATCGCTGAAGGGAAGGCGACCTGGCTGCCGGACGGTGAGCGTTATGAGATCAACGGTCGCACTTACGGTGTCCATGAGAACGGGACCGTATACCCTGCCAAGGGTCCAGGGTTTGTGGAAATGGACCGGAATGAGTATGCGGCGCTATCGCAGATCGTAAAGGCTAAGGGGGATCTCTCGGCGGCTCCGCAACTGACGCGTAACCCTCGCTTCGTCAACAACCCGGAAGTCGTCGAAAAGGCCATGGCCATCTACAACGGGACTTACACACCATGACGTATAATCTTTTCCTCGTTGATAGCTGTGACCCGGGCGTCATGGCTGAAGCTCTCGCTGCGATCTTCCGAGTTCAATTGAGAGAAGTGGATGTTGCCGACGCTGATGGCGATCAAGAGGACCGCAACTGGGATGCCCTGGCGTCCTGCGAATACTCGCGCGTCCTGGGCAACGTGTCGCTATCCCTGGATATCTACGCTCAGGACTCGGTGGGGCAGCAGCCTCCAGAAGCCGAATTCTCCGCAGCGCTCGCGAGCATGCTTGGCACGTCCGTCTTGTACCCTCCTCAGGAGAGCGCCATGAGCGCTCACTGGTTGGTTACCCCAGAGGGGCTGACAACACGGGCCCGGCTGAGCGAGTCAGACGATGACGAGCCAGCATTCACAGTCACAGCCGTTGAGGCATTTGTTGATGGTTTGCCGGATGTTCCTGTGATGAACCTTCCGGAAGTAGTGCGTGAGCAGAAGATTGCTACACCTCTGGCCGATTCATTTGCGGAATCCCTCCAGTCGCTGAAGGGGGCCGGCGGCGAAGCGGATGGTTTGACCATCACAGCTGAGGTTGCCGAGGTGGCACGCATCGCCAAGTCATACCTGGGGGCGTGGGAGAAGCTATCTCGACGCGCCGAGAATGACTGGGAGCCATCTGGTTGGTACCCCGTGGACTTCTACCGGGAAGTGCTCGGATATCGCGATGACATCGAAGGGTATCTGCGCCAACTCCCGGAGAACGTGGCCACGCTGTACAAGCGCTACCTCGACAAGGTTGACAGCCTCTATCAAGAGTTGACGGTCGACGACGAAGAACACGTCATCGTCGATGGCCATGATGAGCCGACAGCTGGTTCGGCGCAGAAGGCTTGGTGGTGGTATCGCCGCCCCGAGCCCATGCCTTGGTCCAGGGGATGACGCCGAGCGCCTCCGTGGATCTGCTGACCCGATAGGAGGTAGGCCGAACGCGGTGCTGATGCATCGGCCATGACCGCATGCGTCGGTCATGGCCGGCGGGCGCTCTGCGCTTGGTCACGGCGTGGTGACTGTCATCCCTTGGCCGTCGCGGATCCGTCTGACTCCCGCCATTCGTGATCCAGGACCGAGTACGTGATCGAGTCCCTCCACGCTCCTCGTACGAACACGTGCTCCCGAATGCGGCCTTCCTCCGTCATGCCGGCGCGTAGCAGGGTCTTGGCGGAGGCAGAGTTCAGCGGTGCACGAGCGGCCCAGATGCGGTGCAGGCCAAGGCGGTTGAAGCCGAGGTCGCACATGAGGTGAACGGTTTCGGCGCCCAGGCCCGCTCCCCATGTGTGGGGGCGCAGGGCAAAGCCGATGGTGGCGGCCTTCTGGGCGTGCGGGTCGAGCGCCAGGCGGGCGAAGCCCACCAGGTCCCCTTCCTCCTTGCGGACCACACCGAGGGCGTATTCGGTACGGGGTTGCTCGCCGGAGGAGGCGATGGAGCGGGCGACGATCTCCCCGACCTGTTCACGAGTTCGGGGTTCGAAGCTCAGGTGGCGGGTGGCCTCGGCGTCGCCGTAGATGGCGTGTACGGCGTCCACGTCGTCGCTGGTGAGTTCGCGCAACTGAAGCCGGGGGCCTGCGATGTCGACCGGATGCATGGTCGGGACCCTACTCGCAGGCGGTGTTACCTGGGCAGGGCGGCGACAGGAGCCGCGGTGAACGCCTCGATTTCCTCCCGTGTCGTGCGAGCCTCGGGTGCGGTGAGCCACCGGGGATCCCGAAGCGCGGTGTGGACCTGCCGCACCGAGGCAACGATGCCGTTGATGCGCTGATCGGCGGACAGGTCGAGAACAGGCCGCATGGCCTCGTCGACACCGTCGAGGCTTCCGGCGTGGATGCGGGCGAGGGCAAGGTCGGTGTGGGCGCCGGCCTGGTCGCCGAAAGCCCACTCTTCAGGTTCCGCTTGGCGGTAGGCGGCGACGGCCGCTTCGGCCTGTTGTTGTGCCTCGGGGGCGTCTGGGAGCCAGGCGGTGGCGTCGGCGGCGTAGTAGAGCTGGCGTGGTACGGGGAAGGTCATGATGCCGCCGAACTCGTCCAGGTCGTCGGGGGACGCCGCATCGCGCGCCCGTTCAGCTTCTGCGAGCGATTCCCGTACGGCTGCCACATCGCCGAGTGCGGCTCCGGCACGGGCTTGCAAGCAAGACAGCCATACGGCGCTGGTGCCGGTTACGCCTGCCACCTGGGAGATGCCGAGGGCAGCGTATTTGGAGGCTTCCTGGTGTCGGCCGTCCCAGTAGGCGATCAGGGATTGCAGGCCGCGGACCCAGGCGCGCATGCCGTGGTGGTCGGCGTTGTCCGCGCAGACGTAGGCGGTCCGGGCCTGTGTCATCGCCGATCGCGGGTCGCCGAGGTCGTGGCTGGCCTTGGCGAGCATGCCGGAGGTGATGGCGGAGAGCAGGTACAACTCGCGGGCCTGGCCGGGGCGGACATGGCCGTGTTCGAGGAAGCGGAAGGAGAGGTCTTGGACTTCGACGAGGCCGCCGAGGAGGGGGGCCAGCGGCAGCTGCGGGTAGGCGGCGGCTAGACGACGTACCTCCTGGTGGAGCTCGTCCAGGGTCTCGGGGCCTACGTTGCTGCCTTCTGCCATCGCGCTGAAGCGGAATGCACGGCGAGCTGCCATGGCGACCTGCCTCTCTAACGTGTCCCGGCCGGCGTTGTCGCCTGGAACGGGTCTGCTGGTGAACTCGACGCCGTCGAAGCCGCTGTCTCCTTCGCTGGTTTCGAGCGAGGGCGACGGCGGCCGTGTCGGCATGACGAGCCGAAGCTGGGGAACGGCATCGACTGCGGCACCGCCCTCGTCCGCTGGACCGAGCAGGACGTCGACGGGGTGTCGGAACATGGCCTCCAGTACCCGGCACAAGGCCGGGTAGGGGCGGGTCTTCACCTCGCCCCCGTACCACCGCTCAAACTGCCGCTTCGACACCGTCAGGCCGACAAGCGTCGGATCACGGTCCTGTTCGGCGAGTTCGTTGGCCGTGCGCTCGAAGTGAAGCTTGAAGGTTTCGAACACCTGCCAGTGGCGTCTGGTGATCAATGTCCGTAGAAGAGTGGGCCTTTGAGCCATCAATCCCCCGATGGGTTCCGGTCGGCTCGTCGGTTCGACGGTAGCCCCGCCATGCCGCCATACGGGAGTAAGAGCTGCCGTGTGCGAGGAGATGACGGTGGAGACGGCGGCAACGTGACGGTACCCATGTCGTCCACTTCGCCAAGCCCGAATCAGACGTCGGCACTCATGTCGTGGTGAGGCGTGCCGCTTGGACGTCAGGCTCGATGCCCGCCCTGAACGCGAGCGACGAGGTGGTGTTCCGGCAATGCCAGCAGCAGGAGACAGCGCGATGCGGCGACAGGCAGAGCCCCGTACCGCGATTCGGCGTGCGGAGGCCGTTTGGAGCGACAGCGGACCACCCCTGCGGCGCGAGCGGACCTTCTCTCCACACGGCTCGTCCGTGAGTGAGGCACGCAAGTTCGCCGTCGAGGCTCTGTCGTCTTGGGGAGTCCGGGACCGCCTCGATGACGTGTGTCTGTGCCTGTCAGAGGTCGCCACCAACGCGCTCGTACATGCAGGTCCGCCCAGCTTCGGATTTCGGGCACGGCTAGTCATCAGCGGATCGGTGGTTCGGCTGGAGGTTCACGATCAGGATGCGGACCGGCCGCATCGGAAGCATCCGCGCCTTGATGACACCTCGGGTCGCGGCCTGCTCCTGGTAGACGAACTGTCCGATGGGTGGGGCGTGGACGAGCAGCACGGCATCGGCAAGACCGTCTGGATCACCTTCAAGATCACTGCCCCTGGCCCTCGCACGCCCAAAGGCGAGATCTGACGGGGATGCGACCTGTTCACACCGATCACGAACGCCTTTACAGGAAAGAGGAATCCATGCCCAAAGCCCAAGATCCCTTACCCGGCCGCATCGTCATCCTCGGTGCCGGCCCCTGCGGACTGGCGTGCGCGAGCGAACTGGACCGGCTCGGCCACCGCAACTGGACCCTGCTGGAGGCGTCGCCCACCGTCGGGGGGCTGGCGTCATCCGTGGTCGATCGTGCCGGCTTCACCTGGGACCTGGGTGGCCACGTGGTCTTCTCTCACTTCGGAGAGTTCGACCGGCTCCTGGGCGAGCTCTTCGCCCCGCATGAACTGCTGCACCACGACCGGTCCTCGTACATCCGATTCCGCGACCGCTGGGTGCCCTACCCCTTCCAGCAGCACCTCCACTGCTTGCCGCAGGCCGACGCCGAAGCGTGCCTGGTGTCGCTGACCCACGCCTGCCAACAGCGCGAACAGACCCTGCCGACCGACACCGACTTCGCGACGTGGCTCCAGGCCCAGTACGGAAGCGGCCTCGTCGAGCGCTTCTTCGCCCCGTACAACACCAAGGTCTGGGCGATCTCACCAGAGAAGATGAGCGCAGGCTGGGTCGCGGAGCGAGTGGCACCGGTCGACCTCGACGAGATCCTGGCAGCCTTCTACGGTGTCAAGGCCCCCATGCAGCGGTGGGGACCGAACTCCAAGTTTGCCTTCCCCTCCATCGGGGGAACTGGAGAGATCTGGCGACGACTGGGCGCCCGCCTGGGCCACCGAGTTCGCACCCGAGCCCCAGCCACATCGATCGACCCGAGCGCCTGCCTCGTGAGACTGGAGAGCGGGGAGGCGGTCCCTTACGACCAGGTCGTGGCCACCATGCCACTGGACCGACTCGCCGCCATGACGACGACGAGCCCACCTGACGTACGGGAGGCGGCCCGCCGGCTGAAGCACACCACCGTCGCCATGGTCGGCCTCGGATACCGAGCCCCCACCCTGGACGAGCGGTCATGGTTCTACTTCCCAGAGGACGACGTGCCGTTCTACCGCGCCACCAACTTCAGCAAGTACGCGCCTGCCAACGTCCCCGGCGCCGACACCACCGCCTTCAGCTCATGGATGACGGAGATCTCCGTGATGCCCGGGACTCGGGTCAACCAGCGTGCCCTGGCGAAAGCCGCCGATGCTGCGCTGCGGCGACATCGCCTGGTTCCCGGGCTGGCCGAGCTGGCCACAGCCCATGTGGAGATGATCCCGTACGCCTACCCGATCCCCACTCTGGACCGGGACGAGGCGCTGGCGTTGACGGTGCCGTGGCTGGAAGGCCAAGCGATCTACCCTCGCGGCCGGTTCGGTACCTGGCGGTACGAGATCGGCAACATGGACCACGCGGTGAAGATGGGCGTCGATATCGCACGCCGTCTGGTCACGGGGGCCACCGAGGAGCTTCTCAGCAGCCAGGACGCGGTTCCCGCGGGGAGCCGCTCATGACCACCACCACGACGACGTCCGTCACCTTCGCCGGACACGTCTTCGATGTCGAGGTGGACCAGGACTTCGCCGTCGAACAGCGCACTCACCTGCACAGCTTCGTCCCCGAGGCCGCGCTGGCCCCACCCTGTGGTCGGCTGTCCAGCATCCGTATCCGCCGCAACCGTGAGCTGTTCGTAGACCGGACCGCCCGCCTCCAGACGGTGCAAAGCCGGTGCGTCGAGCCGTTCCGCGGCGAGCCGTACCTGCGGTCGCGGGTGGGTGACGTGGACTGGTGGCGCCCTCATCCCCGCTCGCACCTGTCACAGGATCATCTCTATGCGCACGACTCCACCGGGCGCCTGCACATCGTCCTCGACCCTGATGCACATCGCGGAGAGCGCTATCTGCTGCGCATCGTCCGGGAAGTCGTGATGCGGTGCGGCGAAGACCGGGGCTGGACCGCGTTCCATGCCGCCGCGGCGTCCATCGACGGAAACGGGGTGCTCATCGCCGGACCCACCACAGCCGGCAAGACCACCGTGCTCGCCGCTCTCGCCTGCCACCGCCGAGCGGACCTGGTGGCCTCCGATCGCGCGATGCTCACTCAGAATGCGGCCGACGTCATCGGTGTCCCACTGTCCATCCGCATCGCGGGAGGCACACTGTCCGCTCTGACGCCGCGCGAGGCCCTGCCACCGCACCGGGTGCTCCCTCGCACGTTCGGTACGGATCAGAAGGCGAGCTGCACCCCGCGGGATTTCGCCGCCGCCTTCGCGGCCCAGGTCCGCGAGGGCGCTCCACTGCGCCTCGTGCTTCTGCCCCGGCTTCGCGACGATGACACCCCGCTCAGCATCCAGCCGCTGCACGGCGAAACCGCCCGTGCCGACCTGGCCGCCGCGTGCTGTACCCCGGACGACGAGGACTGGCTTCACCCATGGTTCGTCTGTCGGGGCCGGTCGGTGGAGGGACTGCGTGCTCAGGCCGGTCAGGTGCTGGACGACCTGGCCACGAAAGTCCCGGTGTTCAGGGTCACCGCCGGTGTGCGTACTCCCCACTTGCTGGAACGCCTCGCCGACACCGTTGCCAGGAGGCTCTCGTGATCCCGAAGCGCATCGCTGTTGTAGGTCCCGTGGCCTCTGGAAAATCGACCATCGCCGCCGAGATCGCCGGTCACACAGGACTGCCTCACCTGGACCTCGACAACCTGTTCTGGGGAGCGGGCTGGACGCCGGTCGACGCCGTGATCTTCCAGAAGCGGGCCAGGGAAGCGCTCGGCGCAGAGACCTGGATCGCCGATGGCAACTACGGCGGACCTGTCGGCGAGATGCTGCTGGGCCACGCGGAGCTGGCGATCTGGCTCGACCTCCCCCTGCGCACCTGCCTGCCCCGGCTGCTCAAGCGCTCATTCCGGCGAGCCGCCCGTGGCGAGGAGCTGTTCGCCGGCAACCAGGAGACCTTCCGGCATCTGTTCGCCCGGGACTCGATTCTCCTCTGGGGCCCGGCCCATCACCGTCAGCACCGCCGTCGCTGGCGCCACCACCTCGGCCCCAGCAAGCCGCATGAGCTGCCCGTGCTGCACCTCACCAGATCCACGGCAGTTGCGCCGGCGCTCCGAGACATGAGTCTGCTGCCCCCAGTCGCGAGGGCGGTGGCACCGTGCCGCACACCGTGATCGCCTCGGCCGTCCGCGTCCCCTGGCACAGCCACCATGGGGGCTACGACCGGCTCCTTGATTACCTGCCGGAAGCCGAGCGCATCACCGCGCCACGGGGAATCACCAGCCAGAAGATCGCCACCGCAGCCCATCACTGGCTTCGCCGCCGCTGCCCCCTGCCGTTCTACCCGGCCGAACACTTCGCCACGGATGCACGCGTCTTCGCCAGACGCGGGCCCGCCCACATCCTCTACGGCGACGAGCAGTTCTGGTTCTCCCGCCACCGACCGGGCCCGACCGCCGTCACCTATCACCAGCCACCCGCACACCTGGCCCGCTTCATGCCGGCCACGAACTGGCGGCGGCTCGCCGCACACGCAAGCCAGATCATCGCCCTCGCCCCTGACCAGCTGGCCTTCTTTGCCAACCACCTGTCCGAGGAGCGCGTGCACCTGATCCCGCACGGCATCGACACCGCCGCCTTCGCGCCGTCAGGAGTCCCGAAGCCCGGCGGCCGACCATTGATCCTGACTGTGGGCTGGTGGCTGCGCGATTGGGACGTCCTGGACACGGTCCACGACCAGCTCCATCGACGGCACGGCAACGACATCGAGCTCGCCGTCGTCACCCGTCAGGCCGACCGGCGCACCTGGCACCCGGCCGTGCGCGTGCTGGAAGGAATCAGCGAACTCACCCTCACCCAGCTCTACCGCCAGGCCACGGCCGTCTTCCTCCCCCTGACGGAGGCGACCGCCAACAATGCCCTCCTGGAAGCCCTGGCCTGCGGAACCCCGGTAGTCGCCACCGACACCGGAGGCATCTCGTACTACACGGGCCACGGCTCGGCCGCCTCGCTCACACCGCCCAGTGACGCAGCTGCCGCCGCCGAAGCCGTCGAAACCCTCATCGGCGAACTCGGAACCGCAGCCCACGCTGCACGACGTGCCGCGGCCCGGGAGCGCGCCGAGCTCTTCGCCTGGCCGCGCATCGCCGATCAAGTTCGCTCCGTCTACCGCCTGCTGGAGGACGAACGATGATGCTGGCCGAACTGTGGCTCCACTACGCCGTTCCCGTCCTGCTCGTGCTCCTGCTGGCCCGCGGGCTCTGGGCACTCGTCGCAGTCGAACTCTGTGCCCGTTGGCTGCTGGACAACGCACGCCGAGACCCCGTCTCGGCCGACGAGGACGGGCCCTGGCTGGTGGTCCTGCTGCCCATGCTCCGCGAGCAAACCCTTGCCCCCGAGACGATCGCCGCCTTCACGGCCCTCGACTACCCACGAGAACGTGCAGTGGTCGTCGCCATCACCACCGAACGAGAAGAGAACGCCCGTCGGCGCGACCGTGGTCGCCTTCGGGCACTGGCGGACACCAGCTGCCTCACCGAGGCGCAACTGCGCGGGGCATTCCCCCGCGCCCGCTGCGGCGACGTCGCTGACGAGGTCAACGCCGCGCCCAGGGAGAAGCGCCTCCCCCTTCTCGCCGAGCTATACGACTCAGAGCCCACGACACGCGAAACCGTCGCCGCCCTGGCCGAAGGCCAGCCAGCCGTGGGGCTGCGTCTGGTGCACCTGCACCAACCTGACTCTGGCGGCCGTAAGGCCGGACAGCTCAACCACGCCGTTGACCGCGTCGACGAGATTCTCGGCCCTCTCGGTTGGCACGACGAGAACGACGCGGACAGCACCTTTCTCTGCGTCTATGACGCCGACGCCACCCCGGACGTCCGTACGCTGACCGCCTTCGCCGAGACGGCTACTCGCCACAGGGCCCTCACCGGCCGGCCACCGGCCCTGATCCAGCAGCAGCGCTTGCCGCTGCTCGGCCGCCGTCCCTTTCCGCCTGGCAGCACCGGCTTGTTTCTGGCGGGGGAATGGCTGTACCAGCTCCGCCGCTCACTCGGCATCGAACTCGCCCGAATCCGCCTGACGCAATGGCTCACCACCACCCAAGTCCCTAGCTTTATAAGGACACTGCTGCGGCCAATGGTCTACGGCGTCGGCTGTGGCATGACCGTCCACCTGCCGACCCTACGAACCCTCGGTGGCTTCCCCGAACCCATGGAGGATCTCGGCACCGGCCACCGCCTCTCCCTCCTCGGCGCCGACATCGCACCCGCCACCGTCGCCGTCCTGGACGAGCCGTACACCGAGCCACACGGCCTGACCAACCTCCACGCCCTCGCCTTCCACACGTCAGCCCGACCGGACCGCCATGCGAAGGCCGTCGCTCACCTGCCGAGCGCTCTCACCCGCATCGGCAAGGCGCTCTTGGTACTCCGGGAATGGGCCGACGAGGTGGCCTGGGCTGCCGGCGCCCCGCTGATCGCCGCCGCGATCGTCTCCGCCGGGTGGGCCGGTCCGCTGTGGTCTGCGCTTGCCCTCACGGGCGTCCTGCTGCATGGCCCTGTCCTGACCGTCCGACTCATCGGGCTGGCCCCTGCCCTCCATGCCGCGGTCGTATCCCCAACCGGCCGCATCGCTGCTGCTCCATGCCCTACACGCGGCCGCCGAGCAGGCTTGATCGCAAGCAGCCCCGCCCAACCGTTCATCCGTCTCGTCGGCCCCTGGCGGATGATCTTCCGCCGCATCACCGGACACGCGACCACCTTCGGCAAGACTGAGCGCTGAAGCACCACCCAATCCACACCAGGAAGTTGGACCAGCAAGTGACTGAATCCGCCACCCCCGAAATTCGCACCTCCGCCAAAGCCGTTGTCCTCCACGACGACCAGATCCTCCTCATGCGTGCCGTCTGGGAGGACCAGGAGTGCTACTTCCTCCCTGGAGGCGGCCAACACCCCGGAGAGAGTCTCGGCGACGCCGTCGCGCGCGAAGTCGACGAGGAAACCGGCCTGACCGTCACCGTCGAGCGGCTGCTGTGGCTCCGTGAATACATCGGCGCCAACCACGACCACCCCGAAAGCGAAGCCAACACCCATCGCATCGAAGCGATCTTCCTCTGCACCCCCACCAGCGGTCCCGGCCAGCTCGGCGGCCATGCCCAGGACGAGGTGCAGACCGGCCTGGAGTGGGTACCGCTGGGCAAGGTCCCTGCCCTCAACCTGCTGCCGCAGGCCATCCGCCAGCCAATCGCCTCCCTCACGGAGACGCCCAAGCCCCCCGGCACCTACCTCGGCGATGTCGCCTGACAGCGCTATGCACGGTATCGACGGCCGCGTCCCGCTCAGCGCCCGCGAGATCACCACCGGCCAGGCCAACCGCGTCTGGTCGGTGGAAGGACCAACGCCGTACATCCTCAAGCACTACGGCGACCCGAGCCGCGCCGCCAACGAAGCCGCCGCTCTCCGCCTCCTGACCAGCCACCGTGCCCCATGTCCACAGCTGCTCGCCGCGTCCAGCGGCAGCAGCACCCCTCCATGGACCGCGCAGGCCGCACTACACGCGAAGCCTGTGCCCATCGACCGGTTCCTGGCAGACCTCGCCGAACCGCTGGCCGTCATCCACCGCATCCCCGGCACGCACTTCGGCCGCCTCGCCGACGGTCGACAACACCACAGCTGGACCGACTACCTCCACGACCGCCTGCGCACGTACGCGGCTGCCGCCCCGGCCCTACGCGCCGTGGCCCGACGCCTTCACCAAGAAGTCGACGTCAGCGACAGCGCCATCCAGCCAGTGCTGCTCCATCACGACTTGCAGCCAGGCCACCTCCTTCGCGAACCCGCCGGTTCCCGACTGCTCATCGACTGGGAGCTGGCCATCTTCGGCGACCATCTGTCCGACCTCGCTCGCCTCGCCGTACGCCTTGACCTCGACGACCCCACGCCCGTACTCGCTCTTGTCAGTCGACCCGATGCCACGGCCGAAGGCCGACTCCAGCTGTACTGGCGCATCCACCTGCTCGCCGACGCTGCGCTGAGCACAGACCGTGCCGTACGGAAACGGGCAGCCGGGAGGCTAACTGGTTCGAGCGTCACGTAGCTGCTGGGACTGCATAACCTCTGGTCCCGCGAGTGATCTCTTGGGGCGACGATAGGACTCCCCGTTGCGGGCCGTCGAGGGTCTCGCGCGCTTCGCCATCGAACCGTGCGAAGACGAACGCAGTCGCATTGCCGTCACGGCACTGAACGGCGTTCGAATCGTCGTCCTCGGACGGTCAGGCGGCATGTGAGCGACAGTGGCGTCACAGCCTGTCTCGCTGAGACGTCCCAATCAGCGCTCCAACTTTTGGCATTCGGGCTGCTCTCCAGCAGGTAAGTGGATTGGATATCCCGGTTTCTTGCTAGCTTTCGGTCCGCCCCCAAGGAGGTCCGGTGTCATCTTCCTCATCTGCCAACGCGTCAGCAGATCTGCGAGTTGAGCCGCTCGATGGCGTGCTCGACGAGGTCGAGCGTGCACTTCGAACACAATTGGACCGGGGTTCTCTGGTGCGCAAGCGTCGAACGCTGGGGGCGCCTACAGATCGTGGCACGTGGGTGCGGGTTGAGCGGCGTTGCTTTGACAAGATCGGCAGCCAAGGCTGGAACGGCACCGAATGCGCTGCTCTTCTGGAGGGGGTGTCGAAGCCGCAATGGCATCGAGGAGCTGCGTGGAGACAGCCTGGGGACGCCGTGATGTGGCGGGCCGATGAGACGGACCTTCTGCCCGGAGCGCCCGTCGGCAACAGTGTCCTAGCCGCCGAGCCGGCGCTGCCGGACGACTGGTGGCAGGCGTTCAATACGTCGCTGGATGCCTTGGCCGAGCAGCACACGAGGCGCGTCGCCACCCCAGACACCGTGATGATCACGCAGAGCCGTGTCGCTGAAGCGGTCCATCGTTTTCTCCCCGGTGGTGTCGATGCGACAGTGAGACGGTGGCTGCCGGCGCACGCGGATCTGAATTGGGCGAACGTGACCGGGCCGAAGTTCTGCCTGTTCGACTGGGAGGACTGGGGCGTGGCTCCTCAAGGGTTGGATTCTGCGTCACTGTGGGGCAACTCCCTTGCCGTTCCGGTTCTGGCGGAGCGCGTCCGCCGCGAACGGTCCAAGGATCTGGAGAGCCGGGATGGCAAGCTAATGATCTTGTTTATCTGCGCGAAGATCCTGGTCCCGGACGCCCACCCCGAGGATCCGCGCCTCGAACCCGCACGCCACATGGCGGCACAGATCGCCGAGGACCTTCAGAGATGTTGACGGTCTCTGTCCGCGTAGGCGCCGTCGGTAGCCATTTCGGGGGCAGGCATCCGAAGTGAACCTTTGGTCTGAGGACTGCACGTCATGTCTTATTGAGGCTTACTGGCGGCCGCGGACCACGAGGGGTAGGAGCAACTTCGGCGGGCAGCGCCTACCTTTGGTACTGCCCGCCGGCCGGCGGCACGGAACCTGCCGGCGGGTCAGCTGACCCAGATGCCTGCGGGTGACACCCGGCGTGCGAGGCGTTGGCCCGCGTCACTGACCGGGCTCGACCAGGACACATCGGGGATCTGGCATCCGAAGTCGTCGGCGAGTGCTTGCACGAGCGTGGCGCCGACGCCTTGACGGCGGTAGGAGTCCGCCACCCAGACGAGGATGATCTGTGGGCGCAGGGTGTCATCCTCGTCGCCGTACTGTGACCCGTCGATCAGATCCCAGCTGCGGTGCTCGCTGGTGTCATGGGCGGCGAGGTAGCCGATGACGTACCCGTTCACCTTCAAGAGGTATGCGCGCATGTTGTCGGGGGTCGCCTCAGGCTCGTCAAGGTGGGACCACGAGCGAAAGTCGTAGTGGTTCTCTTTCTGTGGCATCCGCGCCACTTGGTAGGTCAGCTTCCTCCACGAAATGGGTGACTGCGTCGTCACGACGGCCAGATCACCCCACCACTCCAGGTTCCTGGGTACCCGAATGCCGAAAGCCCACGCCGCGTGGTGAGCGGTGTGCTCCTTGCCGTCGCCAAAAGGCTCCCGCAAGTCCATGCCACAAGGGCAATCGCGGCTACCCGGCGTCTCCACAGCGCGGAAATGAACGGGTGTTGCGCCGTAGCTGAGGCCCTGGTCTCGGCCGCCCACCCAGGGACGGACGGGCGCATTTTCCGATTCGACGTAACCGGTCCAGCGATCCTCCCAGCCGGGGTACTGCTCGGGAAACATCTCCCGTCGCTGCTTCTCGGCGAGCGACAGCGTCGGCCGTACCCACACGCTCCCGGCGGTCGCCCGACCGTTGAGGCGCACTCCGCGCCCTTTGGCCTTGCCGCGCAGGAACCTCAGAAACGCGCCGGGCTGCGAGTCGAAGTCGACGCCGCGGACCAGCTCCCGCTCGCCAGGAGCAAGCCAGTCATCGATGGGGAGCGCCAGCCGGTCGGCGAGCGCATGGAGCCCGCTGTAGTCGCGTTCGAGCTCGGCTAAGCGGAGCGCTTCGACCGTGGCCTCGGCATGCGGGAACTGGACGAACAGATCGACCCAACGTGGGCCGTTCCCACACGAGAAGCTTCCCGGGAAGCCGTCGTACCAGATGCGGTCGATTGACGCGTCGCGCGCCCTGTCGACGGCTTCTGTGTAGGCGGTGGGCAGCTCGAGGTCGTCTCTACGCGAGGAAGTGGAGTCGACGTACCCATCACGATCGAGGCTGATCTTGGCGTACCAGCGAGTGGCCCGGACGCGGATCTTCCGGGAGCGCCAGTCGCGTGGGTCGGGGTCGAGGTAGATGGTTCGCTCGGTCACGTGTTCTGCTCCTGCCCTGCTGCTTGTTTCCTCGCCGCCCTGCGTGCGATGGCTGCGGCCGGCGAACATGCCTCGCCTATGCTGCCCCTGCGATGCTCGCTGGACGGCCGAACCGGTCAACCTCATCCGTCTCTTCGGTATCAACCCCGGCCAATGGGAGTGGAGTACGTACATGTTGCGCATCCGGCCACCAGGTGGCACCGACTCCGCGGACGGCTCACGTTGGATGTCCAGCCCTCCTCCAGGAGGCCGCAAAGACTTGCCTGGCGGAATCGCCCGGCGTGGGTCGCAGAGGGGGCCATGCGTCATGAATGGACGCCATCCGGGGCATCCAGGGCATTCCGCGCCAAATCGGCGAAGGCTGAGAGCTTCTGTTTCAGCTCTGAGGCTGCTTCGTTCACGTTCCGGGAGCGTTGCCCCAACGCCGAGTCGGTGTACGCCTGTCGGGCGTGGATAAGGGAATAGGACCGGGCGTTGCTAGTCGCCGTGGTAGCGAGGTTCACGATGTCTTCGGCTAGTTCGGCGACGCTGCGTGGCCCTTCGATCACGACAATTGGGCCGGCGGTTCGTACTGCGGGAAGTAGAGCTGATGCCTCCTGCCAGGCCACATTGAGTTCCTCCGGGGAGTGATCTCCCCGGATCGCGGCGTATGCCATAGAGGAGAGGTTCCCGAGTGCCTCTTGGTGCGCGCTGATGGCTTCAAGAAATCGGCTGTAAACCTCGCGCCGTCCCTGGCGTCGCCAGTGTGAATGCTGGCTGCGCCCTTGAGCTCGTCCGGACAGCGCAGCCGCGCCGATGGTCCCACCCGCGCCGAGGAGACCTCCCACTGCCGCACCGAGAAGGGCAGCCACTCCAGCGTCCATCTCGACACCCTTGCACCTTCACCAAGGTGACCGGGGGCAATCTTAGGAATCCACGGCCACCCATGCCTTGTCACAGGGCTACTGGCGGACCCGAAACGGGAGCGAGCAACATGTCCGACGCCACTGTCAATGCAGATCCGCGCGGCTGTCACGTGATTCCGGCAGCGTCGTCGCACCGCCGGCCCACCAGGAGGGCATCGCTGTCGGGGGCGACCACCGCCCAGGGCTACCCGCCGCGCCTGCGCGTCTGACGGCGTCGAGTCCGCTAGGGCCCGTTTTGTGGTGGGGCGAGCTCTCGTAGCGCTTCGCGACCTGTAGGACCACCTCTGCTCACCGACAAGGCAGTCATCTGTATCTCGTCCAGGAGATTGCCGACGTCTACCTCGTGCGGATTCTCTTCCGCCTCACGCCTCTCGTGGAGTCAAGGGTGCGAGGCTCGCCATGGACGACATCCGCTCATCACCGGACTGCTACGTCGTCCACAAGGCGGTGATCGCCACGGGCATCTCCGAGTAGTAGGGGCCCGAGGCCGGCTAGGAGGTTGTGAGGCGCCACACACCGCCTGTGCTGGATGGCGCCTACTTGCAGAACTGCAGCACCGACGACTCGCAACCGCCCGTCGCTGTCGGCGGTGGCCGGTACCTTTGCAGTGAGTGTTGTGGTCTGCGTCTGAATCGCGGACCGATCGAGGTGCATGGGAGTGGTCGCGGGTGACGAGTGGGCGCCTGACCCTGTCGTGGGTCGGCAGGGATGAGGCCCTGCGGAACACGGCGGATGGCGGATACGAGTGGGTTTCACGGCAAGACCCGCGGGTTACAGAAGTCCGGCTACTGCAGGAAACCGGCAAGGCCGGCGATGTCACCGGCACGGCAGCGGACAACCTTCTCATTCACGGCGACAGCTATGACGCCCTGCATGCTCTGGTTCGTAACCCAGAGTACGGTGATCACTACCGCGGTAAGGTGAAGCTCGTCTACATCGATCCGCCATTCAACACGGGCCAGGCTTTCCAGCACTACGACGACGCGCTCGAGCACTCTGTCTGGCTCACGATGATGCGTGACCGACTTCTGCTTATCCGCGACCTCCTGGCCCCCGGCGGATCGGTCTGGGTGCATCTGGACGATGCCGAGATGGCGTACTGCCGCGTTCTCATGGACGAGGTCTTCGGGCGTGGCAACTTCGTCGGGACCGTCGTCTGGCAGAAGATCCACGCTCGCAACAACTCAGCCCAGCACCTCTCCTCGGTGCATGACTACCTCCTTGTCTACGCCCGCTCCAAGAGCGATCTTGTGCTCAACAAGATCGATCGCACTGAGTTGAGCGATCAGGAGTTCTGGAACCCGGACAACGACCCTCGTGGCCCTTGGCGCAGGTCGGACCTCACGGCCTCCCACGCATACGAGGACGGCCGCTATGAGGTGGTCGGTCCACACGGCGACGTGTTTTCCCCGCGAGGCAACCGTTGGTGGTCGTGCTCAAGGGAGACATTCGACGGACTACGTGAGGACAACCGGCTCTGGTGGGGGAAGACGGGGCGCACCTTCCCGTTCCGAAAGCGATTCCAGTCGGAATTGGGCGGCCTCGTGCCTACCACTTTCTGGACGCACGACGAGGTCGGCGACAACCGCCAGGCGAAGGCTGAGGTGACCAAGCTCTTCGACCGGTCGCGGATCTTCTCGACCCCGAAGCCTGAGGCTCTCTTGAAGCGCGTGATCCAGATCGCCACTGATCCGGGTGACGTTGTCGTCGACATGTTCGCCGGTTCGGGCACTACAGCTGCGGTAGCGCACAAGATGGGGCGCCGCTGGGTGACCGCCGAGATCCTCGACGAGACGGCTGAGACCTTCACCCGGCCCCGGTTGGAGAAGGTCGTCGCTGGCGACGATCCGGGAGGCGTCACCAAGACCGTTGGATGGGAAGGCGGAGGCGGCTTCAGGAGCCTCAAGGCGGCACCGTCCGCGTTCGAGATCGTAGATGGCCGCGTCTTCCTCGCGGATTGGGTCAAGGGCGAAGACTTTGCCTCCGTCGTCACAGCCCAGTTGGGCTTCATGTACGACAGCACCGACGATGGGCCGTTCTGCGGCACGAAGGGACGTGCTCGGCTGGCCGTTGTCGACGGCGTCGTGGACGAGGTCGTGGCCCGAGGCGTTATTGGGCATTTGGATGAGGGAGAACGAGCAGTGATCGTCGGCAGGGGCGTCACGCCCGAAGCTGAGAGTCTCGTTGCGGAGCTGAGCCGGGGGTCCAAGGTGCTTAAGGCACCTCGCGACCTGGTGCGTCGCGGGAAGGCTGTGCGATGACCTGGATCGACTATGACGCCTCGCTTGTGGACGACATCGCGGCGAGGTTGGACCTTCGGGCACCCAACGCATCCGCCGTCCGCGCGGTTGCCGAGGAGATCGCGGACGGGGATGGCCGCGAAGTGGTGTGCGATCTGGCGACGGGTGTCGGCAAGACGTACATCCTTGCCGGCCTGGTGGATTACCTGACCGCGCAGGGAGTTCGGAACATCCTGGTCGTCACGCCGGGGACGACGATCCAGGACAAGACGGTCGCCAACTTCACCCCTGGGCATGCGAAGTTTGTGCAGGGCAGCGATGCCGAGCCGTTGGTGATCACCTCGGAGAACTTCTCTCGAGGGCAGGTGGGCGACGCGCTGCACGACACCACGGTCACGAAGCTGTTCGTCTTCAACGTGCAGCAGTTGATCCGGCCCAGCGACAAGACGTCCAGGCGGGTCCGGGCCCGAGACGAGTTCATCGGCACGGGCCTCTATCAGCACCTTCAGCAGGTAGAAGACCTTGTAGTCATCGCGGACGAGCATCACGTCTACAGCTCAAAGGCCAAGTCATTTAACCAGGCCATCGAGGACCTGGGTGCGCGAGCAGTCGTCGGACTCACCGCAACACCCGCACCAGGTGTGAAGCCGATCTTCCAGTACTCCCTCGCCGAGGCCATTGCCGATGGCTTTGTGAAGGTCCCTGTGATCGTCTACCGCCCGGATGGCCGGAAGGACGAGAGCACGGTCCTTGCCGACGCCTGCCACCTGTTGCGGATAAAGGACGCCGCCTGGACTTCATGGGCAGAAGCGCAAGGCAGGACGCCCGTGCACCCTGTGCTGTTCGTGGTATGCCGTGACATCCCTGACGCCGAGCGCGTCGCAAACAGGCTGACAGCCGATGACATGTTTCCCGGTGAGAGGCAGGTGCTCACCGTCACCTCGCAGTCGAGCGACACCGCGCTGCGGGCCTTGGCTGCGGTGGAAGAGGCCGACTCGCCGGTGCGCGTCGTGGTCTCGGTGAACAAGCTGAAGGAAGGCTGGGACGTCAAGAACATTGGGGTCATCGTCGGCCTGCGGGCTCTCGCGTCGGAGACCCTGACGGAGCAGGTCCTCGGCCGAGGGCTGCGGTTGCCCTACGGGCGGCGGGTCGGTACTCCCATGGTGGACACGGTTGACCTCGTTGCCCACGAGTCTTACCGGCAACTCCTGGCGAACAAGGATGCGCTGCTGCAACAGGTTCTGCCCGCTGACGGTGGTGACCTGGACAAGGGCCGTCCGCGGCCGGCCCCTATTGCGGACCAGCCGAGCAGCGGCGATGAGCAGCAGATCCTGACCTTCACCTCCCGTCCGCGTGTCATCGGTGACGACTTGGTGGACGGCTCTCCGCTGCTGCACGTGGAGTCGTTTGACGCTGTCATGGCCCAAGGCAAGCGTGACACGAAGGCCGTCGCAACGCTTCGCGCCAAGGTCGCCGGTGCGCCGACGATCCGCTTCCCCAGGCGTGAGCGGGAGATTCTTCCTGTTCGTTTCTCCTTCAGCTACATCGACAACGCGGCCGCGCGGTCTGAGGGCGCTGCCTACAAGCACGAGTTCAAGGTCCCGTTGGTGCGGCAGGCGGTCGACGCCCAGCGTGGGCTGGACAGCAAGGTGGGCACGTTCGTGACGGCAGCCGAATCGGTTGACGCCACCCAAAAGTTCATCTCAATCTCCGAGCTCCGCAACGATCTCTTTGGGCGGATCTGGAACAGCGGTTACGTGGAGGAGACGCTTGCCGAATCCCGAGCGGCCGAACGCGTTGTCCGCGAGTTCTTGGCGGGAGCCGGCGTCACCGCGGAAGACCAGGAGCACGAATGGGGTGAACTGCGTGCCGCCCAGGCAGCCACTGCCCTCGGCAAGTTGGTCAAGACCGCCTACGACACCCGTAAGCTCCAGCCCGCTTACGCCTTCCGTCCGGTAGACGTCCCGACTGTCCCCCCGCCGCCCATGCCCTCGAACGTCGTCAGCAAGTGGGCGGATTTCCGTAAGGACCTTTGGTACGAGGGCTGGGAGCACTCGGTCGAACCGGTTGCCTCCTTCGACGCCGGCAGCACCGAGTACGCCATGGCGCACCTGTTCGACGCGAGCCCCAGCGTTCAGTGGTGGCTGCGCAACTACGACCCAGGACCCATCTGGATCGAGCGGGACAACGGGAAGAAGTACTATCCGGACTTCATCGTGCTTGACGCCGCAGGAACGTACTGGGTCGTGGAGGGCAAGGCCAACGACCGAGCGAATGACCCCGAGGTGCTGGAGAAGCGGCGAGCTGCTGAGGATTGGGCGCGCTTCGTCCGGGACTATGGCGAGTTCGGCACGTGGCGGTACATCTTCGCGACCGAGAAGATCATCAAGGACGCCAAAGGGTCGTGGGAGTCTCTGATCGCGCTGGCCAAGCCGGAATGAGCACTCTCACTGCGTGAGTGGACTGGGCGGCGCCACGGTGGATCCGACGTCAGGGCGTTGAAGGCATGGCACCTCTGGTCCGGGGAAACGGTGCCCTGCCTGCCTCGGCGACTCCCGGCGCCGACACCACCGCCCTGTCTCAAAGACTTGTGGCGCGCCTGCCACTCGTGACAGGCGCGCCACAAGTCGATCAGCATCAACGGCCATAGGTCTTCTAGGCAAGGGGGAGCCGTGAACCCGTTCGAACTGCGCCGCACTGAGCAGGCGCTCCGCGAAGCGCTACAAGGAACCGCGTTGGCCTGGGTTCTCGATGATGTCGATGCCGCGATTGCAGCAGGCGTGCCGGAGGAGAAGATCCTGCGTCGGCGTCCCCAACGCCGCGGTGATGAGCCCCATGCCGCAACGCCGGCATCGGCAGCGCTCCGCTACGAGGCGGTGGATCGGAACCTGCTTGGCGCCGGTGAGTATGAGGCGTCACGCAAGCGAGGGACGCTGGTTATCGCTACGCGAGCCATGACGGACCAGGAACGTGTCCAGCTGCTGCTTGATGCGGTGAGGCGGGTGCTTGTCGAACTGCCTGAGATCGAACTGGAGACGCTCAAGACACTTCAGACGGAGCCCGACGGCGAGGACGGTCGCCGCACCATGGCTGAGGGAGTCGTGTTCGAACCAGACGAAAGCACTCGGTCGCGTCGCAGCCGAACGGAGATCCTGGCGAACCAGGTGCCCCTGGATCGGCGTGAACGAGTCAGCCAACTGGTGACTGCGGTGTCGCGGGAGGTGCAGAGGTGACTGCGGTCGATGAGCTGATCGGGGAGATCAAGAGCGTTCTGGCGGCGGGGACGATCTCGTACGACGCCGCATCGAAGCCGTCCGATGTTTACGAAGGGTTCATTTTTTCGCTGATCGTGGCTACGGCGAGTCGGCATGGCGCCACCGTCAGGTATGAAGATGTCTACGGGGCTAAGGTCAACAACCTCATCTTCCGGACAGGGCCGGGGCATCTCTATGGGGACAGTCAGCCCTTCACCCACGCTGTGATCGAGTTCGACGGTGCTCCCACCCTCGAGGTCCACCTTGGCGTCTTCGTGACCGGCTCGTCAGGCGTTCGCCACGAATGCGACGTGTTGGTACTGCCCGCCGAGGAGGCGGCCTTGAGCCGTGAACAGGAGGTCGAGCCGCGCGGAAGTCAGAGCATCCTCATCGTCGAGTGCAAGTACTATGTGTCCAACCTCGGCATCGGGCTGGCGCGGAACTTTGAGGGCCTGCGTGCCGACATCCGCACTCAGAGCGAGCTCTTCGTCTCCAACATCGGTTCACCGAGCATCGTCAGGTATCTCGATGCTCGGAAGCGAGGCTTCGAGCGCGATGTGGTGCCCAACTCGCCGCAGGCGGGTTACCTCCAGGCAGAGATCAGGAAGACCTTCAAGAGTTACCTGAATAAGCATTCGCCCTCAACGGTGATCTGAGGCCGTCGATCAAGCCTGCGACGGTTGCGATCTGCGTGAGCGCTGCGTGAGCGGACCGCGCAGCACTCATTGGATTGGGCGTCAGACGCACGAGGTCGACAAGCCTCTGACCAGCCAAAACAGGATCTGACATGATCATCCGGCAGTGCCCGTCATGATCCCGCACCCCCTCGTAATGCGTAGGTCTCGGGTTCGAATCCCGAAGGCGGCTCCGAGACGAAACCCCAGGTCACGCTTTTGACCTGGGGTTTCTTCGCTTTTCGGCCTTGGAGCCGCGGGATCTCGGGGCTGGTCAGGGGTCGCGCACAGGGATTCGGCAGTCCTGGGGTGGGGGCGTTCCGACGGTCGGGAACGGTTCGGAGTGGGCGACCTGTTCTGTAGCCTCGGGGCATCGCCCATGAGCGGCGGTCCGGGTGGACGAAGAGTGGCAGAGGGTGGCAGTGAGCGCGGTCGAGCAGGTGTTTCTGGAGTGCGAGCGCGCTCGGGCGGACGGTGACTTGATCCGGCGTGTCTCCGCCAGCGACAAGGAGTACCACTTCCAGAACTGGGTGCAGGAGCGTATTGAGGCATGCGGGCTGCCGTACGACGAGCCCGGCCGTAACACCTATCCTGATTTCCGCCTCATTCATCATCCGGAGGGGTACGAAGTCAAGGGTTTGGAATTTCCCGGCCGCGAGGCCGACTACGACTCCAACTCTCAAGTGCCCACTGGCAATCACGGTGGGCGCGAGGTCTTCTACGTGTTCGGCCGTTACCCGAAGTCGGAGCGCGGCGTCGATGAGTACCCGGTGGTGGATCTGGTGATGTGCCACGGGAGCTTCCTCAATGCCGATGGTGCGTATGTCCACAAGAACAAGTCGTTCCGTGGCTTCGGCTCATACGGCGATATCCTGGTTCGCGACCGCAAGATGTACGTCGTCCCCACACCGTTCGCCTTGGCTTCCGGCACCGCTGGGCTCGCGACTCTGATCATGCCTGCCGATTTCCGGCCTCAGTCGGATGCCCTTGTGCAGGTGGGTGAGCTCGACCGGATGGAGGCTGACGAGGTCATCGTGTCGTACGAGTTCAACCTCCAGACCAACGAGATGGTGACGCACACGGCACCGAACCCCTATGCCGGTACGGTCCAGAGTTTCCGGGCCTATCGCTCGCGCGGCGCGGGCGACTCCAAGCGGGTTTCCCTCGCCAGGGGCCGGCTGTGACAGCCGTGGTGCCCTCGCGTACCAGCCTCGAGTCAACCTTTCCGGCAGCGATGCTCAGCGAGGTCGGTACGAAGGAGTCGTGGCGCAAGGAGGTCCACCGCCCGGCCACCAGCACCCACAAGTGGTGGGCGAAGCGCCTCGGCACCGTTTTCCGGGGGATTCTTACGTCGGCGACGACACCTGATGGAGCCGATGCCGCAGAGGCATACGGGTCGTCGCTTGATCTGGCGGGTGCCGTGGTGCTCGACCCGTTCTCCGGCTCGGGTGTGACCGGCGTGGAAGCCCTCAAACTCGGGGCCAGGGCCGTTTGCTTCGACATCAACCCAGTGGCGACGCTTGTCCAGCGCCAAGCTGTTCAGTCGTGGGACCTCGGGGCACTGGAAACCGCCTACCAGGCGGTCGAGTCGGCCTGCCGGTCAGAGGTTGACCGCCTCCACCGGACAGAGGACGGGAGAACCGTTCTCTACTATTTCTGGGTCGCGACCGTCGATTGCCCTGATTGCTCCGAGGTTGTCCGGCTATTCGACTCGCCGGTCTTCTCCAAGAATGCGTATCCGAAGCGAGTTCCCAAGGCGCAGATTGTCTGCCCCGAGTGTCTCGCCGTGCAGGAGAGTCGGTATGACTTCGATACCGAGACCTGCGCGAACGGCCACCTCATCACTCAGCGTGGCGCAGTACGGGGCCAGTTGACGACCTGCCGGCAAGGTCACCGCTTCAAGACCTCCGCTGCCCTCGGTGGCGCGCGACCGGGATACGAGATGTACGCCAAGATGGTGGCCAACTCTGACGGGTCAAAGAGCTACGAGGCCATTACCGATTGGGATCGCAAGCTCTACGACGAGTGCGTCGAAGCGCTCGCCGGTCTGCCGGAGTCCGCCGTACTTCCGCGCGGCGGGCTGACGTCAGGAAACAACACCAACCAGGCCCTGAAGTGGAATTTCCGCGAGTGGCGCGACTTTTTCAATGCGCGCCAGTTGGTTTCGCTCTCGCTCATCGCGACGGCAATTCGCGACGTGGCCGGTCCTGCGCCGGAACGTGAAGCGCTGTGCGCCCTGTTCTCCGGAACGCTGGAGTTCAACAACCTGTTCACTTCGTTCAAGGGCGAGGGTACGGGCGCTGTCCGGCATATGTTCAGTCATCACATCCTGAAGCCGGAGCGGACGCCGCTGGAGGCTCATCCTTGGGGAACGCCGCAGTCCTCGGGTGCGTTCTCCACGCTCTACAAGAGCCGCCTGCGCCGCGCCCACGAATACAAAACGAAACCCGTCGACCTCATTGACCGAGGTGCCGGGATCGAGCGTGTCACGGGGTTGTCAAAGCCGCTGGGTGTGACCATTGCCGACTCATGGGAGTCCTTCGCCTCGGCTGCGGGTCGGGCGGCCTATGTCGCCACCAGAAACGCGGCAGAAATGGATATCCCGGACGGGTCGGTGGACCTGATCGTCACTGATCCGCCCTATATGGATAACGTCCACTACGCGGAGCTCGCGGATTTCTTCCACGCGTGGCTCCAGTGCATGCGGCCGTACGCCGGGTACTCCGACGCGGCAACGACCCGTCGAGCAGGCGAGGTCCAGCATGCGGACCCGGTGGAGTTCGGTAAGGCGATCGAGGCTGTGTGGACCGAGTGTGCACGGGTCTTGAAGCCGGGTGGCCTGCTGGCCTTCACCTTCCACCAGGCTCGGATGAGCGGGTGGGTGCGGGTGGTTGAGTCGCTCCGCCGCTCCGGTTGGGTCGTGATGGCCGTCCAGCCGGTGAAGGGCGAGATGACGACCAGCATCGTCAAAGCCGGAGCTCGTGAGCCCTCCAACCTCGACAGCGTCGTGGTGTGCCGCAGGGGCGCCGACGGAGCGACGAATCCGAACCTCTCGATGGCGGAGGCTCTGGCCACTGCCACAAAGGAGCTGGCGGGCCTTCGAGATCGCGGAATCGATGTCGGGGCCGGCGATGTCAGGTCAGTCGTCCGCGGGTCGCTGCTGGCCTACCTCGCCTCCACGGGCGTTGACCTCGATGAGTCAGTGACCACGCGGGTGGACTCGCTGGCGACGGAGAGCATCGCGACGCTGCTCGGCCGGCCCGACTGAACGGGCCCCCGAGGGCGCGCGCGTGGCCGGTGCTCCCGGTTCTGGTCGCCGCGACAAGCTCGGTCTCCCCGAGAGCGGCGCCGATCACCGGCGCGTCCTGGCGGTGCCGGCCTACCTGCGGCAGTGACAGGGGGCGGGCAATTGTGGCCGTCGGCTCCGCGCCGGCCGGCCCGAACTGTGCGCGGTGCAGTGCCGCGTAGGAGGCGTCAGCAGTGTCCCGGGCCGTAACTGCTAGGTAGCTGTGCCGCCCCCGCGCCCACCACCCCCCGCCCCCACCGCAGGTATCGCGATCAGCGGCTTGTAGTGGCCCTTGGGGTGGGGTTCGCCGATGGGGTGGTTGTGGGCTTCTACCCAGGCGTGGGCGGCGAAGGGGTGGGTGCGGATGCCGGTGCACCAGGTGGGCCAGGAGCCGTGGGCGCGGCAGAGGAGGGCGGTGGCGATGGAGCGTTGCAGGCAGCCCTGGCCGGCGCAGCGCAGGCTCACGGAGACGACGGCCTCGCGGGCGGCGAGGGCCTGGTCGGGGGTGGCCGGGGGTGCGCCGCGGCGGGCGAATTCCAGGACGGTGCGCAGCCGGGCGGGTTTGGCCTTGGCCAGCAGGCGGGCGATGCCGACGGCCAGCAGGGGGACGAGGCGGCGGTGCAGCGGGAGTCTGCGCCGTTCGGACAGGGCGACGGGCAGGCTCACGCGATCACCAGCCGGGCGGCGTGGAGTTGCTCGATCACCGCGGCCACGTCGCGCTCGGCCCGCTGGTGGTCGATGTGGTGCCGGGCCGCGACCTCGGCGGCGATCCGGGGGGCCGCGTGGCCGTCGAGCAGTTGGCGCAGGACCTGGCCGCCGGTGGCGTTGAGCTGCCAGTACCGGCCGGTGCGTTCGTTGAGCAGGACCGTGCCGTCGTCGGTGTCGGTGGTGACCACGTCAGGATGCAGGCGTACGGACATCGTCGGACCTCCGGGCAGGGGTGGGGCGGGTGGCGGCGCGCAGCCAGAGTTCGCAGCCGATCAGCGGCTCCAGCGCGATGCCCATGGCGTTGTCGGCCTGGGGGGAGAGCAGTTGGGTGCGCAGTTTCCCGGGATCGATCAGGCCGTGGGCGGCCAGGGCGGAATCGGTGAACAGGTCGAGGATCGCGGGGAGGTTGCGGCGCAGCCCCGTGCTCGCCTCGTCGCTGAACTCGCCCTTGGTGCCGCGGCCCAGCACGCTCCCGGGGACGATGCCGCGCATCGCGTCGGCCAGCAGCGGCTTGTAGCGCCAGGGGCCGGCGTGCTCGTGCACCCGGACGCCCAGGACGGCTTCGACGACCCGGTCGTCGAAGAACGGGGCGTCCAGTTGCACCCCGGCCTCGGCGAACGGGCGGGCCAGCAGGCGGTACCAGGGTGCGCTGGTGCGCAGGGCGACCAGGGTCTGGTGCTGGCCCAGGTCGGTGGAGAGGGGACGGGACCGGTCGGCGGTCCGCCGGAGTGCCGCGCGGGCCGCGTCGGTGGCCGTGCCGGTGGCCCAGGACGGTGCGCGCAGCGGCCACAGGCCCCAGCCGAGGCTGGGCCGGCGCTTGCGCAGCGGCGGGTCGGTGAGGTGCTCGGCCTGGGCGCGCCACCAGGCCGCCTCGTCCCCGGGGCGGGTCAGCGCGGCCAGGGTGTGCAGTATGGGCCAGCGTTTGAGGGCGGCGTATCCGCGGACGTGCCGGAGGGCGGTCAGTGGACGGCGGCGGAGCAGCGGGTGCAGATAGCCGGGGAAGGGGGTGAAGAGTTCGTCGCCGCCGTGGCCGGCCAGGTGGCGGCGGGCGCCGCGGTCGGCGAGGAGGTGTGCGGTGTACCGGGTGCGGGCCGCGGTGCGGACGAAGGGGTACGGCTCCTCGGTGTCCATGAGGGCGTCCGGGTCGGCGAACAGCGGCGGGAGGTCGCCGGGGGGCACCACGAGGTGTTCGGCGCGGTCGAGGGCGCTGATGGAGTCGGCGGCGAAGGCGGCGTCGTCGTTGCCCGCCTCGGCCTCGCCCCAGCGGAACGTCAGCAGGTCCGGGGTGTTCCGGGCGGCGAGGAAGCAGAGGGAGGTGGAGTCCATGCCTCCGGAGAGATCGCTGCTGAGCCGGCCTTCGTCGGGCGTGCGGTCGTGGAGTGCGGTGGTGAGGGCGTCCCGCACGGCTTGTGCCCCTGCCGACAGCGGGGCTTCCGGGGCGGGCGGCTGCCACCAGCGCAGGGTGCGGGCCCGTTCGCGGTCCCAGACCAGGCAGTGGTCCGGGTCGAGGGCGGTGATGCCGGACCACAGGGGCTGGTCGGCGAGCGGGGAGGGGAGGAGGCCGCCGCAGGCGATGCGTACGGCCAGGGCGCCGGTGTCGATCCCGGCACCGGTCATCGCGGCGAGCACATCGGCCCGGTCCGCGGCGATGTCCACCTCGTCGACCCGGGTGTGGAAGACCCGGCGCAGTCCGGTCAGGCTGCCCTGGACGCGGACCTGTCCGCCGACCGAGGCCACCACATGGCAGGCCCCGGGCAGGGCGGCGGCCAGCGCGTCCACGTCGGACACCGTCCGTATCCGGGCGGTGAGTTCGGACAACCGGGTGGCGGTGACCGGGCAGACCCCGGCCACCGCCACCTGCACCGGGCCCGCGGTGGCCACCCGCAGTTCCGCGGGTGACCAGGCGCCCACCAGCCACGGCCGGCCCGACGCATGCGAGAGCACCCGCGGGGACGCCCAGGGCGCCGCCGCGTGAACCTCGGCTGCGGCCGCCGTGTCCGGCAGAACCACGAATCCGGCACCGGTCATCTACTACTCCTGAGAGTGATCAGGGACGGGACGGTCAGCCGCCGTAGTGGCCGAAGATGTCCTTGCCCCAGCCGATGAAGCCCAGGGTGTCCTCGTTGAACTCGCCGACCTCGACCAGCATCGGGGCGGCGTAGGGCTCCACGGTGGACAGCTCGTTCTGCTCTTCCATCACAGCCTCCTTCAGTGAAAGCAGGTGGTCAGGCGGCCACCTGCGGTAAGGCGGCACCTCTGTCGGGGTCGTGGCCGAACTGGCTGTGGTCTCGACCGAGGTGACCGTCCGTGTCCCGCCGGGTGCGGGGCACGACGTTTCAGCAGCCGTCCGGTGCGGCCCGTGGTGAGGTGAACCGGCCGCCGCCGGACGGAGGTTGGGGGGAGTGCGCCGGGTGGCGGGCTCCTACTGGCGCGTGAGGTGCTCGCGCGCGTGCAGTTCGGGGGTGAAGAACTCCTCCACGCCGATGACGCCCGCCAGCGTGGCGAAGTAGCGGTCCATCAGCTCCTGGTCCCCGGCGACGGTGCGCAGCATGGACAGGCGGTGCTCGGCCACTTCGAGGGCCGCCACCGACAGCGTCGAGTGGTAGGCGTCGATGAGGATCTCGTCGCGCTGGTAGGCGTACTCCTCCAGCCCGTCGAGCAGCTTCTCGGGGTCGCGCAGGCCCGTGCCGACGCAGTCCACCAGCAGCTGCGCCTGACGGAAGGCGTCGGTGATGCCGCGGGCGGTGATGGAGTCCTTGTGGTGGCCGGCGTCCCCCACCAGGGCCCAGCCGAGTCCGGCCGCCTCCCGGAAGTAGTTGCGCTGGTCGCCGGTGCCGTGCAGCCGCTCCAGCGGGGTCTGTGACGCGATCTTCGCGGACAGCTCCGGAGCCGTGTCGCGGACCGCCTCCAGGTAGGCGCCCATCGCGTCCTTGCGGACCCGCTCGAACTCGGACTGCGGGAAGTACGCCGCGATCAGCGTGGTGTTGTCGTTCGTGGGCACGGTGCCGACCCAGCGGCCCGGGGCCTCGTAGAGCTCGAAGCGGTCGGTGACGCCTTCCCAGTACGTGTAGTAGGCGCAGGTCGCGGGCGGGTGCTCGGTGGTGATGCGGGAGTCGACCATGGTGGCGAAGCGGGAGCGCATCCCGTCGGCGCCGACCACCAGCCGGGCGTGCTCCTCGGTGGTCGCGCCGTCGGAGGTACGGCAGCGCACCCCGGTGGCCTGGCCCTCGTCGTCGGACAGCACCTCGGTGACGGTGCAGCCCTGGCGGAACTCCACGCCCGCGGCGACCGCGGCGTCCGCGAGGATCCCGTCCAGCAGATAGCGGCGCGGGGCGTACGCCGCGCGGTGGCCGTCGACCGGGATCGAGCAGCCCTCGATGCGGATGTCCGCGATCCGGTAGACCGCCCGGTCCAGCGGCGGGCAGCCCGTCGCGATCACCTTGTCGAGCACACCCCAGCGCCGCAGCAGCGCCACCCCGGGCTGGTGGATGTAGAGCGTGCTGAGCGTGTCCCGGGGGAACTCGGCGCGGTCCACCATCAGCACCCGATATCCGGCACGTGCGAAGAGCATGGCCGTAGAGGCACCGGCGCAGCGCGCCCCGACCACGATGACGTCGTACACAGTCGACTCCCTGACCCGCTCGTGACCCGCTGCTGGGCGGGCCGAGTTCCTGGTCAGGACGTTAGGGAGGGCGGCAATCGCGGCGTCATTGTGTCGTTATTCCTGCCCGGTTCCGCGGGGCCGACGGGGTCTTGATACGGCGTCGATAGGGGCGTCCGCTAGCGTCCCCGGCCGAGTCCGGCCCCGGTCGTACCTCCCCTGTGCCGTATCTCCCCGAAGGGTTGACCATGACTGTTTCCCGCGCCGCGAGCGGCCCGCACCGCGCCCTCGACCAGGAGTGGTTCCGCCGCCCCCGGCCCGTTCCCGACCCCCGGCTGCGGCTGGTCTGCTTTCCGCACGCCGGCGGCGCGGCCAGCTTCTTCCGGGACTGGCCGCAGTGGCTGCCGGCCGATATCGAGGTCGTCGCGGTCTGTTATCCCGGCCGGGAGGACCGGATCGCGCTGCCCTCCGTCGAGACGATGGACGAGCTCGCCGACCGGATCGCCGAGGAGCTGGTGCCCGCCCTGGACCGGCCGCTGGCCTTCTTCGGGCACAGCATGGGGGCGTCGGTCGCGCACGAGGTGGCGCTGCGGATCGAGCGGCGGCACGGCCGGGTGCTGAGCCGGCTGCTGGTCTCCAGCCGCAGCGCACCGTCCCGGCTGCGGCCCTCGGGGATCTCCCGGGAGAGCGACGAGGTGCTGGTGGCCGATGTCATGGCGCTGGGCGGGACGTTCTCCGCCGCCCTCGACCACCCCGACCTGCGGGAGCTGCTGCTGCCCGCCATCCGCGCCGACTACCGGCTGATCGACGACTACCGGCCGCCGGTTCCGCTGCCCCGGCTGGGGGTGCCGGTGACCGCCCTGCTCGGCGACCGTGACCCGCATGTCCACGAGGCGGACATGCGGGCCTGGGCGGAGGTGACCGAGGGGGACTTCGGGCTGCGGGTCCGCTCCGGGGACCACTTCTACCTGCTGGAGCAGGCGCCCTCTCTGGTGGCCGAGGTGGGCAGGCTGCTCACCAGCGGCTGAGGGGCCGGCAGCCCCGCCGAGAAGCGGACCGCGAGGGTGCGCAGGGCGTCCACCGTCCGGTCCGGGCCGTACCGTTCCGTCAGATCCCGTGAGACCAGGTGGAATTCGGTGCAGCCCAGCACGACACCGGCGCAGTCGTGGCGCCGCATGAGGTGCTCCACCTCCGGCAGCGCCTCGTGCGGCAGCGGACCGTACCGCTTCATCCGGTAGATCAGCCGGTGAATCCGGGCCTGCGCGTCCTCGTCGGGGCGCACCACCCGGTGGGCCACGGCGTCCCAGCCGGGCTGCGACTCGAAGATCCGCGCCCGTCGGCTGCCCTCCGTGGACAGCATCAGGAACCGGCCGGTGGCACCGGCCAGTTCCGCCGCCGTGGTCTCCACCAGGGACACCACCCGCCCGCGCAGCGCCGGATCGACCAGCGGGAGGAAGTGGTGCGCCGTGAAGCACACCACGACCACCTGATCGGCGCCCCGCTCCAGCAGCTGCGCCAGCCGGTCCTCCAGCCGCTCGGTCATCTCCCGGGCCCTGCCCTGCCGAATGGCCTCGGTGCGGTCGGGGAAGGCCGGGTCGGAGTCCAGCAGCACCCGCGGGCGGGACTGCTCCGGCCCGTGCCACTCGCCCGCGTACAGCGTCCGGAGGAACTCGGCCGAGGCCAGCGGGCCCATGCCGCCCAGGACGCCGAGGACCGCCGCGGCCGGGAGCACCGGGGTGCTCATCGGGTGCTCCCCGCCGCCGCGCCGGCCGTGGTGTCCCGCGGCCCGGCGATCCGCGGTGCGAGGACGGCGCAGATGTCGGCGGCCGGCTCCGGCTCCAGCATCCTGGCGTGTTCGCAGTCCACCTCGTGGATCTCCAGCTCGCCGTCGAGGAACTCCTTCCAGGACTGCGGGCTGGTCCACTCCTGCTGCTTCTGCGTGGCCACCACCAGCAGCATCGTGCCGCGGAACCGGTCGAGCCGGCGCGCGTTGGTGAGCGTCACGTTGTTCACCATGATGTCCAGCGCCACGGCCCGCTGCGCGTCGTCGAGATGGCGCAGCTCGCTCTCGCCGCGGCCCAGCCAGTCGGTGATCCGGGCCCGCATCACCTCGGTGTCCGGCAGCTCCGGGGAGGCGCCCTCGGGCAGGCCGTAGATATCGGCGTAGCCCTCGTACATCTGCGTGAGGATCTCCTGGGGACCGCCGGTGCCGGGGCCGTCGGCCGGCGCCGGGTAGGCGTCGAGCACCGCGAGCAGCGCCACCTCCTGGCCCTGCGCCTGGAGCGCGGTGGCCACCGCGTGCGCCATGATCCCGCCGAGCGACCAGCCCAGCAGGTGGTACGGGCCCTCGGGCTGTACCCGGCGGATCTCGCGGACGTAGTCCTCGGCCATCGCGTCCAGGGAACGGGCGGGCGGTTCCGTGCCGTCCAGGCCCCGGGACTGGAGGGCGTACACCGGGTGGTCGGTGCTCAGGGCGCCGAGCAGCGCCGAGTAGCGCCAGCTGAATCCGGCGACCGGGTGCACACAGAACAGCGGCGCGGTGCGGCCCGCCGTGCGCAGCGGCAGCATCACCTCGAACGCGCTGCTGCCGCCGCCGTCGAGCTGGGCGGCGAGCCGGGCCGGGGTCGGTGCGGCGAACACGTCACGCAGCGCCGGGGCGCCGCCCAGCAGCGCCGCGAGCCGGCTCACCAGCCGGGTGGCCAGCAGCGAATGGCCGCCCAGCTCGAAGAAGTTGTCGTCCACGCCGACCTGTTCGGCCCCCAGGACCTCCGCGAAGAGCCGGCACAGCAGCTCCTCCTGCGGGGAGGCCGGCGGCCGGGTGGACCGCCCGGTGACCGGGGCGGGCGCCGGCAGCGCCCGGTGGTCGAGCTTGCCGTTCGGCGTCAGCGGCCAGCTGTCGACGACGACGAACGCGGACGGGGTCATGTACGAGGGGAGCAGTGTGGAGGTCTCGTCCCGTACGGCCGCCGGGCTCAACGGCGGTGCGTCCGGCGCCTGCTGGACGTAGGCCACCAGGCGGCGGTCGCCCGGCCGGTCCTCGCGGACGGTCACCACGGCGCGGCCCACCCCGGCGCACCGGCTCACCGCCGCCCGCACCTCGCCGAGTTCGATCCGGAAGCCGCGTACCTTGACCTGGCTGTCGGCCCGGCCGCAGAAGCGGAGCTGTCCTTCGCCGTCCCAGTACGCCAGGTCTCCGGTGCGGTACATCCGGGAGCCGGGGGCGCCGAACGGGTCGGCGACGAAGCGGTCCGCGGTCACCGCCGGCTGGTCCAGATAGCCGCGGGCCACGCCGGTGCCGGAGACATACAGCTCGCCGACCACACCGGACGGCACCGGCTGGAGGGCCGCGTCGAGCAGATACACCCGGGCGCCGTCGATCGGCCGCCCGATGACCGCCGTGCCGTCCGCGGGGCGCGGGTCGCGGACCGCGAAGCTGACATCGCAGGTGGCCTCGGTGGGCCCGTAGGCGTTGATCAGCATCCGGTCCCGGCCCCAGAACCCGGCCAGTTCCGCGGGCAGCACCTCCGCGCCGGTGATCATCACCCGCAGTTCCGGCAGGGCGGTCCGGGGCACTTCGGCCAGGACCGACGGCGGGATCATCAGATGGCTGATCCGGCGCTCCCGGAGCACCTCGACCAGCTCCGCGCCCGTGGGCGTCGCCTCCGGCACGACCAGGCACCCGCCGCACAGCAGCGACCAGAAGAGCTCCGCCACCGAGACATCGAAGCTGGGCGAGGCGAGCTGGAGCGCCCGGCTGCCCTCCTCGACGCCGTAGTGGGCGGCCTGGTTCGCGGCGAACGCGGCCAGCCCGGTGTGGGTGACCACGACGCCCTTGGGGCGGCCGGTGGTGCCGGAGGTGAAGATGGTGTACGCCGGGTGGTCGAGCCGCAGCGGGGTGGTCCGCTCGGCGTCGGTGAGGTCCGCGCCGGACAGGGCGGCGCACGCGGCCGTGACGGCGGCGTCGTCCAGCAGCAGCACCGGCACCGCACCGGTCTCCGGCAGCCGGTCCGCGAGCGCGGCCGTGGTCAGCAGCAGGACGGGATCGGCGTCCGAGACCATCGCGGCCAGCCGCTCCGCCGGATAGCCCGGGTCCAGCGGCAGATACACCGCACCGGCCTTCTGCACGGCGAGGACGGCCTCCGCCAGGTGCCCGGAGGGCGGCAGCGCGACCGCGACCGCACGCTCGGGGCCCGCCCCGCGCGCGACGAGCAGCCGCGCCAGCTTGTTGGCCCGCTCGTTGAGTTCCGCGTAGCTGAGGACGCGGTCCGTCTCCAGCGCGGGACGGTCCGGGCCGCGGCGCACCTGGCGCTCGAAGAGCTCGGCGAAGGTGGCGGCCGGCGGGGCCGGGCGCCGGTGCGGCCCGTCCTGGAGCAGCGCGTCGCGCTCGTCGGGGGAGAGCACCGCCAGGCGGCTGACCGGCAGTTCGGGGGTGGCGCAGGCATCGGCCAGCACCCGGGCCAGACGTGCGGTGAGCAGCCGCGCGGTCTCCGGGTCGAAGAGGTCGGCGGCGAATTCGAGCAGACCGCCGATCCCGGCCGGGCGGCCCTCGGCCGTACGGGACTCGCTCAGGTTGAACGCCAGGTCGACCTTGGCGGCCCCCTCGGCCTCGCCCTCGAAGGAGACGTCGAGGCCGGGCAGTTCGAGGGTGGCGCCGCCGGTGTTCTGGAGGATCAGCGCCACCTGGGCGAGCGGTGCGTGGGACAGCGTCCGGGTGGGGTTGACCGCCTCGACGACCCGCTCGAAGGGCACGTCCTGGTGCGCGTACGCGGCCAGATCGGTCTCGCGGACCCGCCCCAGCAGCTCCAGGAAGGTCGGGTCGCCGGACACATCGGTGCGCAGCACGAGGTTGTTGACGAAGTAGCCGACCAGCTCCTCCAGCGACTCGTCGGTGCGCCCCGCCACCACGGTGCTGACCGGGATGTCGCTGCCCGCGCCGAGCCGCGACAGCAGGACCGCGAGTCCGGCCTGGAGCACCATGAAGACCGTGGCATCGGACCGCCGGGCCAGCTCGGTCAGCCGCTCGTGCGTCGCGGCGTCCAGGGTGAACGGCGCGGTCGCGCCGCGGTGACTGGCGACCGCCGGGCGGGGACGGTCCAGCGGCAGGTCCAGCAGCTCCGGCGCGCCCGTCAACTGGTCGCGCCAGTAGGTGAGTTGCCGCGCCAGCACGCTGTCCGGGTCGTCCTCGGCGCCCAGCAGCTCCCGCTGCCACAGCGCGTAGTCGGCGTACTGCACCGGCAGCGGCCGCCACCGGGGCGCGCCGCCCCGCAGCCGCGCCCCGTACGCCACCGACAGGTCCCGGACCAGCGGCGCCAGCGAGGAACCGTCGCTCACGATGTGGTGCATGAGGAGCAGCAGCACATGCTCCCGGTCGGAGATCCGCAGCAGCGTGGCCCGCAGCGGGAGTTCCCCGGCCAGGTCGAAGCCGCGCCCGGTCCGCTCGGCCAGGGCGGCGGCCAGCTGCTCCTCGCCGTCGAGCGTGACGTACTCCAGCTCCGGGCGGGCCTCCTCGGCGGGCAGCACGATCTGGCAGGGCGCACCGGCCACCTCAGCGAACCGGGTGCGCAGCGCCTCGTGCCGCTCGATCACGTCGCCCACCGCGGCCCGCAGCGCGTCCCGGTCCAGGGCGCCGCGCAGCCGCAGCGGCAGCGGGATGTTGTACGTCGGGCTGCTGCCCTCCAGTTGGAAGGCGAACCACAGACCGCGCTGGGCGTACGACATCGGCAGCCGGTCCGGGCGCACGGCCGGCACCAGGGCCGGGCGGGTGGTGTCCGCCTGCGCCAGCCGGGCGGCCAGCCCGGCCACGGTCGGCGACTCGAAGACGGAGCGCACCGGCAGCTCCACGCCGAAGGCCGCGCGGATCCGGCTGAGCAGCCGGATCGCGGTGAGCGACTGCCCGCCCAGCGTGAAGAAGCTGTCGTCGACACCCGGGCAGGGGCGGCCCAGCACGCTCTCGAAGAGGCCGCGGAGAATCTCCTCGGTGGCCGAGAACGCCGTCCTGGCGACCGGCGGCAGCACCTCGGCCTCGCTGCCGGCGCCCGGCCCGGGAGCCGGGGCACCGGCGTCCAGTCGCCGGAAGGCGGCCGGCAGCGGGCAGGCGAGGTCGGCCACGGCCCGCCCGGGACCGGCCACGATCTCGCCCAGTACGCCTTCCAGCGCGCCGAGTACGGCCGCGGCCTCGTCCCGGTCGAAGAGGTCGGGACGGTACTCCAGCTCGATCTGGAGCCGCTGCCCGGTGAGACCGGCGACCACCCGCAGCGGGTAGTGCGCGGAGTCATGGCCCTCGACGACCTCGACCCGCACCCCCGCGTACGAGGGCCGGGCGCCGTCGTCCCCGGGAGCGTTCTCGAACACCAGGAAGGTGTCGAAGAGATCGCCGGTGCCGGCCAGCCGCTGGATCCGCGCGAGGCTGAGGTGGTGCCGGCTGAGCAGCCCGGTCTGTTCGTCCTGGAGCCGGGCGAGGTTGTCCGCGACCGGGGCGCCCGCGTCGAGCCGTACCCGGACCGGGACGGTGTTGATGAACATCCCGACCATCGACTCGATCCCGGCGACCTCCGGCGGGCGGCCGGAGACCAGGGTGCCGAAGACCACGTCGTCGCGGCCGGTGAGCCGGCCGAGGACCACCGCCCAGGCGCCCTGGACCAGGGTGTTCACGGTCAGCCCGCGCTGCCGGGCGAACCGGTCGAGGTCCCCGCCGAAGCCCTCGGGGAACGCCGCCACCACCCGCTCCGGGGCGACCGGCACCCGGCCCGGGTCGGCGGGCGCCACCAGCGAGGGGCCGGGCAGCGCGTCCAGCGCCTGCTGCCAGGCCCGCTCGCAGCCGGCGTCGTCCTGCGCGGCCAGCCAGCTGAAGTAGCCGCGCTGCGGCACGACCGGCGGCAGGGCCCGGTCGTCGCCGCCGTGCTCGTACAGGGTGAACAGCTCCCGTACGAGGATCGGGGTGGACCAGCCGTCCAGCAGCAGATGGTGGTTGGAGAGCACCAGCCGGTGCCGGTCGGGCCCGAGCCGCACCAGGGTGAACCGCATCAGCGGCGGGCGGTCGAGCGGGAAGCGGCGGGCGCGGTCGGCGGTGAGGAACTCCGCCAGCCGCCGCGGGGCGTCGTCCTGTGCCGTGAGGTCGAGTTCCTCCCAGGGGAGCGGCACCTCGCGGTGGATCACCTGGAACGGCTGGCCGTTCGCCCGCTGCCGGAAGCCCGCCCGCAGGTTGGGGTGGCGCTTGAGGAGCGCCGCCGCCGATGCCCTGAGCAGGTCCGGGCGCAGCGGTCCGTCGAGCGCGAGGACCATCTGGACGCCGTAGACGTCGACCGCCTCGTCGTCGTACCAGGAGTGGAAGAACATGCCTTCCTGGAGCGGCGTCAGCGGAAGGACGTCTTCCAGCGCGGACTGCTTTTTCATCAGAGCATCCCCAGTTCTGCTTCAAGTGCGTCGATCTCGTCCTGGGAGAGCCCGAGGGAGAGATCGGAGGGTGTGTGACCGCCGGTTTCGGCGCCGGCGGTGTGGACGGCCAGGGCGTCCAGCGCCTCGAACCAGAGCTCGGCGAGTTCGCGCACGGCCGGCTCCGGGAGGAGGCCGGCCGGCCAGGACCAGGTGGCGTTCAGCCGCGGACCGCCCGGCAGGTCCTCGGTGAGCGCATTGACCTCCAGCGCGTGCGGGACCGCGGCCCCGGCATCGCGCGGGGCGGGGGAGGGCAGGCCGTTCGCCATGGTCCACAGCCCGCCGTCGCTCCCGTCCGCCGCCGCGAACCGGCCCAGGTAGTTGAACCCGAGGCGCGGGGCGGGGAGTTCGGCGAGACGCGGTGCGGTACGCGGGTTGAGGTAGCGGAGCATGCCGTACGAGACCCCGTTGCCCGGCAGCGCGCGCAGCTGCTCCTTGACCGCCTTGAGGGCCGCGCCCACGCCGGGGCCGCCCGCCCGCAGCTCCGCCCAGTCGACGGCCGCGGGCGCCAGCAGCGCCGGGTAGAGGCTGGTGAACCAGCCGACGGTGGCGGACAGGTCCGCGCCTTCCAGGATGTCCTCGCGGCCGTGGCCCTCCAGGTCGACCAGGACGCCCGGCGCCGAGCGGTCGCCGCGCCGGCGGCGCCACTCCAGGACGGCGAGCGCGAAGCCGGTCAGCAGCACATCGTTCACGTTCGCGTGGAAGGCGGCCGGCACCGTCGTCAGCAGCGGTTCGAGGCGCTCCGGCGGCAGTTCGAGGGTCAGATGGCGCACGGTCTCCGCGGTGTCCGTCCGCGGGTCCACCGGCCGGACGCCGGGCAGCGCGGCCGCCGACGGGTCGCTCAGGACCGAGGTCCACACCCCGAGGCCGTCCTCCCAGCGGGGCTCCTGCGCGCTCTCGGCCAGCCGCTGTGCCCACTGGCGGAACGAGGTGCGCACCTCGGCGAACGCCGGGGCCCGCCCGTCGGCGGCGGCCTCCCAGGCCGTGCGCAGATCCGGCAGCAGGATGCGCCAGGAGACGCCGTCCACCGCGAGGTGGTGGATCAGGATCTGGAGCAGTCCCGGTGCCGCGTCCCCGGCGTCGTACCAGACGAGCTGGACCACCGGGCCGTCGTGCGGGGAGAGCCGCAGCCGGGCCTTCTCCCCGTGCTCGGCGAGCGCCAGGTCCCGGGCGCCGGCCGCCAGTCCGGCGATCTCCACCCGGTGCACGACGGAGTCCGCGGGGACGGATCCGGGCGCGCCGACCACCGGCCGGTCCGCGCCGTCCCCGTCCCGCGCCATCCGCAGCCGCAGCACGTCGTGGTGGTCGAGCCAGCTCTGGACGGCGTCGGTGAGCCGCTGCTCCCCGAGCCCGGCCGGTACCCGGACCGTCACCGACTGGTTGAAGCCCGCCGTGGGCCCCTCCTGCCCGTACAGCCAGTGCATGATCGGCGTCATGGGGAAGCCGCCCACGCCGTCGTCCGCCGGGCGCGGAGCGGTGTCCTGGGTGATCTCGGTGGCGACGGCGGCGAGCGCGGCGGCCGTACGGCACTCGAAGACCTGCCGTACCGTCACGTCCAGACCCGCGGCCCGGGCCTGGGAGACCAGCCGGATGGAGCTGATGCTGTCCCCGCCGAGCTCGAAGAAGCTGTCGTCGATCCCGGCGTGCGCGACGCCGAGCACCTCCGTGAAGACCCGGCACAGGGTCTCCTCGCGGGCGGTGCGCGGGGCCCGCCCGGTGGTGCTGCCGGTGTACTCGGGCGCGGGCAGCGCCTTGTGGTCGAGCTTGCCGTTGGCGGTCAGCGGCAGCGCGTCCAGGGCGACGACGGCGGCCGGGACCATGTAGTCCGGCAGCGCGGCGGACAGGTGCTCCCGCAGCACACCCGCCGCGGGCAGCCCGTCCGGCCCGGCCTCCGGGACCGCATAGCCGACCAGCCGCTTCTCGCCGGGCCCGTCCTCCCGGACGATGACCCGGGCCTGCGCCACCGCCGGGTGGGCCTCCAACGCGGCCTCGATCTCGCCGAGTTCGATCCGGAAGCCGCGCACCTTCACCTGGTCGTCGGCGCGCCCGAGGTATTCGAGCTGCCCGTCGGCCGTCCAGCGGGCCACGTCACCGGTGCGGTACATCCGGGAGCCCGGCGGGCCGAACGGGTCGGCCACGAACCGCCCGGCGCTGAGCGCGGGCTGGTGCAGATAGCCGCGGGCCAGTCCGGCGCCCGCCACATACATCTCGCCGGGCACGTTCGGCGGCAGCAACTCCAGCCGGTCGCCCAGGACATGAATCCGCAGGTCCGGGATGCCCCGGCCGATCAGGCTCCGGGTCTGCCCGGCCGCCGCCCGCTCGTCCAGCGGCAGATGGCTGACGTGCACGGTGGTCTCGGTGATCCCGTACATGTTCACCAGGACCGGCGCGGTGTCCCCGTGGCGGCGGTACCACTCGGCCATCCGGCCCAGGTCCAGCGCCTCGCCGCCGAACACGACGCGGCGCAGGGCCAGTCGCGCACCCAGGTCGGGGTGCTCCGCGTCGGCCTGCATCAGCTGGTAGAACGCCGACGGCGTCTGGTTGAGGACCGTCACCCGCTCGTCGGCCAGCAGCCGCAGGAAGTCCTCCGGGGAGCGGCTCACCGCGTACGGCACCACGACCAGCCGGCCGCCGTACAGCAGCGGCCCCCACAGCTCCCATACGGAGAAGTCGAAGGCGTACGAGTGGAACAGCGTCCACACGTCGTCCGGGCCGAAGCCGAACCACTCCTCGGTCGCCGCGAACAGCCGCGCCACATTGCGGTGCGGGACGACGACGCCCTTGGGGCGGCCGGTGGACCCCGAGGTGTAGATGACGTACGCGGCGTTCGCCGGTGACAGCGGGCCGCCGCGGTCCGCGTCGGTCAGGTCGCCGCCGTCGTACTCCGCCAGCGCACGGGCGGTGCCGGGGTCGTCCAGCAGCAGGGTCCGGGGCCGGGACTCCGGCAGTCCGGCCGCGGCCTCCGCGGTGCTCAGCAGCAGCTCGGGGCCGGAGTCGGCGAGCATGTACGCGGTCCGGTCCGCCGGATAGGACGGGTCCACCGGGACGTACGCCGCCCCGGACTTCACCACCGCCAGCAGCGCCACGACCAGCTCGGCGGTCCGCGGCAGCGCGAGCGCCACGAAGCGCTCCGGGCCGGCGCCGTGCGCCACCAGCAGCCGGGCCAGCCGGTTCGCCCGCGCGTTGAGCTCGCGGTACGTCAGCGACGCGCCCTCGTACACCACGGCCACGGCGTCGGGGGTGCGGGCCACCTGCGCCTCGAACAGCTCCGGCAGCGAGGCCGGGGCCGCCTCCTCGGCGGTGCCGTTCCACTCCACCAGCAGCCGCTGACGTTCGCCGGGCGCCAGCAGGTCGAGCTCGCTCACCGGCCGGTCCGGTGCGGCCGCGGCGGCCGTCAGCAGCCGCACCAGCCGCTCGGCGAGGGCCCGCGCCCCGTCGCGGCCGAAGAGGTCCTCGGCGTATTCGAGCGAACCGGTCAGCCCCGCCGGGCGGCCGGCCTCGGTGAACCGCTCGCGCAGCCCGAAGGACAGATCGGACTTGGCCGCCTCCAGCGTGGTCGGCTCGGTCGCCATCCGCAGGCCGTCGTGCAGGCTGCCCGGTGCGTCCGCGTTGTTCTGGAGGTGCAGCATCACCTGGGCGAGCGGGATGTGCGAGAGCACCCGGGAGACCTGCGCCGCCTCGACGACGCGCTCGAAGGGCACGTCCTGGTGGGCGTAGGCGGCCAGGTCGGTGTCCCGGACCCGGCCGAGGAGTTCGCGGAAGCTCGGGTCGCCGGAGACATCGGTGCGCAGCACCAGCGTGTTGATGAACAGGCCGACGAGGTCGTCGAGGGCGTCGTCGGTGCGTCCGGCGACGGCGGTGCCCAGGGGGATGTCGGTGCCCGCGCCGAGCCGCGACAGCAGCGCGGCGACCGCCGCGTGCAGCACCATGAACAGCGTGGAGTCCGTGGCCTGCGCGAGCGCGACCAGCCCCTGGTGGACCTCGGCGTCGACGGCCAGCCCGACCGTGCTGCCCCGGTGGGAGGCGACGGCGGGCCGGGGGTGGTCGAGCGGCAGCTCCAGCAGCTCCGGAGCACCGGCCAACCGCTCGCGCCAATAGTTCAGTTGGCCCGATATCAGACTGTCGGGGTCGTCCTCGGAGCCCAGCACCTCCCGCTGCCACAGGGTGTAGTCGGCGTACTGGACGGTGAGGGGCCGCCAGGCGGGGGCGGCGCCCTGGTGGCGGGCGGTGTAGGCGGTGGACAGGTCGTTGAGGAGCGGGGCGATGGACCAGCCGTCGCCCGCGATGTGGTGCAGGAGGAGCAGCAGGACGTGGTCCTGTTCGCCCAGGCGGTAGAGGGTGGCGCGGAGCGGGTGCTCGTGGGTGAGGTCGAAGGAGTGGGCGGCCTGTTCGGCGAGGTGGTGGGGGAGTTGGTCCTCGGTGGTGGCGACGAGGGGGAGGCCGGGGCGCGCTGCGTCGGCGGGGTCGACGGTCTGCCGGGGCTCCCCGTCGTGCTCGGTGATGCGGGTGCGCAGGGTCTCGTGGCGCTCGGTGAGGTCGGCGAGGGCCCGGGTGAGGGCGGTGTGGTCGAGCGGGCCGGTCAGGCGCAGGGCGTGCGGGATGTTGTAGGTGGGGCTGGGGCCTTCGAGTTGGTAGGCGAACCAGAGGCGGCGCTGGGCGGGGGAGAGGGGGAGGTGCGCGGGCCGCGGGTCGGCGGCCGTGAGCGGGGTGCGGGCCGTGTGGGCACCGGTGACCTGGGGCGCGAGTGCGGCGACGGTGGGGTGCTCGAAGAGCGCGCGGAGCGGGATCTCGGCGTGCAGGGCGGTGCGGATCCGGCTGATGAGGCGGGTGGCGAGCAGGGAGTGGCCGCCGAGGTGGAAGAAGTTGTCGTCGATGGTGACGGCGGGCAGGCCCAGGACCTCGGCGACGAGAGCGGTGAGGGTCTCCTCGGTGGCATTACGGGGCGCCCGGCCGCCGCTGCCGGCCCGGGAGGCGTAGTCGGGGGCGGGCAGTTGAGCCCGGTCGACCTTGCCGTTGGGCGTCAGCGGCCACTGCTCCAGGACGATCACGGCGGACGGGACCATGTAGTCCGGCAGCGACTCCGCCACCAGCTCCCGCAGCGCCGCCGGGTCGGGTGCCTCCGCACCGCCCGCGGCCGTCACATAGGCCACCAGCCGGCGCCCGGCGGCCGCGTCGTCATGCACCGTGACCAGCGCCTCGGCCACCCGCCCGGTGGCGCTCAGCGCCGCCTCGATCTCGCCGAGTTCGATGCGGAAGCCCCGGATCTTCACCTGGTGGTCGGTGCGGCCCAGGAACTCCAGCTGGCCGTCGGCCCGCCAGCGCGCCAGGTCGCCCGTGCGGTACATCCGGCTGCCCGGGGCGCCGTACGGATCGGCCACGAACCGCTCCGACGTCAGCCCCGGCCGCCCGAGATAGCCCCGCGCGAGCCCCGGGCCCGTGACATACAGCTCGCCCGCGACCCCCGCGGGCACCGGGCGCAGCGCGGCGTCCAGGACATAGACCCGGGCATTGCGGATCGGGCCGCCGATCGGCGGCACCTGGGCGCCGGACAGCGGCTCGCTCATGGTGGCGCAGACGGTGGCCTCGGTCGGGCCGTAGGCGTTCACCATCCGCCGCCCGGCCGACCAGCGCCCCACCAGCTCCGGGGCGGTGGCCTCGCCCGCCACCACCAGCGTCATCCCGTCGGGCAGCCCGTCCGGCCCGAGCACGCCGAGCGCGGCGGGCGGCAGCGTGGCATGGGTGACCTGCTGCTCCGCCAGCAGCCGGGCCAGCGGCTCGCCGGGCGCCAGCCGGGGCGCGGGGGCCACCACCAGGGCGGCGCCGGTGGTCAGCGCCATGATCAGTTCCCAGGCCGCGGCGTCGAAGCTCAGCGACGCGAACTGGAGCACCCGGGACCGGGGCCCCACCGCGAAGGCCTCGGCGTGGGTGGCCGCCAGCGACGCCACCCCGGCGTGGGTGACCTCGACGCCCTTGGGGCGGCCGGTGGAGCCGGAGGTGTAGATGACGTAGGCGGGGTGCTGGAGGCCGGCGCGGGGGCCCAGCGGGGTGGCGGGCAGGTCGTGCAGCTCGGCGACCACGGCGGGGTCGTCCAGGAGCAGGCGGGGGCAGCCGGTTTCGGGCAGCGCGACGCCGCCGACGGTGAGCAGGCAGGCGGGGCGGGCGTCGTCGAGCATGTAGGCGATCCGCTCGGCCGGGTACTCCGGGTCGACGGGCAGATACGCCGCGCCCGCCTTGTGCACCGCCAGCGCCGCGATCACCATCTCCGGTGAGCGCGGCACGGCGAGCGCCACCACCCGCTCCGGGCCCACCCCGTGCCGTATCAGCAGCCGGGCCAGGCGGTTGGCGCGCTCCGCCACCTCCGCGTAACTCAGCACCAGGTCCTCGAACACCACGGCGGGCGCCTGCGGATCGGTGCCCACCCAGGTGTCGAAGAGCTCCGGCATCGTCGCCGGCGGGACCGGGTGGCCGGTGGCGTTGCGCTCCACGATCAGCTGGTGGTGCTCGGCCGCGTCGAGCACCGGGGCCTGGCTAACGGCCCGGTCCGGGGCCGCGGTCACCGCGTCGAGCACCCGGATCAGCCGCTGCGCCAGGATCTCGGCGCTCTCCTCCCGGAACAGGTCCACCGCGTACTGGATCTCGCCGACCATGCCCGCCGGGGCCTGCTCGGGGGTGTACCGCTCCTCCAGGTAGAAGGTCAGATCCGTCTTGGCCACCCCGGTCGCCACATCGCCGAAGGAAGCCTCGACGCCAGGGAGGGAGAAGGTGCTGTCCGCGTTGCTCTGGAGGGTCAGCAGCACCTGGAAGAGCGGGGTGTGGGACAGCGACCGGTTCGGGTTGACCGCCTCCACGACCCGTTCGAAGGGCACGTCCTGGTGGGCGTAGGCGGCCAGGTCGGTTTCCCGGACCCGGGCCACCAGCTCGCGGAAGGTCGGGTCGCCGGAGAGGTCGGTGCGCAGCACCAGGGTGTTGACGAAGAAGCCGACGAGGTCGTCCAGCGCCTCGTCGGTACGGCCCGCCACGGCGGTACCGACCGGGATGTCCCGCCCGGCCCCCAGCCGCGACAGCAGGACCGCGAGCCCGGCCTGGACGACCATGAAGACCGTGGCGTCGCAGGCGCGGGCCAGCTCCACCAGCCGCCGGTGGAGACCGGCGTCCAGGGTGTAGCGCACGGTCGCGCCCCGATGGCTCGCCGCCGCCGGACGCGGGTGGTCCAGCGGCAGTTCGAGGAGTTCCGGCGCGTCCGCCAACTGCCGCTGCCAGTAGCCGAGTTGCTCCGACAGCAGGCTCTCCGGGTCGTCCTCGGAGCCCAGCACGTCCTGCTCCCACAGCGCGTAATCGGCGTACTGGACCGGCAGCGGCTCCCACTGTGGCCCGGCGTCCGCGCACCGGGCCGCGTACGCCTCGGACAGATCCCGGGCCAGCGGCGCCATCGACCAGCCGTCGGCCGCGATGTGGTGCATCAGCAGCAGCAGGACGTGCTCCCGCTCGGCGACCCGGTAGAGCGTGACCCGCAGCGGCACCTCGGCGGTCAGGTCGAAGCAGTAGCGCGCCTGCTCCGCCAGCGCCCCGGTCAGCGCCGCCTCCCCGGCCAGCTCCACGAACCGGACCTCGGGCCGCCCGTCCTCGGGGGACAGCACCACCTGGCAGGGCTCGCCGGCCTCCGCCGCGAACCGGGTCCGCAGCACCTCGTGCCGGCCGGTCACATCCGCGACCGCGGCCACCAGCGCGTCCCGGTTCAGCTCGCCCGACAGGCGCACGTACAGCGGGCAGTTGTAGGTCGGGCTGGGTCCCTCCAGCTGGAACGCGAACCACAGCCGGCGCTGGGCGAACGACATGGGGAACAAAGGGACTCCTTCAGGAACTCACAACAGGGGGGACCGGCCGGGCGGACTGCACCACCGGTGGTTCAGGACGGCCGGCGGCGCATGGAACGGAGGGACGGGCGGGCCTTGCGGGCGCCGTCGAGCTGCTGCGCGAGCTGGGCGACCGTCGGATTCTCGAAGATCGTCCGGACCGTGACCTCGGCGCCGAGCGCGGCCCGGATGCCGCTGATCAGCCGGGTCGCCAGCAGGGAGTGCCCGCCCAGCCGGAAGAAGCTGTCGTGGATGCCGACCTCCGGCAGCCCCAGCAGCTCGGCGAAGAGCCCGCAGAGCGTCTCCTCGCGCGGGTTCCGCGGTCCCTCGGATCCGGCGGACGGCGCCGGACGGCCCGGCACCGGCAGCGCCTTGCGGTCGACCTTGCCGTTCGGCATCAGCGGCCACTGCTCCACCACGACGACCGCGGACGGCACCATGTGCCGGGGCAGACTGCCGGAGATCTGCTCCAGCAGCTCCTCGGCGGGCAGCGGACCGGACAGCTCGGGCAGCAGCTCGGTGTACGCCACGATCCGCTTGTCGCCGGGGCTGTCCTCGCGGACCAGCGCCACCGTCTGCTTGACCCGCGGATGGGCGTCCAGCACCGCCTCGATCTCACCGAGTTCGATACGGAAGCCGCGCACCTTCACCTGGGCGTCCGTCCGGCCGACGTACTCCAGCTCGCCGTCGGCGCGCCACCGCACCAGGTCCCCGGTGCGGTACATCCGCTCCCCGGGCGCCCCGTACGGGTTCGCCACGAAGCGCTCCGCGGTCAGCGCGGCCCGGTTCCGGTAGCCCCGGGCGAGGCCGTGCCCGGCGAGGTACAGCTCGCCGGGGATACCGGCCGGCACCGGCCGCAGCCCCGCGTCCAGCACGTACGCCCGGGTGTTGGCGACCGGGACACCGATGGGCGGCACGCCCTCGCCCGACAGCGGGCGGCTCATCGTGGCGGCGACGGTGGACTCGGTCGGACCGTACGAGTTGATCATGCGGTACCGGGTGGCCCAGCGGCCGGCCAGCTCCACGCTCACTGCGTCCGCGCCGGTCACCAGGGTGCGCAGGTCCGGGAATTGACCGTCCGGGATCGTCGCCAGGGTGGCCGGCGGGATCAGGGTGTGGGTGATCCGGGTGTCCCGCAGGACCTCGGCCAGCGCCTCACCGGCCAGCGGCCCGCCGTCCGGGACCACCAGGGCGGCGCCGGTGGTGAGCGCCATGACCAGCTCGATCACCGAGGCGTCGAAGCTGGGCGAGGAGAGCTGAAGCACCCGGCTGTCGCCGTCCAGCAGATAGTTCTCCCGCGCGGCGGCGGACAGGTCGGCCACGCCGGCGTGGGTGACCTCGACGCCCTTGGGGCGGCCGGTGGAGCCGGAGGTGTAGATGACGTACGCGGGGTGCTGGAGCTTGGCGCGGGCGTCGAGGGGCGTGGCGGGCAGGTCGTTCAGCTCGGCGACGACGGTGGGGTCGTCCAGGAGCAGGCGGGGGCAGTCGGTTTCCGGGAGGGGCGTGCCGGTGAGGGTGAGCAGGCAGGTGGGGCGGGCGTCGTCGAGCATGTAGGCGATCCGCTCGGCCGGGTACTCCGGGTCGACGGGCAGATAGGCCCCGCCCGCCGTGACCACGGCCAGCATCGCCACGATCAGCTCCGCCGACTTCGGCAGCGCCAGCGCCACCACCCGCTCCGGGCCCACGCCCTGCTCGATCAGCAGCCGGGCCAGCCGGTTGACCCGCTCCGCCAGCTCCGCGTAGCGGTACGTCCGGCCCCAGTGGACCAGGGCAGCCGCGTCCGGAGCCTGCGCCACCCGCTCCTCGAAGAGCGCGGGCAGGGTCGCCGCGGGCGTGCCGCGGGCGGTGTCGTTCCAGCCGGAGAGCAACTGGTCGCGCTCCTGCGGCGCGAGGATCTCGATCTGCCCGACCGTGCGGTCCGGATCGGCGACGGCCGCCCGCAGCACCCGCAGCAGCCGGTCCGCGAGGGTCACCGCGGTCCCGTGGTCGAACAGGTCGGTCGCGTACTTCACCTCGAGACCGATGCCGTCCGGGACCAGGTCCGCGTCCTGCCGCTCCTCCCAGAAGAAGATCAGGTCGAACTTGGCGATCTCGTTGGTGACCTTCGGCGCGGTCGCCTCGGTGCCGGGGAAGTCCAGCGCGCCCCGCTGGTAGCTCTGGAGCGTCGTCACGACCTGGACGAGCGGGGAGTGCGACAGCACCCGGTCCGGGTTGACCGCCTCGACGACCCGCTCGAAGGGCACGTCCTGGTGGGCGTAGGCCGCCAGGTCGGTCTTCCGGGCGCGGGCCAGCAGCTCGCGGAACGTCGGGTCGCCGGACAGATCGGTGCGCAGCACCAGCGTGTTGATGAAGAAGCCGACGAGGTCGTCCAGCGCCGCGTCCGTACGGCCCGCCACGGCGGTCCCGACCGGGATGTCGGTGCCGGCCCCGAGCCGCGACAGCAGCGCCGCGATCGCCGCGTGCAGCACCATGAACAGCGTGGCACCGGAACTCTGCGCCAGCGCGACCAGCTGACGGTGCAGCTCGGGGTCCAGCTCCAGCTGCACACTGCCGCCGTGGTGACTGGCCACCGCCGGGCGGGGCCGGTCCAGCGGCAGCGCGAGCAGCTCGGGGGCGCCGGCCAGCTCCCGCTCCCAGAACGCCAGCTGCTGCGAGATCACACTGCCCGGGGTGTCCTCCGACCCCAGCAGCTCCCGGTGCCACAGCGCGTAGTCCGCGTACTGGACGGGCAGCGCGGCCCGCTCCGGGATCCGGCCCGCCAGGCGCGCGCCGTACGCCTCCGACAGATCCCGGGCCAGCGGCGCCATCGACCAGCCGTCGCTGGCGATGTGGTGCATCACCACCGCCAGCACATGCTCCCGCTCGTTCAGCGAGAACACGCTGACCCGGAGGGGGAGTTCACCGACCAGCCCGAACGGGTGGAGGGCGGCCTGCGCGAGCGCCTCGGCCAGCCCCGCCTCCCCCGCCACCGGGACGAAGGACACCTCCGGCGTCAGCTCCCCGGCCGGCAGGACCTGCTGATACGGCTCACCGTCCGCCTCCGGGTAGACCGTGCGCAGCACCTCGTGCCGCGCCACCACGTCCGCGACCGCGACCCGCAGCGCGTCGTGGTCCAACGGGCCGGACAGCCGTATCCAGGTGGGGATGTTGTAGGTGACGCTGGAGCCCTGGAGGCGGTGGATGAACCACAGCCGCCGCTGGGCGAACGACAGCGGCACCCGCTCCGGGCGGTCCGCCGCCACCAGTGCGGGACGGGCCCGCTCGGCCTCGTCGAGCCGGGCCGCGAGCCCCGCCACCGTGGGCGTCTCGAAGACCGCCCGGATGGACAGTTCCACGCCCAGCGTGCCGCGCAGCCCGGCGATCAGCCGGGTCGCCAGCAGCGAATGGCCGCCCAGATCGAAGAAGTTGTCGTCCACGCCCACCCGCGGCAGGCCCAGGACCTCGGCGAACGCACCGCTCAGGATCTCCTCGTGCGCGGTGCGCGGACCCCGGCCCGGGGCGCGCGCGGAGCCGTAGTCGGGCACCGGCAGCGCCCGGCGGTCCAGCTTCCGGTTGACCGTCAGCGGCAGCTCGTCGAGCAGCACGAAGGCCACCGGCACCATGTAGTCGGGCAGTTGCCGGGCGGCGTAGCGGCGCAGCTCCGCCGGGTCCGGGGAGCAGCCGGGGGCCGGGACCGCATAGCCGACCAGCCGCTTGTCGCCGGGGCGGTCCTCCCGCACGATCACCGCGGCCTGGGCGAGTTCGGGGTGGGCGCCGAGGACGCCCTCGATCTCGCCCAGCTCGATCCGGAAGCCCCGGAGCTTGACCTGGTCGTCGACCCGGGCGATGAACTCCAGCTGTCCGTCCGCCCGCCAGCGGCCGAGGTCGCCCGACCGGTACATCCGGCTGCCGGGCGGACCGAAGGGGTTGGCGACGAAGCGGGTGGAGGTCAGGTCGGGGCGCCGGTGGTAGCCGCGGGTCACCAGGTCCCCGGCGATGTACAGCTCACCGGGGCTGCCCACCGGGACGGGCTGGAGCCGCGCGTCCAGCACGAACATCTGGGTGTTCCAGACCGGCCGGCCGATGGTGACCACACCCGCCGGGACGGTGTCCCCCGGCTCGATCCGGTACTCCGAGCAGCCGACGGTGGTCTCCGTCGGCCCGTACTCGTTGATCACGGTCGCCCCGGGGTGCCGGCCCCGCCACTCGTCCAGCACCTCACCCATCAGCGACTCCCCGCCGAGCACCAGCTGCTCGTCGGGCGAGAACGCGTCGGGGAGCTCGATCAGCAGCGGCAGATGGCTCGGGGTCGCCTTCACGAAGCTGGGGCTGCGCTGACCCTCGGCCGCCGCGCTCGACGCGTCCAGCTCGATCAGCTGCACACAGCCGCCCGAGGTGAGCGGGGCGAACAGGCCGGTCGCCGTGAGGTCGAAGGCGACCGGCGAGTGCACCAGCGCGGTGCCCGCGACGCCGGGGTAGGCGGACCGGGTCCAGGACAGATAGCCGTCGAGGGAGCGGTGCTGGACCGTGACGCCCTTGGGGCGGCCGGTGGAGCCCGAAGTGAAGATCACGAAGGCGGCGTTGTCCAGCGACAGCGGGCCGTTGCGGTCCGCATCGGTGAGGTCGGCGGCGGCCATCGCCGCCACCTCGGCGGCCGCACCGGGCTCGTCCAGCCGCAGCAGCGGGCACGGCGCCGGGACCTCCTCCATCACCCCGCGCCCGGTCAGCACCAGCACCGGGTCGACGTCGGCCAGCATGAAGCCGAGCCGGTCCGCCGGGTAGGTCGGGTCCAGCGGCAGATACGCGCCGCCGGCCTTCAGCACCGCCAGCAGCGCGACCACCAGCTCCACCGACCGCTCCATCGCCACGGCGACATAGCTCTCCGGCCCGACACCCCGCGCGGCCAGCACCCGGGCCAGCCGGTTGGCCCGCTCGTTCAGCTCGCGGTAGGTCAGCGTGGTGCCCTCGTGCACGACGGCGGGGGCGTCCGGAACATCCGCGGCCCGGTCCTCGAACAGCTCCGGCACCGTCCGCCCGGACAGCCCGCGCGCTTCGCCCTGCCAGGCGTGCAGCAGCCGGTCCCGCTCGGCGGCGGTCAGCAGATTCAGCTCCCCGACCGGCAGATCGGGCCCGGCGACGGCCGCGCCGAGCAGCCGGACCAGCCGGGCCACCAGGGCCTCGGCGGTGGCCTCGTCGAAGAGGTCGGTGGCGTACTCCAGCAGCCCGTCCACCCCGGCCCACGCGCCGTCGGCGGCCTGCCGCTCCCAGGTGTGGAAGGACAGATCGAACCGCGCGGTCCGCCGCGGTACTTCCTCGGCCACGGCGTCCAGTCCGGCCGTCGCGGCGCCGTGGTCCGGCGTGTTCTGCGAGGTGAGCATCGTCTGGAACAGCGGCGTGTGGGAGAGCGTACGCACCGGGTTGACCGCCTCGACGACCCGCTCGAAGGGCACGTCCTGATGGGCGTAGGCGGCCAGATCGGTGTCCCGGACCCGGCCGAGGAGTTCCCGGAAGCTCGGGTCGCCGGAGACATCGGTGCGCAGCACCAGGGTGTTGACGAAGAAGCCGACGAGGTCGTCGAGGGCGTCGTCGGTGCGTCCGGCGACGGCGGTGCCCAGCGGGATGTCGGTGCCCGCGCCCAGCCGCGACAGCAGCGCGGCGACCGCTGCCTGGAAGACCATGAAGACGGTGACGTCACACTGCCGGGCCAGCCGTGCGACACCCTGGTGCAGCCCGGCGTCCAGGGCGAAGCGCACACTCGCGCCGCGATGGCTGGCGACAGCGGGCCTGGGCCGGTCCAGCGGCAGCTCCAGTAGCTCCGGCAGACCCGTCAACTGCTCACGCCAGAAGTCGAGTTGACGCCCGGCGAGGCTGGTGGGGTCGTCCTCGGCGCCCAGGATCTCCCGCTGCCAGAGGGTGTAGTCGGCGTACTGGACGGCGAGGGGCTGCCAGACGGGCGCGCTGCCGCCCCGGCGCGCGGTGTAGGCGGCGCCGAGGTCCTGGAGCAGCGGGCCCGTGGACCAGCCGTCGCCGGCGATGTGGTGCATGAGGAGAAACAGGACGTGCTCGTCCTCGGCCAGGCGGTAGAGCACGGCACGGAACGGGTTCTCGTGGCTGAGGTCGAAGGCGTGCGCGGCCTGCTCCGCGAGGTGCTCGGGGAGCTGCTCCTCGGTGGTGGCGACGAGGGGCAGCTCCGGGCGCGCCTGCTCGGCCGGAAGGACCGTCTGGTAGGGCTCCCCGTCGTGCTCGGCGATACGGGTGCGCAGGGCCTCGTGCCGCCCGGTGAGGTCCGCCAGGGCGGTGGCCAGCGCCGGGTGGTCGAGCGGACCGCCGATCCGGAACGCGTGCGCGATGTTGTACGTGGGGCTGGGGCCCTCCAACTGGTAGGCGAACCACAGCCGGCGCTGCGCGGGGGAGAGCGGAAGGCGCGGCGGACGGGGCGTGACGGGCACGAGAGGGCCGCGGGCCGTGGGGGCGGCGGCGAGCTCCGGCGCGAGCGCGGCGACGGTGGGGTGCTCGAAGAGCGCGCGGACGGTGAGGTCGGCGTGCAGCGTGGCACGGACCCGGCTGATGAGACGGGTGGCGAGCAGCGAGTGCCCGCCGAGGTGGAAGAAATTGTCATCGATGCCGACGGCGGGCAGCCCCAGCACGTCGGCGAAGAGCGCGGCAAGGGTCTCTTCCGTGGCGTCACGGGGCGCCCGCCCACCGCTCCCGGCCTGCGAGGCGTAGTCGGGTACGGGCAGCTGGGCCCGGTCCACCTTGCCATTGGGCGTCAGCGGCCACTGCTCCAGCACGACCACGGCGGACGGCACCATGTAGTCCGGCAGCGATTCCCCGACCAGCTCCCGCAGCACCGCCGGCTCGGGCGCTTCCGCACCGCCCGTCCCCGCTCCGCCCGTCCCCGTCACATAGGCGACGATCCGCTGGTCACCCTCGCGGTCCTCCCGGACCAGCACCACCGTCCGGGAGACCAGCGGATGCCGCAGCAGCGCCGCCTCGATCTCCCCCAGCTCGACCCGGTGCCCGCGCACCTTCACCTGGTGATCGGTACGGCCCAGGAACTCCAGCTGCCCGTCGGCGCGCCAGCGCGCCAGGTCGCCCGTCCGGTACATCCGGCTGCCCGGGGCACCGTACGGATCGGCCACGAACCGCTCCGACGTCAGCCCCGGCCGCCCCAGATAACCTCGCGCGAGCCCCGGCCCGGCGATGTAGAGCTCACCCGCGACACCCTCCTCCACCGGCCGCAGCTCGGCATCGAGGACATAGCCGCGGGCGTTGTCCATCAGCCGGCCCAGCGGCAGCACACCGTCGGGGGTCGGCTCACCGGGCTCCAGCCGGAACTCGGCCGCGTTGACGGTCACTTCGGTCGGCCCGTAGACATTCAGCACGGTCGCCGCCGGGTGCCGCCGCCGCCACACGTCCAGCACCGAACCGATCAGCGCCTCACCGCCCAGCATGAGCTCCTCGGTGGGGGAGAAGCCCGCCGGGAGCACATCCAGCAGCGGCAGATGACTGGGCGTGGCCTTCAGGAAGGTGCACTCCGGCGCACCGCCGAACGCCTCCCCCTCCAGCGGGCCCGCCAGCACCCGGCCGCCGCTGACCAGCGGCACCCACAGCGAGGTGACGGTCATGTCGAAGGACACCGACGAGTGCCACAGCGAGGTGCCGCGGGCGCTCGGGTACGTCTGCCGCGACCAGCCGAGGTAGTCGGCGAGCGCACGGTGCTCGATCACCACCGCCTTGGGCACACCGGTCGAGCCCGAGGTGTAGATGACATAGGCGGGATGCGCCGGACGCAGCGGGGCGGTCCGCGCCCCGTCGTCAAGGTCGGTCTCCGCGCCCCGCGACAGCGCCTCCGCCACGTCCGGAGCGTCCAGCAGCACGGCGCGCCCGTCGAAGTCCTCCGCCGTCGCCCCGGCCCCGGCCGTGGTGAGCAGACAGGCCGGACGGGCATCGGACAGCATGAAGGCGACGCGGTCCGCCGGGTAGTCGGTGTCCATCGGCAGATAAGCGGCCCCGGTCTTCGCCACCGCCAGCAGCGACACCACGAGATCGACGGACCGCGGCACCAGGACCGCCACGATCCGCTCGGGCCCCACGCCCCGCTCCGTCAGCAGCCGGGCCAGCCGGTTGGCGCGGGCGTTCAACTCCCGGTAGCTGAGCTGCTCGTCACCACAGCCGAGCGCCGGCGCGTCAGGAGTACGCCGCACCTGGTCCTCGAAGAGCTCGGGAAGCGTCAGCGCGGCGAACGTCCGCTCCACTCCCTGCCACTGCGCCTGGGCCTTCGGACCACTCATCGGGGAACTCCTTGTGCATCAGCAGAAACGCGGCACATCAACCGACCGGAGGTTAAGAAGCCCGGGTTTCAGTGCGCTATTGAAGCCATTTCGCTTGCTGAGCTGGTGTTTTTCCGCGTGTGGTGGGGTTCGTGGGCGCCACCCCGTGTGTGCCGACATAACAACGGCCCCCGCCGTGTGGCGAGGGCCGGTGACTCGGGGTCTGCTGCGGGTTCAGGCAGGGAACTCCCCACCCTTGACGGCGGCGACGAACGCCGACCAGCCGTACGCGGTGAAGGTGAGCGCCGGGCCGTGCGGGGCCTTGCTGTCACGGACGGGAACGACGCCCGGGATATTGGCGGCAACCTCGATGCAGTCGCCGCCGTTCGCTGGGTTGCTGTAGGAGGACTTGAACCAGCGGGGGGAGTCGGTTGTCACGGGGTGCCCTTTCGTACCTGCTCGATCATGGCCACGGATGCCGCCTGCGATAGTGCTTCGGCCTGCAATTGATGGTATGCCGTCAACATGGGCACCACGGAGGTACTTTCCCGGTCCAGGTTTCCTTGCGCCTGAGATTCGGCGTAGCAAACCAGGGACCGGTCCGGCAGCGTCAAGAGGTTGACGGGCAGGTCAAACGTGCGGCGCTCCCCTATGTCGTACGGCGCCACCTGCAACAGCGTGTTCGGAAGGTCAGCAAACTCGACCAGCCGCGCCAACTGCGCGTCCATGACAGTGGAGCCGCCGACCGGCCGACGAATACAGCTTTCGTCCAGGGTCACAAACACCATGGGCGGCCGTTGCCGCTCCAGCGCCGCCTGACGCTCTGCCAGAAACGCGACACGTTCATCCGCCTGTTCGGGCGCGACAGCGCCCCGCCGCACGGCGCTGTCCGCCAGCACGCGTGCGTACTCCGGTGTCTGCAAGAGACCGGGGATGGTCCCAATGTTGTAGAGCCGGATCTCTACCGCCCGGCCTTCGTACCCGACGTACTCCGGGAATCCTTCCAACAGGCTGCCGTGTTTGATCTCGCGGTACGCACGCTCGAACGAGTCTGCCGTGCCCTCAAGGCCGAAGACACGGTCCACGCTGCGCGAGAACCGGAGGGTTGGAGGCTTCCGACCATTTTCGACGGCCGAAACATGCACGCTGGAATACTCCGCACGTTCGCCCAGCTCCTCCTGCGTCCAGCCGCGCGCCTCTCGCAGACTGCGCAATCGCGCTCCGTAGGCCGCTTCAGGGGAGGCGTCCGGGTTCAAGTCGTTGCGATTCAAAGGGCCTTCACTGTCCTTCCGTCCGCACGTGACACGTTGAATGGTCCCTGACTGTAGGCCACGCTGAGGACTCCTGGTAGTGGAATCACTACGGAGAGGAGTGGCCGTGTCCGGCAGTCTGACCCCACCCGTACATCTCGGCGAACCCCGGCCCGCCCCGAAGCCCGCAGCGGAGTGCGATATCTGCCAGGCGCTGGTAAACGAGCGGCAGTTGGCAGAGGCACGGGGCGACAAGAGCAAAGTTGTGGACCTGAACATCGAACTCAGGAACCACCCCGAGCACGAGGGGCAGCGATGACTGCCGAAGTGGTGACCGAGGCGACGGAACCATGAGCGCCCGAAGACTCCCGCCCCGGCGGCGGAACCTGGACAGTCGAGCAGCCGGGACGGGTGACCAACCGCGGAGGAAAACCTCTGCGGCCCTATGGGTCATGCCCTCGACGGTACGGCGGCATGGCCCCTTGCGAAAGAGGAGGCTGGTAGATGAGCGCCCTGGCTGTCGAGACGTATGAGACGCGCACGCCCGACGCGGAAGGCTGGCGCGGAGTCCCGTTCATGCACCCCGCGGACATGGAGGCGGACGGCGGCAAGCACGACGGCGGGCCCATGCCCCCGGAGGCCCCCCGCGAGCCGCAGCCGCAGGGCGGGGACGGCAAGTAGCGCCTGCTCCGTCGATGCTCGTGCCGGAGTAGGGACAGGCCGCTACTCGTAACGGTGCGCAGCAACAGGACCCGTCGGCCTCACGCTGGCGGGTCCTCCTGCCCCTCACACACGCAATCGCAGACCTGTTGGAGAACGGAGCGAGTCGGCATGACTGACCCCCTGCACTCGGAACACCTACGGGCTGACCTCGCGCGGCGTCTCTCCAAGTCCGGCGCCCTGCGCAGCCCTGAAGGGGAGGCGGCGGTCATGACGGTGCCCCGCGAGGCGTTCCTTTCGCGCGGCTGGTTCGAGTACGAAGAGGGCGGCTGGTACCGGCCCGCGACAGGGGACTCCGCGGAAGGGCTCGCGCGGATCTACGAAGACGACAGCCTTGTGACGCAGGTCGCCGGGGGCGTCTTCCCTGACCAGGTCGAGGGGCGCATCGCCGCGGCCCCCTCGTCGTCATCCACCCTGCCGAGTCTGGTCGTGCGGATGCTCGAAGAGCTGCGGGCGACCGAGGGGACGCGCGTCCTGGAGATCGGCACGGGCACGGGCTACTCAACCGCGCTGCTCTGCCATGTCGTCGGCGAGGACAACGTGACCACGGTCGAGGTCGATGCCGAGGTGTCCGCCCGTGCAGGGATGGCTCTCGCGGGCGCCGGATACTGGCCCACCTGCGTGATCGGTGACGGGCTGGCGGGCTATAAGGAGGGCCGCCCGTATGACCGCGTGATCGCCACGTGCAGCGTGCACACCGTGCCGGCTGACTGGCTTGCGCAGACACGGCCCGGCGGTGAGGTTCTGGTGACGGTCGGCGGATGGATGCACGCCTCCGAACTCGTACGGCTCACGGTCGCCGACGATGGCACGGCCGGCGGCCCGGTTCTCGGCGGACACGTCTCGTTCATGCTGGCCCGTCCGCACCTTCCGCCCCCGCTCGGGATGCTGCCGGACCTCACCGAGGGCGAGGCGATGCCCGCAGAGCTGGGCGCGGATGTGCTCGACGACTGGACAGCCCGGTTCGTCGCGCAGTTCGCCGCGCCGCGCGCGCAGCGGCTCACCCTGGAACGGGACGGCCGGACGGAGCACGTCGTGATCGACGTGGACGCGGAGTCATGGGCGGTCGTCTACCAAGACAGCGGGCGGTGGATGGTGCGGCAGGGCGGCGCGGGGCGCCTGTGGGACGAGATCACCGAGCACCTTGCACGCTGGCAGGCGGACGGGTGCCCGTCGGCCGACCGTATGCGGCTGCACGTCGGCCCCGACGGGCAACGCGTCACCTGGGCGTGACCGTTCTCGCCTTCCCAACTTGCCCCACCGGGTGGGTTGGCCGGCGGGCGTCAGGTCACCTCATGACCTCGGGTGACAAGGCGCCTTACCCAGCCGCGAGGAATGGGGGCTCTATCGTGCCGCCGGCTGGTGGAGCCAGGGCGCGCTTGTGGCCCAGAAGATGACGTCGGCTCCGAGGGTGTTCGTGCCGAAGTCGGTGAACTCCTGCCGGGTGTACGGCTTCTTCGTCTTGGGGTTTTTGTACTCGAAGTCGGGTTCCTGTACGGCCATGGCCACCATGGGGAGCTGCCCCCGGTACTTCTTGAAGAAGGGGTACGAGTTCTCCATCTGCGCCGGGCGGTCCGGCAGGATGTCCGGTCCCCCCAGGCCGATCCCGTGCGCCTTGGCGAACTCGAAGGTGCGGCTCATGTACTTGCGGCTGTTTTTCCATTCACCGGGCCAGAAGTTGACGTACTGGATGAACGGCGTCTTGGTGAAGACCTTCTTGCCGTAGGCCATGTTGTCGAGTTCTGCCTTGAAGTAGGCGTCGTCGCTGTAGCCGGTGTGGTCCTTCTTGGTGTCCACCTCGGTAGCGGTTTCCGGCAGGTTCACCCCGGCGAGGCGACCGTCGAACCGCTGTGACATCGCCTTCAGCAGCTGCTGGAAACGGCCCCGCACCTGCGGGTTCCATTGCGCCGCAACCGCCCCGGGCTCACCGGGGCCGAGGCCGTTCTCGTTCTTTGTCGGAGCCGCGCCTCCCTTGTACTCCGGATCCTTCAACAGATAGTCCGGGAGCCTCGCCGGCAGCGCGAAGAACCGGTCCTGGACCTGGATGAACAGCTTCTTGTGGCGGGACTTCAGAGCGTTCAGCGCCCGGTCGATCTCCGAGAAGTCATACTGATTCTTCTTCCGCTCCAGCGCCTTCCACGGCACCACCAGCTGCACGCCGGCGACATCGGGACGATCGATCAACGGCATCACGTTTGCGTCGAAATCCCCGATGGAGGCGTAAAGATGGTTCTTCGCCTTCTTTCCGGGCGCTGCGGCGGAAGCCTTTCCGGACACCGGAGCGGGAGCCCCGGAGGCCACCGCGGCCGCGCCCGTCAGCCCCATCGCCACGAGAATTCCGACACCGACAGCAATTCGTTTGGTCGCCATGAACCCCACGGTGCAGCACAGTTGTGAGAGGAATGTAAGAAGGCCGGACATTCCCCCTGGCCAAGAGGACGTCCACGTGCGGAGTTGCCTCTTGACGCCCTCCGACAAGCCGCTGCTCGTCACGGCGCGCAGTAACAGGTCCCGCCGGCCTCACACCGGCGGGACCTCATGGCGTTCGGGCCTGTTGCCTCATGCCAGTTCCCCGTCAGGTCCGCGCCCGGTACTTCCACACGGACAGCGGCAAGAACACCGCGATCAGCCCGGCGATCCACAGCAGGGCGCCCTGGGCGGAGGCCGCGACCGGGCCGCCGATCATCAGGTTGCGGGAGGCGTCGACGACCAGGGTCATCGGGTTGTGCTCGACGAAGACCCGTAGCCAGTCGGGCATGGTGTGGGGTGCGACGAAGACCGAGCTGCCGAACTGGAGCGGCAGCATGGCGATGGTGCTCACGCTCTGCACCGTGTCGATGCTGCGGGCGGCCAGGCCGATGAAGGCGTTCACCCAGCAGAGCGCGATGCCGTACAGCAGCAGCAGACCGAAGGCGGCGACGGTGGGCAGCAGGCCGTTGTCCGCGCGGAAGCCGATGAGCAGGGCGAAGGCGAACACCGCCAGCTGGCTGATCAGCAGCCGTACCGAGTCCGCCGAGACCCGGCCGATGAGCACGGCGGACCGGGCGACGGGCATCGACCGGTAGCGGTCCATCACCCCGGAGGAGAAATCGGTGTTGAGCGCGATGCCCGCGGTGCGGGAGACGATGGTGTGGTTCAGGGCCATGATTCCCGGCATCAGATACTGCCGGTAGTCCGCGCTGTTCCCGGCGATCGCGCCGCCGAAGGCGTAGATGAAGATGACCGACAGCACCACCGGCATCAGCGCGGTGTCCAGCACCTGCCCCGGGCTCGCCAGCGACTTGCGCAGATTGCGGCGCGAGAGCGCCAGTGAGTGACGTACCAGTGAACTCATGCCGCGCTCCTAGCGGCGACGGGTTCCCTGGCCGCGGGTCCGGTGAGCTTGAGGAAGACCTCGTCAAGGCTCGGAATGTGGGTGTGCAGGGCGGCGAGCGGAATGTCCGCCTCGCCGAGGGTGCGGACCACGGCGGTGAGCTGGCTGCCCCCGTCGGTCAGCGGCAGCTGGAGTCGTCCCTCGTCCGCGGCGACGGTGGCTTCGGTGTGGCCCGCGGCCACCAGGACCCGGTGGACACGTGCCAGATCGCCGGGGTGCTCGGGCCGGATGTGCAGCGTCTGCCCGCCCAGCCGCGCCCGCAGCTCGGCGGTGGAGCCGGACGCGATGACCCGGCCGCTGTCGATCACCACCAGGGCGTCGGCGAGCGCCTCCGCCTCCTCCATGTACTGGGTGGTGAGCAGCACGGTGGTGCCCTCGCCGGCGAGCCGGTTCACCTCCGCCCAGAGGCTGTTGCGGCTGTGCGGGTCGAGGCCCGTTGTTGGTTCGTCGAGGACCAGGACGCGGGGGTCGCCGGTGAGGCTGGCCGCCAGGTCGAGCCGCCGGCGCATGCCGCCGGAGTAGCCGCCGACGGGCCGTTTGCCGGCGTCGGTCAGGCTGAAGCGTTCCAGCATCTCGTCGGCGCGGGCGCGGGCCTTGCGCCCGCGCAGGTTGAACAGCCGGGCGATCAGATAGAGGTTCTCCCAGCCGGAGATGTCCTCGTCCACCGAGGCGTACTGGCCGGTGAGTCCGATCAGCGGGCGCACCTTGGCGGCCTCGCGCACGACATCGTGCCCGTGCACCAGGATGCGCCCGCTGTCCGGCCGGATGAGCGTGGAGACCATGCGCACCAGCGTGGTCTTGCCGGCGCCGTTGGGGCCCAGCAGCCCGAGCACCCGGCCGGCCGGCACCTCCAGGCTGACCCCCCGGATCGCGGCCGTACTGCCGAAGTTCTTCGCCAGATTCTCGATCCGGATGGCAGGGGTCATGGGTGCCGGGTCCTTTCGGGAATTGCGGTGGGGAGGCTGTCAGTCAAGGACGTAACCGTCTCCGGATCGGGAGCCGCGGGAGCGGCGCAGATCGGTGAGGACGAAGGTGCGCTGGAGCCAGCGGTCGCGGCCGTCGTAGCGCGGCTGGAAGGCGCTGCGCCCATGGGTGGTGACCCGGTTGTCGACGATCGCCAGATCGCCCGGGGCCAGCACCGTGCTCTGCCCGGTCCGCTCGAAGGCGTCGCCGAGCTCGTCCATCGCCCGGCGGGCCCGGTCGGTGACCGGCCGGGTGGCCGCGAAGTCGATCCGCAGATCCGGGTCCTCGGGGGCCCCGAAGATCACCGGGTGCGGCTCGGTGCCGCCGTCCGACCCGCCGAAGGACGGCGGGGGAGCGGTGACGAACTCCGGTGCGGCCAGCACCGCCCGGGTCTCCTCGCTCAGCAGCGGCATCGCCGCACGGATACCGGCGGTCCGCAGCGCGGCGACCTTCTCGTGGTCGGCGCGCAGGCACAGCAGCATCACGAAGTCGGGCCGGTGCGGATGGAAGGCGTTCTCGTTGTGGAAGGTCAGCAGGACCGAGCCCGCGTTCCCCTGGAACTCCTCCTTCCCCGGCACCGGCACCACGTCCTGGACCAGCGCGCCGGTCTTCTCCGGCCGGAAGGCGGCCGGGTCGCCGAGCCCGCAGGCCACCATCGTCAGCACCGCGGCGGCCACCGCACCCGACCGCTGTACGGAACCGGCGCCGGACGGGGTGTCGGGCAGCGCGGCCTCGTCCACCGGCAGCCCGCGCAGCAGCAGCACCCCGCTGCGCCCGGAGTCGCGGCGGAACTCGTGCAGCGGCCGGCGCAGCCCGAGCGGCAGCTCCGACCAGCCGGTGCGCGCGGCATCGACCCAGCCGGCGCTGTCCACCAGGGCGGCACCGGAGGCCATCACCCGGCGGGCGGCCTGCTCCGCCGCCACGGATTCGTCCGGGGTCAGCGACGCGACCCGCGCCGCCGCCCCGGTGTCGAGTGTCACGGTCATCAGGAGGCCGCCTTCGCGGTGCCCTCGGAGCCCTCCATCGCACGGACGAGACTCAGCGGACGCATATCGGTCCACTGCGCGGCGATGTACTCCAGGGCCTCGGCGCGGCCGGTCTCCGGCAGGGCGGCCGTCCAGCCGTCCGGGACCTCGGCGAACGCCGGCCAGAGGGAGTACTGGCCCTCGTCGTTGACCAGGGCCAGGTAGCGGCCCTCGGCGTCCTCGAACGGGTTGGTCATCGTATTGCCTCTCTCGTCTCATGGCTGGGGTGCGCGGGGCCGAGGGTGTCCTCGCCGTAGACGCCCTGCACCCAGTTGGTGTGGTAAACGGTGTCGAGATAGCGCTCGCCCATATCGGGCGAGATGGCGACCGCGGAGAGCCCCGCCGGTCCGCCGCGCTCCGCCAGCCACCGGTCCGCGCCGCTGACGACCGTCCCGGTGGAGCCGCCGAACAGAAAGCCGCGCCCGGCCAGCCGGTGGCACATGCGCACGGTGTCCGGCTCCGGGACGAGCACCACATCGTCGATGAAGTCCTCGTCCAGCAGCGCCGGCCGGACCCCGGAGCCCAGGCCCGGGATCATCCGGGGGGACGGCGGGTGGCCGAAGGCGACCGAGCCGACGCTGTCGACGGCCACGATGCGGACCCCGGGCCGGTGCTCCTTGTACCAGCGGGCGCAGCCCATCAGGGTCCCGGTGGTCCCCGCCCCGACGAAGAGCACGTCCAGCCCGGGGTAACTCCGGTGGATGCCGGGGGCCGTGTAGCGGTAATGCGCCCGCCAGTTGGCCGGGTTGACGTACTGGTTGAGCCAGACGTAGCGCGCGTCCTCCTCGCACAGCTTGCGTACGTAGGCGATCCGCGCCCCGAGGAAGCCCCCCTCGGCCGCCGGCTCCGCGATGGTGTGGACGGTGGCGCCGAGCGCCTCCATCAGCCGCTTGGAGGCCAGATTGCACCGGGAGTCGGTGACGCAGACGAAGCGATAGCCCTTGCTGGCCGCGATGACGCTCAGCGCGACGCCCAGATTGCCGGACGAGGATTCCACCAGGACGGAACCGGGCGACAGCCGCCCGGCCTCCTCCGCGGCCTCGACCATTTCCAGCGCGGCCTTCTGCTTCACCGATCCGGTGAAATTGAAGCCCTCGCACTTGAGGTGGAGCGGGATTCCGAGTACGGCGTCGAGATCGACGTACAGGTCTTCCTCGTTGAATTCCTGCGGAGCCGAAATAGTCGGCACGGGTGCCTCCCGCCCTAGCCGTAACGGCGCATCTCGTGAAAGAAATCGTCGACGACCCGCAGCTCGCCGGATTCCTTCACGGATTCGTAGACATGCCTGCCGAGTGCCAGATCCAGCACCCCCAGGCCGAACGGGGAGAAGATCACCGGCCGGTCGGCCGGCGGCCGCACCTTCCCCGTGAGGACGTCGTAGAGCGTGCCGTCGAGGAAGTCCCGGTGGCCCACCCGCTGTTCCGCCAGGTGCACCGAGGTGTCCGCCTTCAGGCAGTGCTCCACGTCGTCCACGATGTTGGCCGCGCCGAGCACCACCTCGGGCGACAGATCGCGCAGCGAGACATGCAGTACCAGGGGGTTGTGCGCGAACCACCCGGGCTCGGTGACATGCGGGGTGCCGGCGACGGTGGCGAAGACCACGAGGTCGCAGGAGCGGATCAGCTCCTCGGCGGAGCCGTGCACGGTGACCGTGCCGGTCTCGCCGGACTCCCGGAGGTAGTCGGCGAAGCCGCCCGCGTGCGCCGCCGACAGATCGTGCACCCCGATCTCGTCGAACTCCCAGCCGGTGCGCGCCAGATAGGTGTGGATGTAGCGGGCGATCAGCCCGACGCCGAAGAACCCGACCCGGGCCGGCCGGGTGCCGCGCGCGGCGGAGATCCGGTCGGCGGCGAGCGCCGCGGACGCCGCGGTGCGCGCGGCGCTGATGATGGAGCTCTCCAGACAGGCCAGCGGGTAGCCGGTGTCATGGTCGTTGAGGATCAGCACCGCCGAGGCGCGCGGGATCCCGGCCTCGACGTTCTCCGGGAAGCTGGAGATCCACTTCAGGCCGTCCGTGGGCCGCTCGCCGCCGATCGAGGCGGGCAGCGCGATGATCCGGGAGGACGGGCGGTCGGGGAAGCGGAGGAAGTACGACGGCGGGTTCACCGTCTCGCCTCCGCCGTGCAGCCGGTAGGCCGTCTCGATCAGGTCGACGACGCCCTGGTGGTGCGCGTCGAGGACCTGGTGCACCTGGGCTCCGGAGAGGACGGAGAACGAAGGCGCAGCGTGCTGCTGGGGCATGTGAAGCTCCGTGGAACCGTAGAGGAGAGGAGGGAGGGCCGGCTTCCGGACCGGCCCGGCCTGTCAGGTGGCGGCGGGCAGGACGTGTCCGTCGAGGCGCACCGGGTCGCCGAAGAGCGCCACGATCTCGCGGTCGCCCTCGTACGCCTCGCGGCTGTGCGCCATCCGCAGGTTGTCGACCACGAGCAGGTCGCCGGCCTGCCACGGCTCCCGTACGGTCGCCGCCGTGTACACCTCGTTGATGACCTCGACGACCTGCGCCGGGACCGGCTCGCCGTCGCCGTGGAAGGTGGTGAACGGCAGCGCGTCGGGCCCGTACAGGGACACCAGGTACTCGCGCACCGCCGGGTCCATGGTCAGCTCGTTGAGGAAGGCGATCTGGTTGAACCAGAGCCGCTCGCCGGTGGCGGGGTGGTGCACCACCGCGGCGCGGTGCTGCACGGTGCGCAGCGAGCCGTCCGGCAGCCACTCGTGGTCCAGGGCGTGCGCCCGGCAGTACGCGTCGACCTGCGCGGGGTCGTCGGTGCCGAAGGATTCGGTCCAGCTGACGCCGATGTCACGGTAGTTGCGGGCCAGCCGCCAGCCCTCGCGGGCGAAGCGCTCCACCACGTCGGCGGGCAGCGCGGCCAGCACGGTCCGGGCGTCGGCCACGGCGGTCGCGCCGCCGGAGCGGGGCGCCGTCAGACAGCCGAACAGCGCGATGCCGGGCACCTCGTCGCCGTAACTCCGCTCGTGGTGCATGCACATCGGCTCATCGGCCGGCCACTCCGAGGCGCCGTACACGCCGTCGCCGAAGTCGGTCCGGCCGGTGAAGCCCTCCCGCTCGGTCATCGGGGTCACCCCGAGCGCCCGCGCGGCGCGGCCCAGATCGGCGGGGGCCGCCAGACCCAGGCCCCGCACGAGCAGGGCGCCGTGCCGGGCGAGCAGGGTGCGCACGGTCTCGGCGGGGAGCTCGGGACCGGTCAGCCGGAGGACCGGGGGCCGGCCCTCGCCGAGGAGCAACTCGGCGCCGTCGCCGAGGGTTTCGGGGACGGCCGGGCCGTCAAACGTGGCTGTCAACTGGCTGCCTTCCTGGATTCGGAGCCTCGGCGGCCCGGCGGTCGAGCAACGCCGCGCAGTCCGCGAGAACCGGGTGCTGCTGGAGTTCGACGGGCGTCACCACACGGTCCAGCGCGATCGCCAGCCGCAGCATGGACAGCGAGGTCCCGCCGCTGTCGAAGAAATGGGAGGCCCGGCCGATCCGTTCGGCCGGCACCTTCAGAACCTGGGACCACAGCTCGGCGAGCCGCCGCTCGGTGCCGGTGCGCAGCTCCACGCCGCCGTCCGCGGACTCCTCCTGCCCGGCGAGCCGGGTCAGCGCCTTGCGGTCGATCTTGCCGTTGGCGGTGAGCGGCAGCACGTCGAGCCGGCGGAACCGGCTGGGGATCATGTAACTGGGCAGCGCCGCGCCGAGCGCCTCAAGAAGCCGCTCGTCGGACAGCTCCTCGCCGCTGTGGAAGGCCACCAGCTGCCGGCCCTCGCCCTCTCCCGTGACGACGACGGCACTGTCCCGCACCCCGTCGACCCGGAGCAGCTGGTTCTCCACCTCGCCGATCTCGATCCGGAAGCCGCGGATCTTGACCTGGGCGTCCCGGCGGCCGAGGAACTCCAGCCGCCCGTCCGGCAGCCACCGCCCGAAGTCGCCGGAGCGGTACATCCGCTCACCGGGCAGCAGGGGATCGGGCATGAACGCGGCCCGGGTGCGCTCCTCGTCGTTGACGTAGCCCCGTCCGACGCAGACGCCGGAGAAGAGGATCTCGCCCGGGGAGCCGAGCGGCACCGGACGCAGCCGTTCGTCGACGACATGGATCCGCACATTGGCGACCGGCCGGCCCAGCGGCACCGAGCCCTGTTCGGGCACCCGGCGCATCACCTCGTGGTTGGTGTCGTCGGACGTCTCGGTCAGGCCGTACGCGTTGACCAGCGCGACCTCGGGGAAGGTGGCGAACCAGCGCTCCACCAGCTCCTTCTTGAGCGCCTCGCCGGTCGCCGACACATGGCGCAGCCGGGGCAGCGCGCGGGGACTGCGCTCCAGCTCCGTCAGCACCACTTCGAGGTAGGAGGGCACGGCCTGGAGGACCTCGACACCGCCGGTGGCGAGCGTCTCGATGAAGCGTGCGGTGTCCAGGATGTCCGGCTGCCCGATGATCAGGGTGCGCCCGCCGACGGCCAGCGCGGCCACCAGCTGCCACAGGGAGATGTCGAAGCACTGCGGCGCGGTCTGGGCGACCACCCGGCCCTCGGTGATCTCCAGATCGTCGATCTTGGCGAGCAGATGGTTGAGGAAGCCCGCGTGCTCGCACACGGCGCCCTTGGGCGCCCCGGTCGAGCCCGAGGTGAAGTAGATGTACGCGCTCTGCCCGGCGGCCACCGGCACACCGGGGTCGGTGACCGGGTGGTCCCCGGCGAGCAGCTCCGCCAGATGGTCCGCGCGCACGCCGGGCAGCCCGGCCAGCGCCTCGGTCAGGCCCGGGGACGCGTCCCGCTCGGTCAGCACCCGGCGGCAGTCGGCGCGCACCAGCATTCCGCTGATCCGGTCGGCCGGGAAGTGCGGCTCCACCGGCAGATAGACGCCGCCGGCCTTGAACACGGCCAGCACGGCGACCAGCCACGGCAGCGTGCGCTCGGTGACCACCGCGACCACGTCCTCGTCGCGCAGCCCGCCGTGGCGCAGCGCGTGGGCGACGCGGTTGGCGCGCTCGTTGAGCTCCCGGTAGGTCCAGGACTCGGTGCCGTGGACGGCGGCGATGTCGTCCGGCCGCAACCGCACCTGGTCCTCGAAGAGTTCATGCACCCGGCGGTCGGGCAGCTCCCGGTACGGGCCCGCGAACTCGGCCAGCTGCTGGGCGATCTCCCGCTCCGGCACCGGGCTCCACTCCTGGTGGTCCGCCTCGGGCCGCTCGGCCAGTTCGCGCAGCGCGGCGAGCAGATAGCCCGCGAACCGGCCGGCCTGCTCGCCGTCCAGTGCGCCGGGGCGGTGGCTCAGCACCAGGTCCAGGTCGTCCCCGGTCCGGGAGAGGCCGGCGGCGAGCACGGTGCTGGCGGTCAGGTCCTCGGGGCCGGCCGCCCGGCCGTCGACCAGCACGGTGTCGAACAGCGGCGCCGTCCGGCCGGTCTCGGTGCGCAGCTCGTCGAGGACCTGCGGGGAATGCCGCCGCACCTCGTCCGCCCCCTGCGCGACCTCGGTGGCGAGTTCCGCCCACGAGCCGCCGGAAAGGGCGGCCCAGAGCGGCAACGGGCCCATATCCGGGCCGTTTTGCGGGTCTCCTTGCGGGTCTCCTTGCGGGTCTTTCCGCGCTCCCTTTCCGGGCAGATATCCGGTGGGGCGATAGCCGGTGGGCAGATATCCGGTCACCACGGAGGAATCACCCGTGACCGCCGCCAGCACCCGCACATAGGCGGTGAGCAGCAGGATGTCGGGAGAAAGTCCCTGCCGTTCCGACCGGAGCAGCAGCGCCTGCGCGGTGCCGGCCGGTATCGCGGTGCGGCATACGGCAGCGGAATCCGCCGGATTCCCCGGCCACCGGGGCAAGGGGGTGTATCCGCCGCCGAGAACTCTTTGCCAGAATGCGCGGTCCGCAGCCGTCACCGCAACCTCCCTTGTGGCCATGCCGGTTGTCATGGCTCGGTACTGTCCATGAGCGAACAAGACGCTAGGTCGGTGGCTTATTGGCGAGATATCGCGCCGCCGACCACGGGCGATACTCCGAAGGACACCGGCCGGGAAAGGCGGCCGGCCGCGCGGCGCCCGCCTCAGGCGTCCGGCCGCGCTGGTGCCCCTCTCAGGCGTCCGCCCGGAGCGGAGCGCCCTGGAGGGCGGGGACGGCCGGGCCGTCGGATTCCGCGGGCGGGCCGTCGCTCTCCCCGGGCGGGGACTCCGGCGGTTTCGTGCCCAGCAGCTTGAGCAGCGGGCCGGTCATCGCGGTGGTGCCGACCGCCATCAGGACCAGCACCGTCAGACCCGACGTGCTGATCAGATGGCGCTGCCAGCCGATGCCGGCGACCACCAGCTCGGTGACCCCGCGGCAGTTCATCAACGCGCCGAAGCGCAGCGCCTCCTTCGGCCGGTACCCCATCAGCCGGGCGGCGCCCCCCGCACCGATGAGCTTCGTCAGGGTCGCCACGACGATGACGGCGGCGAGAACCAGCCAGTGCCACGGGTCCCGCCCCAGGGCGCCGACCGAGACATTGAGCCCCACACCGGCGAAGAACAGCGGCAGCAGCACGGTCAGCGTGAAGCCCTGGAGCTGCTGGTTCATCCGCTCGGTGACCTTGGAGTCGCGGGGGACCGCGGTACCGAAGAGGAACGCCCCGATGACCGCGTGCAGCCCCAGCAGATGCGTCACCACGGCATAGCTGATGGCACCGACCAGCAGCAGCGGCAGCAGCGTCCCCTTGCCGGGCCGCTCCTCCGCCCGGCGCACCGCGGTCGCCAGCAGCGGACGCACGACGAGCGCGGTGAACACGACCAGGGCCACCACCAGCGCGATCGTGCTGCCCATACCGGAGGCGTCACCGGACCCGGTCACCGCGAGGATGACGGTCAGCGCGAGCCAGGCGATCCCGTCGCCCACCGCCGCACCGGCCAGCGCGAACTGGCCGATGGGGGTGCGGTCCAGCCGCAGGTCGGTGAGGATCCTGGCGAGCACCGGCAGGGCGGTCACCGACAGGGCCAGCCCGAAGAAGCAGAGGTAGCCCACCGCGTGCGGGGACGAGCCCTGCAACATCCCGGGGGCCAGCGCCGCGAGTCCGAGCCCGGCCACGAACGGCAGGCCCATCGCGCCGAGCACGCTCACCCCGAGCGTCCCGACGGCCTTCTTGGGGTTCTCCAGGCGCAGCTCGCAGCCGAGCAGGAACATGAAGACGATCAGCCCGAGCTGCGCCACCGTGTTGAGGGCGGAGACGACATCGGGGGAGAGCAGCCAGGCTTGCCCGGACGGCCACACCCAGCCCAGCAGGGAGGGGCCGAGCAGCAGGCCGCCGAGGATCTCACCGATCACCAGGGGCTGGCCGAGCCGGCCCAGCAGCGCGCCCAGCAGATGGCTGAGCAGAATGATCACCATGACGGCGAGCAGGAACCTGGCCGTCGTGTCGACCTCGGTGGACGACCCCCCGGAGCCCAGCCGGCCCCACCACAGCCCCACGGCACCGAGCAGCAGGACGACGCCCGCGACGACCTTCAGCACGAGGTCACCGAAGTGCCGACGGCGAGCGGCGCGGCGGGGACCTCACCGCCGGGCCAGGACGCGAAGCGCCGCGCCCCGTACAGCAGCGGCGTCCCGGGATGCTGGGTGACACCGGTGACCGCGCCCACCACCAGGGTGTGGTCGCTCACCTCGACCAGCTTCGTCACCCGGCACTCGGCGACCGCGAAGGCGTCGTCGGCCAGCCACGGCAGCCCGGCGTCCGGCGAGCGCCGCCAGCCGACCTGGGCGAAGCGGTCCGCGACCCGGTGCGCGAAGACCTCACCGGCCCGCTCCCCCCGGTCGTGCAGCAGGTTCACCGCGAAGGCGCCGTAGGCGCGCAGCGCGGTCAGGGTCTCGCCCTGGGTGGTCAGCCAGACCGAGAGGGTCGGCGGCGCGGTCGTCACGCTCGACAGCGAACTGCACGTCAGCCCGCGGGGCCGGTCGTCCGCCCCGTACGTGGTGATCACCGCGACGCCGCTGGGAAAGGCGCCCATCAGCGAACGGAAGTCGTCGGCCGGCACCGGGCGGGTGGCCGTATCCGGTGCGGACGAGGGTGGGGGAAGGCTAGCCATGGTGAGGTCGTCCTCCGGTTGGGGCGCCGGTTCGTCCCGGGGCCGGCCCCGGACTCCCGGCCGCACGGGCGGGTGAAGCGCCGACGCCCGTACCCGCCGGGGGGATGGGGGTAGGGGCGTCGGCAGCGGAAGTGAGCCCGGTGGCTCAGCTGTTGAGCGAGGCGATGTACTCGTAGCAACTGGGCAGGGCGGCGACCAGCTCGTCCGCGTCCGCCCGGAGCCGCGCGAGTTCGGCGCGCGCGTTCGCCGGGTCGATGTGCGCGAGGGAGGGGCGCGGCCGCTCCGGCTCATGGCCGAGGCCCAGCATCATCGTGATCCAGGAGTACTGCTCGAAGCCGTGGTACGGCTGGTAGATGGTGCGCTCGTCGAGCAGATGCGAGGTGCCGATGGCGAGGCGCTCGGCGAGCCCGTCGGGCAGGGCGCGGGTCTTGGCCGCCTTCCAGTACGGGGTGTCCTCGCGCTGCGCCGCCTTGTAGTGCAGGACCAGGAACTCCTTGACCCCGTCCAGGACCTCGGCGACTCGGTTGTTGTAGTCGTCGGCCAGGGCCGGGTCCCAGCGCTCGTCCGGGAAGTTCTTCACCAGCTGCTCGATGCCGTGCTGGATGAAGAAGATGCCGGTGGACTCCAGCGGCTCGACGAAGGCGCTGGACAGGCCGATGGCCACACAGTTGTTGACCCACGAGCGGCGGTTGCGCCCGATGCGCATCCGGATGTGGTTGGCCTCCAGGTCGTCCCGGCCGGGGGCGACGTGGTTCCGCAGGGTGCGCTCCGCCTCCTCCGGGGAGCAGAACTCGTCGGAGTACACATAGCCGTTGCCGTTCCGCCCGAACAGCGGGATGTTCCAGATCCAGCCGGCGTCCATCGCGGTCGCCGTGGTGTACGGGTTCATCCCGGTGGTGGCCTGGTCGGGCTGCGGGACGCGCAGCGCGACGGCGCGGTTGTTCGGCAGCACGTCCTGGAAGGACTCGAACGGCTCGTCCAGGGTCTCGTTGATGAGCATGCCCTTGAAGCCGGTGCAGTCGATGAACAGGTCACCGGTGAGGTCGCCGTGCTCGCGGGTGGCGACATGGCTGATCCAGCCGCGCTCGTCGCGGCCCACCTCGGTCACGTCGTCGACGACATGACGGACCCCGCGGTCGGTGCCGTACTTGCTCAGGAACTTCGCCAGCAGGGCCGCGTCGAAGTGGTACGCGTACGGGAACTGGGCCCGCTGCTCCTCCAGCGTCGAACGGCCCAGCGAGCCGTCCAGACCGCCCGCGAACAGGGAACCGTCGAGCAGCCGCGGCGAGCGCTTGGCCTCGCACAGCGCCGGGGTGATGAAGCAGGAACGGTCGAACGGCTCGCTGCGGTCGCCCTCCTGAAGCCACCAGTCGGCCAGCGTGTACCCGTCGGAGGTCCGCAGCCGCTCGAACGGGTGGTAGAAGTGCTGCCCCGGCTCCCGCCAGTTCTCGAACCGGATGCCCAGCTTGTACGAACCGGAGCACTCCGGCATCCATTCGCGCTCGTCCAGGCCGAGATAGTCGAAGAAATGCCGGACCGTGCTGAAGGTCGCTTCACCGACGCCGATCGTCGCGACGCGGTCGGATTCCACCAGAGTGACGTTGATGCGGTCACCGTACGCCGCCTTGAGGTACGAGGCGCTCATCCATCCCGCAGTGCCGCCGCCGACAATGACCACTGAATTAATCACGCTGTGACTCCTGTTGTTCGTGAACGGGCCTCAGAAGGGCGGGTGGGCTGATTCACGCACAGAAGTTAGACAGGTGCATTTTTACTTCGTTATCGGGGAACGAGCGATCTATATTAGTCACGCCGGGCCGTCATCGGCAGATTCTTCGCGCCATACATTCCGCGGGCGTGATAGGCGACGTCGCGGCCGTGATCGACACGCAGTTCACGGAAGGTGTCCAGCAGGGCATTGAGCGCCACTTCCGCCTCCAGCCGGGCCAGCGGCGCGCCCACACAGAAGTGACCGCCGCGCCCGAAGGCGACATGCCGGTTGGGCGTCCGCCGGATATCGAAGCGGTGCGCGTCCGGGAACTGCGCCTCGTCATGATTCGCCGAAATCACCCACGGCGTGACCATCCGGTCGGCCGGAATGAGATGTCCGCCCACCTCGACATCGGTCACGGTGACCCGGCTGACCGTGGTGAAAGGCGAGCGGAACCGCAGCACTTCCTCAATCGCCGAGGGGATCAGCGAGCGGTCGGCGCGGAGTTCCGCATAGGCGTCCGGATGGCTGTCCAGGCACTGCATGGCATTGCCGATCAGCAGCGTCGTCGTGAGGTGCCCGGTCAGAAAGAGGATTCCGGTGAATTTCACGACCTCGTCGTCGGTGAGCCGTTCCCCGTCGATCTCGGCGGTGGCCAGCCGGCTGATCAGGTCGTCCTTCGGGTCCGTCCGGCGCTTTCGGCAGTGGCCCAGCAGATACTCGTCCATCTCGCGGGTCGCGGCCTGGAACGTGGCGACGAAGTCCTCCGGCGCGATCGGCTGCTCGCCGAGCGCGATGAACCGGTCCGCCCACACCCGGAACAGCTCCCGGTCCGCGGCGGGCACCCCCAGCAGCTCACTGATGACGATCACCGGCAGCGGATACGTCAGCACGTCCACCAGGTCGAACCGCTCCGTGTCGACCGCGGCCAGCAGCTCGTCCGTCACCGCCGCGATACGGGGTTCGAGCCCGGCCACCGTCTTCGGGGTGAATGCCTGGTTGACCAGCCGGCGCAGCTTGCCGTGGTCCGGCGGGTCCATCGAGTTGATGTTGCCCGCGGTCAGCGGCTTCAGATGGGGCATGACCCGGCTGGAGTCGTTGGAGAACGTCTTCGGGTCGGAGATGACCTGCTGCACGTCCTCGTAACGGAAGACGTGATACGGCCCGTCCCCCTCCTGCCACACGGGATGCCCCTCCCGCATCCTGCCGAGCCAGTCGAACAGCTCGTTGCTGCCGTCGGCATCCGGGACGGCGATCTCGTCGCGCACAGTCATCGTCTCTCTTTCGTGGATACGCCCGGCTTTGGCCGGGTGGGGAACAGGAGCTCCCGTGTGAGGGGGCAGGGGAAGTCGATTCGCCGTCAGGGCGGATCGGCGTCCACTTGCAACGGTGACGAGGCGGCTCACATGGGCTTGGAGCTCTCAACTGTCAGTCGCCCCGGGTAGGTTGCTGTTCATGGCGATGGAAGCGAAGGCGGCAGGTGGCGGGCATGCCCGGTTTGCCTACCGGCTTCGTGTGTCGTCCACGGCCTGCGCTGCACTGGAAGCGGAGTGGGACCGGTGCCGGTGGGTGTGGAACGAGTGCGTGGCCAGGTCCAGGCAGGTGGGTGCTTGGAACAGGACCCGTCCTGACGGGGCGGAGAAGCGTACGTGTGGTCCGGTGCAGCTCGCCGCGATGCTGACCGAGGCCCGTGCCCGGATGCCGTGGCTGCGGGAGGGCGCATGCGTTCCGCAGCAGCAGTTGGTCCGAGACTTCGGTAAGTCGCGGGCGAAGGCGCTCAAGGACATCGGGGCCCGGTTGCCGATGCGGCAGCGGGCGGGGATGCCGAAGTACAAGAGGAAGCGTGACGCGCTTCCCACCCTCGAATACACCCGGCGTGGCTTCCGTTTGAAAGACGGCCGCTTGCACCTGGCGGGTGGCACCGTGGTGCGGGTGGTGTGGTCGCGGGACCTGCCCGAGCCGCCGTCCTCGGTGCGTGTGTACCGCGACGGTACCGGCGCCTGGTACGCCTCCTTCGTCGTGCCCGCCGTGCCCGAGGACCTGCCCGCCACTGGTCGTGTGATCGGGGTCGACTGGGGCGTTACGGAGACCGCGACCACTACATCCGACGCCCACGACCTTCCCCACCCGCAGCACGGGAAGAAGGCTGCGCAGCGCCTCGCGCACTATCAGCGGATGATGGCCCGCCGCAGACCCGCGAAGGGAAAGGCCGCGTCGAAGGGTTACCGCGAAGCGAAGCGGCAGACCGCGAGACTCCACAAGAAGGTGGCCCGGCAGCGTCAGGACACCGCTCGCAAGTGGGCCAAGCGCGTGGTCCGTGATCATGACGCTTTGGCGGTGGAGGACTTCAGGCCGAAGTTCCTTGCCAAGTCCTCGATGGCCCGCAAGGCCGCCGACGCCGCGATCGGCGCCACCAAGGCGGCGTTGGCCGAGATGGCCCGCAAGCACGGGCGGGCCGTGCATCTGGTACACCCCGCGCACACCACGATGGACTGTGCGCAGTGCGGAGCGAGAACCAAGCACGCACTTCCTCTTTCCGAGAGAACCTATGCCTGCACCGCGTGCGGAGCCGTATCCCCCAGGGATAAGAACTCCGCCCGCGTGATGCTGGTCCGGGCTGGTCTTCAACCCGGCTGGCGCTGATCGTGTAAGACCTGTTGGCCCGCCGGGCCGCAGGCAACGTGAACCAGGAATCCCCGTCGTTTACGAGGGGGAGGAGTCAACTGAACCTCTATCGGTGGGGGCCGGCTCGAACGGCAGCGGACGCTATCCCGCACCGTTTTCCGCCCGTTATCGGCCCGGCACACCACCGCCGCCCCCGCGGTCACCGCCCCGGCAGCGTCCGCCCCCCGCACGCCTCCGCCGACAGCCGGCTGATGTCCGCGCTCGCCTGCAACTCCCCCCACACGGAGCCGATCTCGTGGAAGGTGTTGCGCGCGATCAGCAGATGCTGGCTCGCCCGGGTGAGCTGGTTCAGCTGCTGGCTGCACGCGCCGAGCGCCAGATGGACCTTGGCCAGGAGGAAGAGGTCGTCGACCCGCTCCGCGATCTCCAGGGCGTCCGACAGGATGCTCTCGGCCTCGACGTACTGGCCCCAGGCCACCAGGGTCTCCCCGAGGCCCATCAGCGCATACGCCTCACCGCGGGTGTCGCCCTTGCCACGGACGATCCGCAGCACCCCGTCGTACGACTGCTTGGCGGCCTCGAAACGGCGCTGCTTCACATAGGCGGCGGCCAGCCGGTTGAGCGCCTGGGCCGCGCCCCGGGTCTCCCCCAGGGCGGTGGCGATCCGTACGGCCTCCAGCGAGAGCCGCACCGCCGCGTCCGGGTTACCCCACTCCAGTTCGATCTGGGACATCTGGTTGAGGGTGTGGGCCTCGGCGGACACGTCGCCCACCACCCGGAAGGTGTTGCGTGCCTCGTCCAGCCGGCTCATGGCCGACCGGAGACCGCCCTGCACCCGGTCGGTGATCGCCATGTTGCGCAGCGTCAGCGCCCGCCCGTGGACCTCCCGCACGCTGTCGAAGAGCTGGAAGGCCCGGTTGAAGAGCGGCATGGCGGCGTCGAAGCGCTGCTGGAACATCTCCACGGAGGCGAGTTCGTAGCACATCGCCGCCTCACCGCGGACGTTCCCCGCGTTCCGGTTCGCCTCCAGCGCCTTCTCGCTGACGGCCCGCCAGTCGTCGTAGTAGTTGCGCGTCTCGAAGAGCACCACGCTGGACATCGCCAGGTCCCAGGCGAGCTCCTCCATCCGGAGCGTGCAGGACTGGAGGATCGAGGCCACCAGGGACGGGCGCTCGGCCTCGAACCAGTCGAGCGGCGAGCGGAGGAGCCTGGCGACGAGCGGGGCGTCGAGGTGCCGGCGCGGCGTCGATCCGTGGATGATCGCGAAGTCGCCGCCGTACTCCCGGATGTGGCCCTGCTCGGCCAGCGTGAGATAGGTACGGAACACCCGGTGCAGCGCGGCGCGGCGCTTGTCCTCGGACTCGTCGGACTCGGCCCGCTCCCGCGCGTACAGCCGCAGCAGATCGTGGAAGCGGTAGCGCATGCTGCCGGTGGCGTCGCTGCCGACCGGGGTGAGCAGATGGGCGTCCACCAGCCGCTCGATCATGTCCTCGGCCTCGGCCGGCGAGACATCGAGGAGCGCGCCGCCCACCCACGCCGGGAAGTCCGGCACGTCGAGCAGCCCGAGCAGGCGGTACATCCGCGCCGTCTGCTCGGTCAGGCCGCGGTAGCTGAGGGCGAAGCTGGCGCGCACCTCCAGGCCGCCGGTGCTGAGTTCATCGAGCCGGCGGTGCTCGTCGCGGAGCCGGTCCACCAGGTGCTGTACGGACCAGTGCTGCTTGGCGACCAGACGGGCCGCCGCGATCCGCAGGGCGAGCGGAAGCCCGTCGCACAGCCGGCAGAGCTCGTTGACCGCGGCCTTCTCCGCGCCGGCCCGGTCCGCACCGGCGATTTTGGTGATCAGGGTCTGGGACTCGTGCGAGGTCATCAGCCCCAGATCGACCCGGACCGTGCCCGAATCGGCGGCGAGTTGTTCCCGGCTGGCCGCGAGGACACAGCTGCGGCCGCTGCCCGGAAGCAGCGGGGTGATCTGATGCATCGCGCGAACGTTGTCAAGCACGATGAGCGATTTCCGGTCGGCGAGCACACTGCGGTAGAGCGCGGCGAGCTCGGCGGGGTCGGACGGTATCTGGTCCCCGGGCACCCCGAGCGCCCGGAGGAAACGCCCCTGAAGGGCGGCCGCGACGAAGGCCGGCTGGGTGCCGTCGTACTGCGCGAGATCGGCGTACAGCTGACCGTCCGGGAATTCCGCGGCGGCCTTATGGGCCCAGTGCACGATGAGGCCGGTCTTGCCGACGCCGGCCACGCCGGTGATCAGACCGATACGCGGGGATTTCTCCCCGAGCAGCCGGTCGAGCCGCACGAGTTCCCCCGCCCGGCCCTGGAAAAGGTCCACGTCCGGCGGCAGCTGCGCGGGCACCACCATCGGCTTGACTTGCACCGGAAGTGTCAGACCCGGGTCGTCCTGAAGAATGGAGGCGTGCAATTCCTTTATGGCCACGCTCGGTTCGAGGCCCAGTTCCTCGACGAAGTTGCGCCGCCACATCCGGAAACCCTCGGTCGCCTCGGCCCGGAGACCGGCGCGGTACTGGGCCAGCATGAGGTTGTACCGGAGCTGTTCGTGCAGCGGGGAACTGTTCGCGATCGTGGTCAGCTCGGAGATGATGTCCTGGTGGTGGCCCAGGGCGAGTTCGACCTCGGACCAGGCTTCATAGGCCGCGTAGCGCCGCTCGTCGAGCCGGGTCGCCTCGTCCTCGACCGGCCGCCCCGTCACCCCCGCCAGCGCCGGCCCCTTCCACAGGTCGAGGGCCTGCCGGTAGAGGACCCGGCCCTGTTCGTGGCGGCCCTGCTTGACCTGCGCGGCGGCCTCGGCGACGAGGGAGGTGAACTGGAGGGCGTCGAGTTCGCTCCCGGCGGTCTCCAGCCGATAGCCGGGGTGGGTCGTCAGAATCACATCGCCGTCGACGCCCGCCTGTTTGAAGGACTTGCGCAGCGCCCCGATGCAAATGGCCACCTGCGTCCTGGCCGTGGCCGGAGGTTCATCGCCCCATACCGCGTCGACCAGGCTGTCGACCGACACGACACGACCCCAGGCGAGGATCAGCATGGTGAGAATGGTGCGCTGCCGTGGACCGTGGACCCCTACGATTCGGCCACTGTCGGTGATGACCAACAGCGGTCGGAGTACGGCGTATTTGACGGCGCGAGGTATGGAACGGTCTTCTGGCATGGCTGTGTTACCCCCCGTGTAGCACGACCGCTAGGCCCGTGATCCAGCCACTATAGGGATCGTAACGCGGTCACTGAGCGTGGCTCCTCCCGAGGGCCCGGGCAGAGGTCTACTCCACCACTTTTGCGGGCTTTCGCGCCGTGATTTTTGTTGCCGAACGGGGCATCGCAGCGGTGGGGCGATGGCCGGTAAACGACGTTGCGGAGCACCGTCGATGAGGGGAGGGTGTCCCGCGGAGCCGGACGGGGTGACCGGCCGGAGGGTGGCGGACCGACCGCACCGCACTGACGGGCAATCAAGCCACCTGACAAAAGGCGCACCCGGGACGGCCGATTTGCGAATCGGGCCTCGTTGTACCGGAGTTCACCGGAACGACACCCGCGCGCAGCGCCGGCCTGTCGGACTGAAGGGCCACGGCTTCCACCCGCTGACCCGGAAAAAAGCCGGCCAATAACGATGTGAAGCCGTCCGCCGGATAAATTCATGCCTCATGGCACCGACGGTCGACCACCGTCCGTGCACGTATTCACTAGGGGGAATCATGACTGCGATACTTGGCGCCACCACCCAGCGTGTCATTCTCGTGCTCGCACCGGCCCTTATCGCCTGCGCCACCTTAGACGTCCCCGATAACGTCCGCGTCCCGCACCAGGCCGTATCCGCGCATCCCCGGGGCAATCAGGACTGGGTGTGACAGCAGGCAGGGGCCGGCCCGGGGTCCGCTCGCCGGGCCCGTCCGTGCCCCGGCGGGGCGGCCCCCGGCCCGCACCGGGTAGTCGACCCCCTACCTGAGAGCTACCGCGAAGAGCGCTCCGCAGCGTGATTCCTCCCGCCGGTCATGTCATTAACCTCCTCTTCCAGTTCCCCGAACGGACAGGAAGGACGGCCGGCGATGCGCGCTGCACGTCTCAGACGTGGGCTGGCGATGGCCCTCACCGCATGCTCCATCGTGGTGACGGTCGCCGCCGCGGCACGGTCCACCGTGCCGGGCACGCCGGTGCGGCCCGAACTCCCCGCCGTCCGCGCGGACAATCTGGCGGCGCGGTACGCGGCGAACCACCGCTTCATCACCGAGTCCCGGCGCGCGGCCCGCGCCATGGGCGACGACGGCCGGGCGAAGGTCCTCGGCCAACTTTCCCGGACGGACCGGCACTTCCTCTCCTTCAGCCCGCGGGGCGACGGCCAGGTCGTGGAGGTGCTCGGCGACCTCGCGCACGCCGACCGGATCGCGGTCGTGGTGCCCGGCTCGGACACCACCGTCGACACCTTCGACCAACTGGGCACCGTCTACGCCTCGCTGAACGGCGGCGCCCGGGCGCTGCACGCCGAGATGACCAGGCTCCAGCCGCGGCGGAAGACCGCGGTGGTGGCCTGGTACGGCTACCCGGCGCCCCGCACCATGAGCCGGGACATCGTCTCCACCGACCGCGCCCTGGACGGCGGCCGTCGGCTCGCCGGACTGGTCGGGGACCTGCGGACGGTGAATGCCGCGGCCCGGGTGTCCCTGCTCTGCCACTCCTACGGGTCCGTGGTGTGCGCCACCGCCCTGCGCCGTATGGACGCCCCGGCCGAGTCCTCCCTCGCGGACGTGGTGCTCTTCGGCAGCCCGGGAACGGGCGTACGCTCCCGGGCCGAACTGCGCACCCGGGTCCCGGTGTGGGCGGGCCGGGGCGCGACCGACTGGATCGAGGGCGTGCCCCACGTCAGCCTCGATCTGCTGGGCGAACAGGTCGGGTTCGGCACCGACCCCGTCAGCGACGCGTTCGGAGCGCGGATCTTTCCCGCGGGCGCCGGCAGCCACAGCGACTACCTCCGCCCCGGCGGACTCCCGCTGCGCAACATATCCCTGATCGCGCTCGGCCGGGGCACGGAGGTCTCCGATGACTGACCTGGAACTGCGCCCGCCCACAGCGGTCCGCCGGCCCCCGCTGCCCACCGGCCCGCTGCGCCCCCGTCCCCCGCGGCGCACCCCCTGGCAGGCCCTCCACACGGCGGTGCTGCGCATCGACGCGGCGACCCCGGCCGAACGGGACCGGGCGGCCGATGTGCTGCGCGCACTGGCGATCACGGGGGTGGTCCTGGGCCACTGGCTGGTGAGCGGCGTCGTCCTCCAGGCCGGCGGCCATCTGGTCGGGGACAGCCCGCTGGGACATCGGCCCGGACTCGCCCCGGTGACCTGGTTATTGCAGCCCCTGGCCGTGTTCTTCCTGGTGGGCGGCCGGGTCAGCGCCCGCGGCTACGAGGCGGCGCTGGCCCGCGGGACCGGCTACCGGACCTGGCTGAAGCAGCGGCTGGCGAGCCTGCTCCGCCCGGCGAAGGCGTTCGCCCTCACCTGGGGACTCGTCTGGCTGGGCCTGGTGCTGGCCGGCACCGCGCACGAGACGATCCACACGCTGATGTGGCTGGCGTACTCCCCCCTCTGGTTCCTCGGCGTCTACGTGCTGCTGATCGCGGCGACGCCGCTGGTGCACCGGGCAGGAGCAGCCCGCCTCGCGGTGGCGGCCTGCCTGCTGGTGGCCGCGCTGGACGCCTCGCGCACGGTGTTCCCGGACAGCGGCTGGGCCGACACCCTGCGCCTGCTGAACATCCCGGTGGCCTGGCTGGTCCCGTACTGCCTCGGCGCGGTCTGGGCGGCCGGCGGATTCACCCGCCGCCGGAGCGCGCTGGCGCTGCTGCTCGGCGGCGGCGGTGCCCTGGCGGCGCTGATCCTCTGGGGCGGCTATCCCGCGAGCATGGTCGGCGTCCCGGGCACCGCGCTCTCCAACCTCAACCCGCCCACCGTCGCGGCGGTCGCCTTCGGTCTGGCACAGGCCGGCGCGGCCCTGCTGCTGCGCGCCCCCCTGCGCCGGGCGGTGACAACTCCGGCCCCCGCGGCGACGCCCCGGACCCGCGCGACCCCGGCGCAGTTCCTCTGGGCGGCGGTGGCGCTGCTCAACCTCTCGGCGATCACCGTCTTCCTCTGGCACCAGACCGCGATGCTCACCACGACCGTCATCACGCTGGGCCTGGGGCACACCCTCCCCGGCCTGCACACCAGCCCGGAATCCGCGGGCTGGCTCGCGGCGCGGTGCGGGTGGATTCCGGTGTTCGCGGTGGTCCTCGTCGTGCTCGGCACGGCCTTCCGGGACCGGGACGCCCGCGCACACCGAAGTAATAACTGAACAATAACGAGATATGAGAAGGTAGTTCGCCACCGCGTCGGCCCGTCGAAGCCTTCCGTCCGTACGTCAGCACCACCCGCACTCGTTCCCCTCCGGAGGATTGATGTCCACCCTCACGCTCGAATCGATAAGCACGCTTTACGTGAAGTACGCGGACGACTTGAGGGCGGTGCGCGACCAGCAGCGGAAGTTCCTCCGGGACAACAAGGAGACGGTGAAGGCCCAGCTCGACGACTACGAGGCGGAGATCACCTACCTGCTGCTGCGGGACCTGGCGCCCGAGGTCGTCGTGGAGGTGGGCACCTTCCGCGGCTGGTCCACCACCTGGATCCTGAGCGCGCTGCGCGACAACGGCACCGGCCACCTGTACTCCTTCGACATCGTCGACAACGTCGTGAAGAACGTGCCGGCCGAACTCTCCGAGGGCCGCTGGACGTTCACCAAGGGCGACCTGCGGGACACCATCGCCAAGGTCCCCGCGGAGACCGACTACCTCTTCATCGACGCCGACCACGGCGCCCGCTTCGCGCGCTGGTACATCGACAACCTCTTCCCGGTGGTCCGCCCCGGGACGCCCACCAGCGTCCACGACGTCTTCCACGGCCGCCGCCCGAAGCCGATGAGCGAGGGCTCGGTCATCATCAAGTGGCTGGCCGCCCAGAACGTCGAGTTCTTCACCCCGTCCGTGGCGAAGGCCCCCGAGGTGACGGCGCGACTGGCCGAGGTGAAGAAGGAGCTGAACCTCAGCGAGCCGGTCCGCGAGAGCCGCCACAACCCGATGATCTACTTCAACCTCCCGCAGAGCTGAGCCCGTTCGCGGCATCTGACACAGAAGTCCCCCTCCCGGCGCCGGGAGGGGGACTTCGTGTTGTGCGGGGCTACGGCAGTTGGTGCACGAAGGCGACGACGAAGAGCAGGCCGAGCACACAGGACACGGCCGCGGCGGGCAGCGCCCAGGCGGGGCGGCGTTCGCCGCGCAGCGGAGCCGTCGTGTGGCGGTTCAGCCGGGTGAGGCCGGTCAGTATGACCAGGGCGAGGGCGACGCAGGGCAGCGAGACGGCGAAGTGCGCCAGCCAGGCGCCCGCCAGGGAGGGGCCGCCCCAGGACTGGTCGTGCGGCGCCTGGTCGACGAACCCGTACAGCAGACCCCGGGCGATCGCCAGGGCGAGCGCGCCCGTCAGCAGCAGGGCGAGGACGCCGAGAAGTATGGTCAGCGCGCCGTGGAACACCAGCCGGGCGACGCCGGGTGCGGGGGCGCCGAGCGGCAGCGGCCCGGCGCGCAGCCACCGCCGCCGGGCGGCCTCCCGGTGGCCGGTGAGAGTGGAGCAGACTGCCAGGGCACCGGCGGGGAACAGGGTCACCGCGAGACCGGCGTGCCGGGCCGCCGCGGCCAGCCGGGGCGGGCCCGCGGAGCCGTCCGGGCGCCGTACGGCGGCAGGGGGTCGGTTCGTCATGCCGGGACAGTAAGTTCGCCCCGCGCCCACCCGCGTCACTCCCCGGCGGTGTCCCCGCACCCGTACCGCGGTAGGGCGTCGGGTACGGCCGCTTGGCCTATCGGCGGGCGCCGCCGGAGCCGGTCGGCGGGGGACACGGGGCCGCGAGGGACAGCCCCGGCCCGTCAACTGTCAGGCGCGAGGTCCAGCGTGGCCAGGGCGCCGCCGTCCGGCGGGTTCTCGTAGGTCACCCGGGCGCCCAGCACCCGCGCCTGGCCGGCCACGATGGTCAGGCCCAGCCCCACCCCGGCACCGCGCTCGCGGGCGCCGGTGCGGAAGCGCTGCGGGCCGTGGTCCAGCAGCTCGGCGGGGAAGCCGGGGCCGTGGTCGCGGACCCGCACCGCCGACCCCGCCACCTCCAGGGTCACCGGCGGGGCGCCGTGCAGCCGGGCGTTGGCGACCAGGTTGACCAGGATCCGTTCGACCCGGCGGTGGTCGGTCGTCACCGCCGACTCGCCCCGCACCAGCACCTCGACGTCCCCGTCCGCCAGCGCCGCCGCCCGGTGCGCCAGGGCGCTCGGCAGCACCTCCTCGCACTGCGCCTGCTCGACGCCCGGCACATCGAGCCGGGCCACCTCCAGGACGTTCTCCACCACGCTGCGCAGGGTGTCCACACCGCCGCTGACCAGCTCGGCCGGGCGGCCCGGCGGCAGCAGCCCGACCGCGGTCACCAGACCGGCCACCGGGGTGCGGAGCTCATGCGCGATATCGGCGGTGACCCGTCGCTCGGCCTCCAGGCGGGCGCTCAGGGCGTCGGCCATGGTGTTGACGGCGGCGCCGAGCCGGGCGATCTCGTCCTTGCCGCGGGGCACCACCCGGTCCGTCAGATCGCCGTCCGCGATCCGTTGCGCGGTGCGCGCGGACGCGGTGATCCGCCGCCCCGCGCCGGCCGCCGCGACGATGCCCAGCACACAGCCGAGCGCGGTGACGGCCGCCCCCGAGCCGACCAGCACCCGGTCGAGTGCGGCCAGGGCACGGGCCTGGGGCACGTAGGAGCGCCGGACGGCGACGAGGTCACGGCCACTGCGGGTGGCGGCCCACAGCACCGGCCGGGAGCCGTCGGCGTGCTGGAGGCAGGTGGCCCGCACGGGGCGCTCGGTGACGGTCCTGCGGAGCGCGGCGGGCAGCTCCCGCGGATTCACCAGGGCACCGTTGTCGACCCCGGAGGCGTAGGCGCTGACCGCCTCGACGAGCCGGGCGTCCAGCGCATGGGCGGCGTTCTTCCGCTGGTCCTCGGCGGTGAGCTGATGCACCAGCAGGCCGATGAGGGTGGCGACGAGCGCGGCGGTACCGGCGATGACGAGGGCGGTCTTGGTACGGAGTCCCACGGCGGTCAGGGCGCCAGCTTGTAGCCGAACCCGCGGACGGTCACGATGCGTTCGTGGCCGATCTTGACGCGGAGACGCTTCACATGGACGTCCACGACCCGGGTGTCACCCCCGCACGTGTAGTCCCACACCCGCTCCAGCAGGGTCATCCGCGACAGCACGACACCGGGCTCGGCCGCGAACTCCAGCACCAGCCTGCGCTCGGTGGGGGTGAGGCCGAGCAGCCGGCCCTCCCGGCGGACCTCCATGGAGGCGGTGTCCACCGTCAGGTCACCGAACCGCAGCACCGGATCGTCCTCGGGCGGCGCGCTCCGGGCGGTGTCCGTGGCGCGCCGCAGCGCCGAGCGTATCCGGGCGACCAGCACCGGGATGTCGTACGGCTTGGTGAGGTAGTCGTCGGCACCCGCCTCCAGACCGACGACGACATCCACCGGGTCGGTGCGCGCCGACACCATCAGCACCGGCAGCCGGCTCTCCGCCCGGATGAGGCGCACCAGGGCGACCCCGTCGAGCCGCGGCAGCATGACGTCCAGCACGGCGACATCGGGCACCCGGTCACGGAACTCCGCCAGCCCGGCCTGCCCGTCGGAGACCGCCCGCACCTGGTATCCGTAACGCTCCAGGGAGAGTTGGGTGGCCTCCCGCAACAGCGGGTCGTCCTCCACGAGCAGCACGTCGGTCATCGGGGCGTCCTAGGGGGTGTCTTTCCGATCAGGCCGGATCAGGGAGCGGTGTGTGGTGCGTGCGATCGCAAGGCGGAGGAGGGAGTCGACGCGGAGCGGTTGGGGTCTCCCCTGCTCGAGCGAAGCCGAGAGCTTGGGGAAGAGTGAC
>NZ_JBHXFI010000014.1:0-155421 GCF_042724075.1 Streptomyces sp. NPDC127097 | reverse complement strand
AGCCGGGAGCCGGGAGCCGGGAGCCGGGAGCCGGGAGCCGGGAGCCGGGAGCCGGGAGCCGGGAGCCGGGAGCCGGGAGCCGGGAGCCGGGAGCCGGGAGCCCTCGGCTCGCGGGGCGGCCCTGGGCGGGGCGCCGCTGTGGTCATCCGCGCAGGCGCAGGCCCCGTGGGGTGGGGTGGAAACCGGCGGTCTCCAGGGTGACGGCGAAGGGGGAGGTGAGGGCCGCGATGCCGTTGATGCGTTCGGTGGTGATCGTGCCCAGGGCGCCGGCGCGGGCGGCATCCGTGAGGGCCTCGACGGCGAGCTGGAGGCGGGGGTCCGTGGCGGCCCGGTCCGGTGCGTGGCCGAGCGGCCAGATGAGCAGGGTCTTGCCGCCGCGCTCCATGTAGAGCGTCAGCTCGCCGTCGACGAGGACCACCAGGGAGCCCGCTTTGCGGCCGGGTTTGTGGGTCGAGCCCTCGGGCGGCTCGGGCCAGGACAGGGCGGCGCCGTAGGCGTTGGCGGGGTCGGCGGCGGCCAGGACCACGGCGCGCTGCGGGCCGCCGCGCCGGGACTGCGCCGGACCGCTCTCCGGCAGCGTGTCATCGGCGGTGCGCTCCCGCTGGGTGCTGACCGCGCGCAGCCGGTCCACCGCCCCGTCCATCGCGAACTGGGCCGCGCCCAGCCCCTCCACCACATAGCCGCGACGGGCCTGACCGGACTCCTCGAAGGCGGCCAGTACCCGGTACGCGGCGGAGAACCCGCCCTCGACCCCCTCGGCGGCGACCGCGCCCCGGGTGACGACGCCGTGCCGGTCCAGGAGCGCACGGGCCAGGGCATGGGCGCGGTGGGTGGGGTCCGGCTCCGTGGTGGGCAGGAGCGACCAGCGGCCACCCACTGTCGGTGGGCCGGAGCGGGAGGCGGTGGGCCGGCCGCCGCGGCCCGCGGCCGCGGTCAGCGAGCCGTACCGCCCCCGGGGGACGGCGCGGCGGGCACGATGGGCGGTCGAGCCGGCCGTACGGCCCGAGCCGAGGAGGGCGCGCAGCGGGGCGAGGGTGTCGTTGGTCAGCCGGCCCGACCAGGCCAGGTCCCACAGCGCGTCGGCCAGCTGCGGATCGGTGGCTTCCGGATGGGTGGTGGCGCGGACCTGGTCGGCGAGCTGGCGGAAGAACAGCCCGTAACCGGGGGCGAGGGCGGTCAGCAACGACTCGTGCAGCGCGGTCAGTTCCAGCGGGAGCGGCGGCGGGAGCAGCAGCGGGGCGGAGTCGGCGAGATGGAGCGAGAGCCAGCCGTCCTTGCCGGGGAGCGCACCGGCGCCGGCCCACAACACCTCACCGGTGGCGGTGAGTTCGTCCAGCAGGGCGGGGGTGTAGCCGCCGACGCGGGACGGCAGCACCAGCTTTTCCAGGGCGGAGGCCGGCACCGGGGCGCCCTGGAGCTGCTCGATGGCGCGCACCAGACCGTCGATGCCGCGCAGGCTGTGCGAGGCGCCGCCGAGGGGCGCGGACACACCGCCGGCCGGCGCCGGGCGCGGTGCGCCGACGTGCTGCCACTGGGGGAGGAAGGCGGCGAGCGCGGCGGGCGGCACCGGCTCCAGCTCCTCGCGCAGCGCGGCGAGGGAGCGGCGGCGCAGCCTGCGCAGCACCTGGGCGTCACACCACTCCTGGCCGATGCCCGCGGGGTGGAACTCGCCCTGGACCACCCGGCCGGCGGCGGCCAGACGCTGGAGCGCCCCGTCGGTGACGGCCGTACCGAGGCCGAAGCGGGCGGCGGCCTGCTCGGAGGTGAACGGGCCGTGGGTGCGGGCGTAGCGGGACAGCAGATCGCCGAGCGGGTCCTTGACCGGTTCGGTGAACGACTCCGGGACACCGACCGGCAGCGCCGTGCCCAGCGCGTCCCGGAGCCGGCCGGCGTCCTCGACGGCGGCCCAGTGATCGGCCCCGGCGATCCGTACCGAGAGGGCGCGGCGGGCGGCGGCCAGCTCCCGGGGCCAGGCCGGGTCCGCGCCGCGCTCGGCCAGCTCGGCATCGGTCAGCGGCCCCAGCAGCCGCAGGACGTCGGCGACGCCCTCGACGTCCTTGACCCGCCGGTCGTCCGTACGCCACTGGAGCTCGCGCTCCAGCTCGGCCAGCACCTCGGCGTCCAGCAGCTCGCGCAGCTCGGCCTGGCCGAGCAGCTCGGCGAGCAGCCGGGAGTCCAGGGAAAGGGCGGCGGCGCGGCGCTCGGCGAGCGGGGAATCGCCCTCGTACAGGAACTGGGCGACATAGCCGAACAGCAGCGACCGGGCGAACGGGGACGGCTCGGGGGTGGTGACCTCCACCAGGCGGACCCGGCGGGCCTCGATGTCCGCCATCAGCTCCGCCAGGCCCGGGACGTCGAAGACGTCCTGGAGGCATTCGCGGACGGCTTCCAGCACGATCGGGAAGGAGCCGAACTCGCTCGCCACCTGGAGGAGCTGGGCGGCCCGCTGGCGCTGCTGCCACAGCGGGGTGCGCTTGCCGGGGCTGCGCCGCGGCAGCAGCAGGGCACGGGCGGCACACTCCCGGAACCGGGAGGCGAACAGCGCGGAGCCGCCGACCTGGTCCGTGACGAGCTGGTCGACCTCGCCCTGGTCGAAGGCGACATCGGCGGCGCCCACGGGGGACTGCTCGGGGTCGTACTCCGCGCCGTGGCCGGACGGGCCGGCGGACGGGTCGAAACCGCCGTCGCCGTCGAGGAGATCGAGGCCCATCAGATCGGCGTCGGGCAGCCGCAGCACGATGCCGTCGTCGGCATGCATCACCTGGGCGTCCATGCCGTGCCGCTCGGCGAGGCGGGCGCCGAGGGCCAGCGCCCAGGGGGCGTGCACCTGCGCGCCGAACGGGGAGTGGATGACCACCCGCCAGTCGCCCAGCTCGTCCCGGAAGCGCTCCACGACGATCGTGCGGTCGTCGGGGACATGGCCGCAGGCTTGCTTCTGCTCGGCGAGATAGCTCAGCACATTGGAGACCGCCCAGTCGTCCAGACCGGCGGCGGACAGCCGGGCCCCGGCGTCCTCCGGCGCGAGCGAGCCGATCTCGCGGAGGAACGCGCCGAGCGCGCGGCCCAGTTCCAGGGGGCGGCCCAGCTGGTCGCCCTTCCAGAAGGGCAGCCGCCCCGGCACCCCGGGGGCGGGAGTGACCAGCACCCGGTCGCGGGTGATGTCCTCGATGCGCCAGGACGTCGTGCCGAGCGTGAAGACATCGCCGACGCGGGACTCGTAGACCATCTCCTCGTCGAGCTCGCCCACCCGTCGCCCGCCACCGCCCCGAGTGGAGGCGCTTCGCGCCGCGGTGTCCGATGGTCGCCCGCCACCGCCCTTGCCGGAGTCGCCGCCCGCCAGGAACACCCCGAACAGGCCGCGGTCGGGGATCGTGCCACCGGAGGTGACGGCCAGCCGCTGGGCCCCGGGGCGGCCCGTGACGGTGTGTGCGACGCGGTCCCACACCAGGCGCGGCCGCAGCTCGGCGAAGGCATCGGAGGGATAGCGGCCGGCGAGCATGTCCAGCACGGCCGTGAACGCCGACTCGGGAAGCGCGGCGAACGGGGCGGCCCGCCGGACCAGGGCCAGCAGCTCCTCGACGTCCCAGGTGTCCATCGCGGCCATGGCGACGAGCTGCTGGGCGAGCACGTCCAGCGGATTGGCCGGCACCCGCAGCGCCTCGATGGCGCCGGAACGCATCCGCTCGGTGACCACGGCGGCCTGCACCAGATCGCCGCGGTACTTGGGGAAGACGATGCCCGTCGAGACCGCGCCGACCTGATGCCCGGCCCGTCCGACGCGCTGGAGCCCGGAAGCGACCGAAGGCGGCGACTCCACCTGGACGACCAGATCGACCGCGCCCATGTCGATGCCCAGCTCCAGACTGGAGGTGGCGACCACGGCCGGCAGCCGGCCCGCCTTCAAGTCCTCCTCCACCTGGGCGCGTTGCTCCTTGGACACGGAACCGTGGTGGGCACGGGCCAGCACCGCCGGTGCGCCCTTGGCGGCCCCGGCCTCGGCCATCAGCTCCGCGGGGGAGTGGTGTTCCGGGAGGGCCTCGCCCGTGGTCCGCTCGTAGGCGATCTCGTTGAGGCGGTTGCACAGCCGCTCCGCCAGACGGCGGGAGTTGGCGAAGACGATCGTGGAGCGGTGGGCCTGGACGAGATCGGCGATCTTCTCCTCGACCTGCGGCCAGATGGACGGCTTCTCACCGGTGTCGCCCTCCTGGACGGGCGAGCCGCCCAGCTCGCCCATGTCCTCCACCGGGACGACCACCGAGAGGTCGAAGCGCTTCCCGGACGGCGGCTGGACGATCTCCACCCGGCGCCGCGGCGACAGATAGCGGGCCACCTCCTCCACCGGGCGGACCGTCGCCGACAGTCCGATCCGTCGCGCCGGGCGGGCCAGAAGCTCGTCCAGCCGCTCCAGGGACAGCGCCAGATGCGCCCCGCGCTTCGTGCCGGCCACGGCATGGACCTCGTCCAGGATCACCGTCTCGACGCCCGCCAGCGCCTCCCGGGCCGAGGACGTCAGCATCAGGAACAGCGACTCGGGGGTCGTGATGAGGATGTCCGGCGGGCGGTTGGCGATCGACCGGCGCTCGGCGGGCGGGGTGTCCCCGGAGCGGATGCCGACCGTGATGTCCGGCTCCGGCAGCCCGAGACGGACCGACTCCTGGCGGATGCCCGTCAGCGGACTGCGCAGATTGCGCTCGACATCGACGGCCAGCGCCTTCAGCGGGGAGACGTACAACACCCGGCAGCGCTTCTTCGGCTCGGCGGGCGGCGGGGTGCTCGCCAGCGCGTCCAGCGACGCGAGGAAGGCGGCGAGCGTCTTGCCCGAGCCCGTCGGCGCCACCACGAGGACGTCGGAGCCCGCGCCGATCGCCCGCCAGGCACCCTCCTGCGCGGCCGTGGGCGCGCTGAAGGCCCCGGCGAACCAACCGCGGGTCGCGGGGGAGAACGTCTCGAACGCTGCCTCGGCCATGTCCCCCATCGTGCACCGGACCACTGACAACGCGGACCCGCGCGCCGCGCCCACCGCCGCCGACCGGGCCTTTTCCCGGCCGTCCACGCTTCGGACGGGCGGGCCGGCGGCCGTCCGGCGGGCGCAGAATGACGGCATGGTCATGGTCAGCGGGGAGAGCGCGGCCGACGGCGGGCCCGGCGCGGCGGCCGTGCCGCGGGCGCACGGCGAGTGGGCGCGCCACTGGCGCTACGACGGGCTGCCCGGCCTCGACCTGCTGCGCGCCCGCTACGTCCGGCACTCCTTCCCCCGCCACGCGCACGACGGCTACGTGGTCTGCGCGGTGACCTCCGGCATCGAGGAGGTCGGGCTCCGGCAGGGCACCGTCCGGGCCGGCCACGGCGGCATCATCATGCTCAACCCGGAGGTCGCGCACACCGCGCGGGCGGGTGCACCCGAGGGCTGGACCTACGCCACGCTCTACCCGTCCTACGAGCTCGTCGCCGAGATCGCCGGGGAGACCACGGCGCTGCGCGGCACCCCGGGCTTCGACCGCACGACCGCCGAGGAGCCACGGCTCGGCCACATGATCACCGAGATCCACCGGGCCGCCGAGACCGGCAACGCCCTGGCCGCCGACAGCCTGCTGCGGACCGTCGTCGCCCGGCTGCTGCGCCGCTACGGAGGCCCGCTCCCGGCGCGTACGCCCCGCACCGCGGGCGCCCGGACCGCCGCCCGCGCCCGGGCCGTCCTGGAAGAGCGGATGGCCGACCCGCCCTCCCTGGAGCGGCTGGCGCAAGAGCTCGGTACCAGCCCGTTCGCACTGCTGCGGGCCTTCAAGAGCGCGTACGGCATGCCGCCGCACACCTGGCTCACCGACGCCCGGGTGCGCCGGGCCCGCAGGCTCCTGGAAGCGGGCCGCACACCCGCCGATACGGCCGTCACCGTCGGCTTCACCGACCAGCCGCATCTGAACCGGCACTTCACCCGGATCGTCGGCGTACCGCCCGGCGCGTACCGGAGGGAGCGGTCGGCCTAGGGGCGGGTGGAGCGAGCGGGCGTGCCGCGCGAGCGCGGTGCGGGCGGTGCGTGCGCCGGGCGCAAGAACGTACAAGACCGGCGACAGTCCTGGCACCTAAGGTCCGGGACGTGCCAGAACAGACAGAGATACGCACCACGGAGCGGGCCGCGCCACCGCCACCGCCGCCGGCACCGCCCGCGACCTCCGACGCCGCCGTCATCAGGGACGCGCTGGGCGTCGGCATCGCCGTCGGCCTCTCCGGATTCGCCTTCGGCGTGACCTCGGCCGGCGTCGGGCTCAGCCTCTTGCAGACCTGCGCGCTCAGCCTGCTGGTGTTCACCGGGGCCTCACAGTTCGCCCTGGTCGGCGCGCTGGCGGCGGGCGGCAACCCGCTCACCGCCGCGGCCGGCGCGTTCTTCCTGGGGGCCCGCAACGCCTTCTACGGGCTGCGGCTGTCCGCGGTCCTCGGGTACCGGGCCACGGTCAAGCCGTTCGCCGCCCACTGGATCATCGACGAAACCTCGGCGGTCACCCTGGCCCAGCCCGACCGGCGCACCGCCCGGCTGGGCTTCACCGTCACCGGGCTGAGCCTCTACGTCCTGTGGAACCTCACCACCCTTGCCGGCGCCCTGGGCGCCGAGGCGCTCGGCGACACCGCGGCCTGGGGCCTGGACGCGGCCGGCCCCGCGGTCTTCCTGGCGCTGCTCGCGCCGATGCTCAGGGAGACCGTCGAGCGGGTCGCGGCCGGTCTCGCCGTGGTGCTGGTCATGGTGACGCTGCCGCTGCTGCCCACCGGTGTACCGGTGCTGGTCTCGGCGCTCGCCGCACCCGCCGTCCTCGTCGTCCAGGGGCGCCGCGGGCAGGGGACGCCGCAGGAGCCGGGCGCCGTCCGGGCCGGCGACGACGGGCCGCCCGCGCGCCCGGACGGAACCCCCGAGAGCCGTCCCGCCACCGAGGAGGACCGGGCATGAACGTCTGGATCGCGATCGCCGTCACCGCCGTCGGCTGCTACCTGGTCAAGTACCTCGGGCTGGCCGCTCCCGCCGGCCTGCTGGAGCGCCCGCTGGTCAAACGACTGGCCGCGCTGCTGCCGGTGGCCCTGCTGGCCGCGCTCACCGCCCAGCAGACCTTCAGCGACGGTCGGCACCTGATGCTCGACGCCAAGGCCGCGGGGGTGGCCGCCGCGGCCGTAGCACTCGTCCTGCGGGCGCCGTTCCTCCTGGTCGTCGGCGTCGCCGTGGCCGTCACCGCGGGGGTGCGCGCCCTGGGAGGGTGAGCGGCGCGGGACGCCCTAGAGGGGACGCCCGTAGGCCCGGAGGGTCAGCAGCGCCTTGAGCGTCACCATCGGACGGCTCTCCAGCGCCGTCCCGGGTGCCCACACCCGCCAGTTCACCGGCCAGCCGCCGTCCTCCTCCTGGAGCGCGACGAGGTGATTCAGCGCCCGCTCCATCTCCTCGTCGGTGAACCAGTCCCGGGCCAGAGAGCCGGGCGCGGGCGCGAAGTCGTAGGCGAGGTGGTGTTCCCCGGGGGCGTACCCCGGTGCCACCGGGACGTCCGCGGCCTGGTCCGGGTCCAGCAGCACCAGACGCCGCTCCCGTACGAGCCGGCCGAGCCGCTGCGCCGCCGCGGCGGCCCGCGGCCGGTCCGGGGCGCCGTCCAGGAAGGCCACCGCCGCCTCGACCTCGTACGGGTGGGTCTCCTCCATCGACTCCACGGTCGCCCAGCAGTAGTCGGTGGCCCGGAACAACCAGGCGTGCCACACCTCGTTGCGGTGCAGGACACCCACGACGGGACCGGTGGCCAGGAGGGCGCTCGGCGGATCGTCGACCACCGGGATCCAGGGCGCGGACGGATAGCCGCGCAGCGAAGGGTGCAGCGCGGGCAGCGCGCCCTCCGGGGTGGAGATCTTCGTCAGATAGCGGCAGATCCGCTCCACCTGGCGGCCGTCGCACCGCCCGATCAGATCGAGGACCTTCAGGGCGTGCGCGGTGTGCAGCGGCTGGCTGACCGGGCCGCGAAGATCGGGCTCCAGGGCGTGGCCGAAGCCGTCGTCGTCGTTGCGGTACGCGGCGAGTGCGGTCTCCACGGGATCGGCCCCGCCGCCGAGGAAGTGGTACTCGAAGAGCCGCTGCTCGAGCACCCGGGCGGTCAGCCAGACGAATCGCTCGGCTCGCGCCAGAGGAGTCGAAAGTGAGCTTACGTTTTCGGCCATGGGCTGACCGTAGGGCGGTTTTCTCCCGGTGGCACCGGCTCGCGACCGCTGCCCTCCCAGGGCGGGATACTGAAGGCATGCGGTTGACGGTCTTCTGGCAGCGGATGGCGGATCACTTCGGTGCGGCGTATGCCGACTCCTTCGCGCGCGATCATGTGATGTCCGGCCTCGGCGGCCGGACGGTGCACGAGGCGCTGGACGCGGGGTGGAGCGCCAAGGAGGTGTGGCGGGTGGTCTGCTCGGTCATGGAGGTGCCGCCGGAAAGACGCTGAACGGGGCCTTCGCAGGGCTCTGACCTGGACGGAAGAGGGCCCGAGGGCCGAGCGGGGAGAGCCGGGGCACGGCCCAGGACCGGGAATGTCATGACCGTACGCGACACTTGGCTCCGTGCCCGAGTCAGATGAGATCCCCAGCAACGACGTCCCACGCCCCGAGGACCGCTCCGATGCGCGGATGCCGCGCTGGCTGCCGCGTGCCATGGTGCTCGCGCTCGCCCTGGTGGCCTGCTTCCAGCTCGCCACCTGGGGATTCCATCAACTGATCACGCTGTTGCTGAACGTGCTGATCGCGTTCTTCCTCGCGCTGGCCGTCGAACCGGCCGTCGACTGGATGGCGGCCCGGGGCATGCGGCGCGGGCTGGCCACCGGTCTGGTCTTCGTGGGCATCCTCGTGGCCGCGGCCGGATTCTTCGCGCTGCTGGGCTCCATGCTCGCCGGCCAGATAGCCAACATGGTCGAGGAGTTCCCGCAGTACCTGGACTCCGTGATCAGCTGGATCAACAACACCCTGCACACCCACCTCTCGCGGGTCCAGGTGCAGAACAACCTGCTCAAGTCGGACTGGCTCCAGAAGTACGTCACCGACAGCGCCAACAACGTGCTGGCCGTTTCCGCGACGGTGCTGGGCAGTCTGTTCAACCTGCTGACGGTGGCGCTGTTCTCGTTCTACTTCGCCGCCGACGGGCCCCGGCTGCGCCGCGCGCTGTGCTCCGTGCTGCCGCCGCACCGCCAGGCGGAGGTGCTGCGTGCCTGGGAGATCGCGGTCGCCAAGACCGGCGGTTATCTCTACTCGCGGGGCCTGATGGCACTGATCTCCGGCATCGCGCACTACGTGCTGCTGGAGATCCTGGGGGTCCCGTATGCCCCGGCACTGGGCATGTGGGTGGGCCTGGTCTCCCAGTTCATCCCGACCATAGGGACCTATCTCGCGGGCGCCCTGCCGGTCCTGATCGCGTTCACCGTCGATCCCTGGTACGCCCTGTGGGTCTTCGGCTTCGTCGTGATCTACCAGCAGTTCGAGAACTACCTCCTCCAGCCGCGGATCACCGCCAAGACGGTGGACATCCATCCCGCCGTCGCCTTCGGCTCGGTCGTCGCCGGCACGGCCCTGATGGGCGCGGTGGGCGCACTGATCTCGATCCCGGCGACGGCGACCCTGCAAGCCTTCCTCGGCGCGTACGTGAAGCGGTACGAGGTCACCGACGACCCGCGGGTCCACGGCAGACGCGAGCGCGGGGTCCGGGCCCTGGCCCGGATGCGGCGGAACCTGCACGACGCGCAGCCGCCGGCTCCGCTGGAGGACCGGAAGGCGGACGGCACCCGGGCCGAGGGCCAGGACGCCGGCTGACGGAGCGGCGCACCATCGAAGGGCGCGAGCGGCGTCGCTCGGGGCGGTTCCCTGCCCGCCGCTCGGGGCGTTCCCCGCCGACGACGTACGGGTGAGGCCGCTTGACACCAAAATCGAACATCCATTCTCATGGGATTTCCGGCCGCTGTCCTCGGGCTTTTCGCGGAGTTATCCACAGGCCGGAGCCGGGTCCGGGCGCATTGTCAGTGGCAGGCGTTAGCGTCATGGACGTGAAGCGATCGACTCAAGCAAATCGGGTGGAACCCATGGCAGGCACTGACCGCGAGAAGGCGCTGGACGCCGCGCTCGCACAGATTGAACGGCAATTCGGCAAGGGCGCCGTGATGCGCATGGGGGAGCGGTCGAAGGAGCCCATCGAGGTCATCCCCACCGGATCCACCGCCCTCGACGTCGCGCTCGGCGTCGGCGGCCTCCCCCGCGGCCGCGTGATCGAGGTCTACGGCCCGGAGTCCTCCGGTAAGACGACCCTGACCCTGCACGCCGTCGCGAACGCCCAGAAGGCCGGCGGCTCCGTCGCGTTCATCGACGCCGAGCACGCGCTCGACCCGGAGTACGCCAAGAAGCTCGGCGTGGACACCGACTCCCTGATCCTGTCCCAGCCGGACAACGGCGAGCAGGCACTGGAGATCACGGACATGCTGGTCCGCTCCGGCGCGCTCGACCTCATCGTGATCGACTCCGTCGCCGCCCTGGTGCCGCGGGCCGAGATCGAGGGCGAGATGGGCGACTCCCACGTCGGCCTCCAGGCCCGGCTGATGAGCCAGGCACTGCGCAAGATCACCAGCGCGCTCAACCAGTCCAAGACCACCGCGATCTTCATCAACCAGCTCCGCGAGAAGATCGGCGTGATGTTCGGCTCGCCGGAGACCACGACCGGTGGCCGTGCGCTGAAGTTCTACGCCTCGGTGCGTCTCGACATCCGCCGCATCGAAACCCTCAAGGACGGCACGGACGCGGTCGGCAACCGCACCCGCGTCAAGGTCGTCAAGAACAAGGTCTCCCCGCCCTTCAAGCAGGCCGAGTTCGACATCCTCTACGGCCAGGGCATCAGCCGCGAGGGCGGCCTGATCGACATGGGCGTGGAGCACGGCTTCATCCGCAAGTCCGGCGCTTGGTACACCTACGAGGGCGACCAGCTCGGCCAGGGCAAGGAGAACGCCCGCAACTTCCTCAAGGACAACCCGGATCTCGCCAACGAGATCGAGAAGAAGATCAAGGAGAAGCTCGGCATCGGCGTGCAGCCGAAGGACCCCGCGGCGGAGCCCGGCACGGACGCCGCGGTGGCGGCGGCCGAACCGGCCGTGGCTCCGGCACCGGCGGCCAAGGCCGCCAAGGGCTCCAAGGCCACCGCGGCCAAGAGCTAGCCCGCCATGACGCGGCGAACGGAATGGCCGGGCAGCGAGGAGACCGACAGCGCTGCCGGCGACGCCGAGACCCGTAGCGGCCGCAGGGGCCGTCATGGCCGTGAGGACAGCGGTGGCCCCTCCTCGTCGAGGGCCGAGTCGGGGCCACCGCGTACACCCGAGGAGCAGGCGCGGGCCATCTGCCTGCGCCTGCTCACCGGGAACCCGCGTACGCGCAAGCAGTTGGAGGACGCCCTGCGCCGGCGGGGCATCCCCGAGGAGGCCGCGGACGAGGTGCTGTCCCGCTTCGAGGACGTCGGGCTGATCGACGACGCGGCCTTCGCCGACGCCTGGGTGGAGTCCCGCCACCATGGGCGCGGCCTGGCCCGGCGTGCCCTGGCCCGCGAACTCCGCACCAAGGGAGTGGACTCCGCCCTCATCGATGTGGCCGTCGGCCGCCTCGACTCCGAGCAGGAGGAGTCCACCGCCCGCGAGCTGGTCGACCGCAAACTGCGGGCCACCAGGGGCCTGGACCGCGAAAAGCGCCTTCGCCGCCTGGCCGGAATGCTGGCCCGCAAGGGATACCCGGAGGGCCTCGCCCTCCGCGTCGTCAAACGGGCGCTGGAAGAGGAAGGCGAGGACCCGGATTTTCTGGAGCAGCACGGTCTGCCGGATGCGTGAGCGTGAGGGGCGACGGCCGGCACCGTAGCCGTCAGCGAATCCGGCGGGCCGGTGACCGGGCGGCCACGCACCGGGCCTCGGCGGGGCCGGGGCTGCCCTGCCGGGGGCACCGGGCCCAAGGGCAACCGACCGAGGGCAACTGACGCAAGGCCACGGTGACTTCGTCGCGGTGGACCGGCGGGGGCGACGGACGCGCCGAGGCCGTGGACCGGACGCAGATGCGGGGCGTCCTCAGCCCCCCACTCCCAACCCCACCGCCAACCCCGCCCTCCGCCAAGCCTGGAATCCCCCCGCCAAATCGGTGGCCCGGTGCAGGCCCAGCTGGCGGAGGGAGAGGGCGGCGAGGCTCGATGCGTAGCCCTCGTTGCAGATGACGACGACCGGCAGACCGTGGTGCGTTGCTTCCGGGGCGCGGTGCTCTCCCGTCGGGTCGAGCCGCCATTCCAGCTCGTTGCGCTCGATGATCAGGGCACCGGGGATGGTGCCGTCGCGCTCCCGCAGCTCCGCGTAGCGGATGTCCACCAGCAGGCCGCCCGCCTCCTGGAGGGCGGCGGCCTCCTGGGGGGCCACCCGGTGCCCCAGTTGGCGCCGGGCCTGTTCCAGCAGTGCGTCGACCGCGCTCATGCCCACTCCTCCGGCTGCTCGACCGCTTCGAGCCGCAACACCGGCCCGGTGCGGCTGTAGCGCCGCATCAGCGGCAGCGGCGGGTAATAGGCGTGCACCGACACCGCATGGGTGTCCGCGGAGAGGTTGAGCACCTGATGCACATGGTGCGGGCCGAACGCCCGCCCGTCCCCGTCGCTGAGCCGGCGCTCCCGGTCCACGTCGTCGGCGAGTTCCAGGGTCTTCCAGCCCTCGGTGGGCAGTGCGGCGGTGAGCGACTGTTCCGTCAGCTCACCCGCGGCCGCCGCGAAGGCGCCGCGCGAGCCGCCGTGGTCGTGCCAGCCGGTGCCGGTGCCGGGCGGCCAGCCGATCAGCCAGGCTTCGCTGCCGCCCGGCCCGTCCAGCCGGAGCCAGGTACGGCCTTCGGGGTCGAGCGGGAGCGAAGCGACCAGCGCCGGGTCGGTGGCGGCCCGGCGGGCGAAGTCGAGGAGTTCGGAGGCGCTGGGCCCGCCGTCCTTGCCGAGGGCAGGCGGGCGCGCAGGGGTGTGTACGTCGGGCACGGAAACCGTCCTGAGTGATCGCGAAGAGGCGCGGCTGCCGGTCGGAGGCGGGCGGCCGCGCGGGGAAGAAGATGCGGATCAACAGGACGGACGACACATGCAGCCCGCGTAGCGGACCAGGTCGAGATGGACCCTCCGCCAGAATCGCGAGCTGTGATCAGTCATTCTCGGAGTGAAGCACGGAGCTTCCCACAGGGTCAACCGCGGAAGAGTCCCGCTCTCCGGCCGTGTCGCCGCCAAGTGCCGCGGCACCCCGGCCGGAACCGGTCACCGGCCCGTGTGCCCCGCCCCGTACGGCGTTCGCGCACGCGGCCATCTCGGCCGGGCGGACGCCGGACAGCGCGGTGACCAGATGACCGTCCGGCCGCACGAGCAGCACGGTGTGCGCGGAGGCCCCCGGATAGGACTCGGTGACCAGGATCTCGGCCTCCATCGGCAACGCCTCGACCGCTTCGGCCAGTCGGGGCATCAGACCGGCCGACTGCCAGTGCCGACGGTCCCAGACGCCGGTGCCGGGAGCCACCAGCACCACCAGCAGCCCGCGCCCGAGCCGGTCGCGCAGCCGCACCACCGAGCCGTCCGACGCGGTCACCGCCACATCCGTGACCGGCGCGCCGGGCGGTGTGTCGACGAGGAGGCCGCCGGTGTGCTCGGCGGGCGGTCCCAGCGGGGTGCGGGCATAGACCGGCGGTGCGCCGAGCGGGCCGCGGCCCAGGTGGCCGTCGGTCAGCAGGGTGCTGCGGCCGCGCGCCGCGCCCGGAAGGACGGTGCGCCAGCGGGCCGCGCGGCCGTCCCGGAGCAGCGGCAGCGCCTGGTCCGCGGCGCGCAGCCGGGCCGCGACCGCGCCCCGGCGCTCGGCCTGGTAGCTGTCGAGCAGCACGTCGGACGCGCCGTGGTGCCAGGCCAGGCCCAGCTTCCAGGCGAGGTTCTCGGCGTCCCGCAGCCCCTCGTCCAGGCCCTGGGTGCCGAGCGCGCCCAGCAGATGGGCGGCGTCCCCGGCGAGGAAGGCCCGGCCCTGCCGCCAGTCCCGGGCCAGTCGGTGGTGGACGGTGTGCACGCCGGTGTCGAGGAGTTCGTACGGCGGGACCAGCCGGCCGTGGCCGCGCCCCCGGGGGTGCGCGCCGTCGCCCTCGGCGCCGGTCTCGTCGGCGGGGCCGGCCGGTGACTCGCTGGTCCAGCCGGCCAGCGAGTCCCGGATCCGGGCGACCAGGGCGTCCGGGGTGACCAGTTCGCGGCCCGGCGGCAGCAGCCAGTCCAGCCGCCAGACATGGCCGGCCAGCGGGCGGGCGGAGACCTCGTTGCCCGGCCCGCCGCCCTGCCGGGGCGGCGAGCGGTGCAGCAGGGCCTCGCCGGGCCAGGGGAGCTCGCAGCGCAGCGCGGCCACCGCATGCCGTTCGACGGCCGTACGGCCCGGGAAGCGGATGTCCAGCAGCTTGCGGACGGTCGACCGGGGCCCGTCGCAGCCGATGAGGTAACTCCCACGCCACCATGTGCCGTTGGGGCCGCGGGTGTGGGCGCTGATGCCGTGCTCGTCCTGTTCGAGGTCGGCGAGCCGGCTGCCGGTGACGATCTCGGCGAGCTTCTCCTGGGCGAGTGCGGCGCGCAGGGCGCGGGTGAGCGCGTGCTGCGGGAGGTGGAGCGGGGAAGCGGTGGCGGGGGCGGCCGCGCCGTCCGGGGTCCGTGGAGCGAAGGTGACGCGTTCCCGCAGGCGCCGGCGGCGCATCGTGCGCCAGGCGGTCCAGTGGGCGCCGGCGCTCTCCAGGGTGCCGGCGCAGCCGAGCCGGGCGACGAAGGCGGCGGTGTCCGGACGGAGCACGACGGTGCGGGCGGGCCGGGCGTCCTCCTGGCCGGTGGTCTCGTCGAGGACGACGGCCGGGACGCCGAGGCGGGCGAGGGCGAGCGAGAGGGAGAGGCCGACCGGGCCGGCCCCGACGACGATCACCGGGTCCACGGCGCAGCCCCCCGGGGCCGCTGGTACGTACGGGACATGCGGGAACTGGCAGTTGGAGCCCGGTGCGTGATCACACAGCGTATGCAACCCACTGCGACCGCTCGCGTCAAGTGACGGAGGCGGTGGCGAGGGTGCCACCGCCTCCGGACGGACCGATATCGGCCGCGGGCGGCCTGCGGTGCGTCAGTCCTTCGTGGCGGCCGGGCCGTCGGGCACCGCGTCGGAGACCTCCATCGCGTCGGTGGCCGTGACCGGCTCACCGGCCGTGGCGACACCGATGCCCGTCTTGGCCCGCCGGCCGCGCCGCTCGATCCAGTTGGCGAGAGCGGACAGCGCCAGGCACATCGCGACGTAGATGCTGCCGGTCACGATGATGAACGGCACATAGGTGTCGTTGCCGTTGACGATGATGTTGGTGCTCATCTGGCGGGCGGTGAAGAGCAGTTCCTCGAAGGTGATGATGTAGCCGAGGGAGGTGTCCTTCAGCGTCACCACGAGCTGGCTGATGATCGTCGGCAGCATCGCCCGCACGGCCTGCGGGATCAGCACCGTCGTCATGACCTGCGTCTTGCTCATGCCCAGGGCGTACGCGGCCTCGCGCTGCCCCGTGGGCACGGAGTTGATGCCGGCCCGCAGCACCTCGGCCTGGACCGAGCCGTTGTAGACCGTCAGCCCGATGACCAGGGCCCAGAACTGCGGCTGGTCGCCGGTCAGACCGAGGCTTCCCCGGTTGCTGAGCAGGATCACCCACAGGGCATAGATGGTGATCAGCAGCGGTACGGCGCGGAAGAGCTCGATGAAGCCGGTCGCCAGCCAGCGGACCGGCCGGTGGTCCGAGAGCCGCGCCACCGCGAGCAGCACGCCCAGCGCCAGTGACAGCACCGCGGCGACCGCGAAGACCTGAAGCGTGGTCACCAGGCCGTCGCGGATGTTGGTCCGCACACCGGCGTTGTTGAAGATGTTCCACACCTCGGGCTCCAGCTGGCCCTGGGTGTTCAGCCGCAGCACGGTGAAGACGATCAGGGCCAGCACCGCGAGCGAGCCGGCCACGGAGTAGACGAGGTTGCGTGTCCTCGCCTTCGGTCCTGGTACGTCGTAGAGAACGCTGGCGCCGCTCATGCCCTTACCTCGCTTTGTTCCGCCGCGCCTGCGCGTGGCACCCACGTCGTGCTGATCCGCCCCGTGCGGCCGCTCATCGGGCCACCCCCATACGGCGCTCCAGCAGCCGGAAGACGGCGCTGATGGCGAAGGTGATGATGAGGTAGGCGAGCGCGGTCCACAGGAAGATCCAGGCGATCGCGTAGCCCTTGTCGTTGAGCAGCTTGGAGACGTTGAACAGTTCGCCGTAGCCGAACGCTCCGGCGATCGCGGAGTTCTTCGTCAGCGCGATGAAGATGCTGCTCAGCGGGGGCAGGACGGTGCGCGTGGCCTGCGGGAGCACGATCTGGCCCAGCGTCTGGGCGAACGTCATACCGAGGCTGCGCGCGGCCTCCGCCTGTCCCAGCGGCACGGTGTTGATGCCGGACCGCACCGCCTCGCACACGAAGGAGGAGGTGTAGAAGCCGAGCGCCAGTGTGGCGAGCACGTAGGGGCTCGCCCCCTGGAAGAGGACCTGCGGCACGACGAAGAAGGCGACGAGGAAGAGCAGCGTCAGCGGCGTGTTGCGCAGCACCGTGACCCAGGCCGTCCCGAAGGCGCGCAGCGGCGGAATCGGGGAGACCCGGAAACCGGCTATGAGCACGCCGAGTACCAGCGCGAGCAGGGCGCTGGACGCGGTGATCGCCAGGGTTCCGAGGAATCCGTCCCGGAACTCGGGCAGATAATCGAGGAGTACGTTCATGGGGTCTCCGCGGTAGCGGTCATCGGGTCGACGGCGGGAAGTGGGTCAGCGGCGGGCGAAGACACCGCGCGCCCCGCACACCCGCCGCGGCGGGCGTACGGGGCGGCGCAGATCGGTGGGTTCGCGAGCGCCTCAGCCGCGGGGCAGCGGCGTCTCCGGGGCGACGTACTTCGACCCGGACTTGCCGAGCGTGCCGTCGTACGCCTTCTTGTAGTCGTTGTTCTTGATGTGGTTCTCCAGCGCGTCGGTGATCGCGTCGCGCAGGGCCTTGTCGTCCTTGTTCATGCCGACGCCGTAGGGCTCCTTGGTGAACGACTTGCCGACGACCCGGAGCTTCTCCGGACGCTGGGCGGCGTAGCCCTTGAGGATCGCGTCGTCGGTGGTGACCGCGTCGACCTGGCCGTCCAGCAGGTTCTTCACGCAGTCCGAGTACTTGGACTGCTCGCTGGTGACGGCGCCGTACTTCTTCTTCTTGATCTCCTGGAGCGGAGTGGAGCCGACGATCGAGCAGACCTTCTTGCCCTTGAGGGTGTCCGGTCCGGTGATGGCCTTGTCGTCCTTGCGCACCAGGAGGTCCGCGCCGGCCGTGTAGTACGGGCCCGCGAAGCCGACCTGCTTCTTGCGCTCGTCGTTGATCGTGTAGGTACCGACGTAGTAGTCGACCTGCCCGTTGGAGATGGTGGTCTCACGGACGTTGGAGTCGATCGTCTTGAACTCGATCTGCTGCTCCGAGAAGCCGAGGTCGGCGGCGACCATCTTGGCGATCTCGATGTCGAAGCCGGAGTACTTGCCGGTGGTGTCCTTGAAGCCCAGGAACGGCTGGTCGGCCTTGACGCCGACGACGATCTTCTTGGCCTTCTGCGCCTTCTTCAGCACCGACGAGTCGATCTTGGGCGCCGAGGCGACCTTGTACTTGCCGCTGAAGACATCGCCGCCGGCCGGCTTGTCGCCCGCCGCACCCTTGTCGCCGCCACAGGCGGTCGCCGTCGCCGCCAGCGCGAGCACCACCGCACCGGCCGCAGCCGTCTTACGAATCCTCATGGTGAACATCCTTTGGTTCCACAGGTGTTGGCAATGATGGTGGCCCGACTGCGGGCTCAGTGATGGAGGATCTTCGACAGGAAGTCCTTGGCGCGGTCGCTGCGCGGGTTGTTGAAGAACTGGTTCGGCTCGGCCTCTTCGACGATCCGGCCGTCCGCCATGAAGACGACCCGGTTCGCCGCGGAGCGCGCGAACCCCATCTCATGGGTGACGACGACCATCGTCATGCCGTCCCGGGCGAGCTGCTGCATGACGTCCAGCACCTCGTTGATCATTTCCGGGTCGAGCGCGGAGGTCGGCTCGTCGAACAGCATCACCTTCGGGTCCATCGCCAGCGCACGGGCGATCGCCACCCGCTGCTGCTGACCGCCGGAGAGCTGTGCGGGGTACTTGTCCGCCTGGGTGCCGACACCGACCCGGTCGAGCAGGGCGCGGGCCTTCTTCGCGGCTTCCGCCTTGTCCGTTTTGCGGACCTTGGTCTGGCCCAGCATCACGTTCTCGAGCACGGTCTTGTGCGCGAAAAGGTTGAACGACTGGAAGACCATGCCCACGTCGGCGCGCAGCCGGGCCAGTTCGCGGCCCTCCTGCGGCAGGGGCTTCCCGTCGATCGTGATGCTGCCGCTGTCGATGGTCTCCAGGCGGTTGATCGTGCGGCAGAGCGTCGACTTGCCCGAGCCCGAGGGCCCGATCACGACGACGACCTCGCCGCGGTTGATCGTCAGGTCGATGTCCTGGAGCACGTGCAGCGCGCCGAAGTGCTTGTTCACGTTGTCCAGCACGACCAGCTGGTCCGCTGCCGGCGCGGGACCGTCGGCGTTCTTGGTCACCGATACTTCGCTCATCGGCGTGTAGCTCCGTCCTCCTCGGTTGGGAGGACCCTAGTAACGCCCCGCGACCAGCGTCATTACATCTGAGGGGAACTTGAGCATAACGATCCGGCCGCGACGGGATCCCGGCCGCGCAGCGCGGCGTCCGCGGTGGACACGGCGCCATGGTGGTGTGCGCGGCGTACCGGCTGGGTAACGGATGGCGGCGCGGAGGTGGCCACCTCTTGACGCATGGGCCCCCTATCGCCGTAGATGCCCTGTGGCCTGTACGCATGCACCCGGGAGGAGGCCAGATGAGACTGCTGCTCGTCGAGGATGACGATCATGTCGCCGCGGCCCTGTCCGCGGTGCTCGCCAAGCACGGCCTGGCCGTCGTGCACGCGCGCAACGGCGAGGACGCGCTCAAGGCCCTGCTGCCCGACGAGGGGGAACCGTTCGCGGTGGTGCTGCTCGACCTCGGGCTGCCCGACCAGGACGGCTTCGAGGTGTGCGGCCGGATCCGCAAGTTCTGTGCCACCCCCGTCATCATGGTCACCGCGCGCTCCGATGTGCGCTCGCGGATCCACGGGCTCAACCTCGGCGCGGACGACTATGTCGTCAAGCCGTACGACACCGGTGAGCTGCTGGCCCGTATCCACGCGGTGAGCCGGCGCAACGCCCCCGGCGGCGGTGAGCAGCCCGCCGAGGAGAGCACCGCCGACGAGGCGCTGCGCCTGGGTGCGGTCACCGTCGAACTCTCCACCCGCCAGGTGGCGGTGGACGGCGCCGCGGTCCCGCTCACCCGCAAGGAGTTCGACCTGCTCGCGCTGCTCGCCCAGCGCCCCGGTGTGGTCTTCCGCCGGGAGCAGATCATCAGCGAGGTGTGGCGCACGAGCTGGGAGGGCACCGGCCGGACCCTGGAGGTGCATATCGCCTCACTCCGCGCCAAACTGCGCATGCCCGCGCTGATCGAGACGGTGCGCGGGGTCGGCTACCGCCTGGTCGTCCCGGCCGCCGGCCCGGGGGTGCGGACGTCTGCCGCCCCGGCCTCCTGAAGGCCGCCGCGACCACGTGCGCACCCGACTCCTCCCGCTCCTCATCGTCCTCATGGCCGGTGTCCTGCTCGCGCTCGGCATCCCGCTCGGCGTCATCACCGCCGGGGTCGAGCAGCAGCGGGTGGTCGTCGACCGGATCGACGACGCCGCCCGCTTCGCCTCCCTCGCCCAGTTCGTCACCGCCCGTCCCGAAGCGGACGCCGGGCACAAGACCCCGGAGGAGGACGAGCGGCGCGCCACCCTCCGTACCGAGCTCGCGCGCTACTACGACCTCTACGGCATACGTGCCGGTGTCTTCTACCGCGATCGCACCCCCATGGCCGCCGCCCCCGTCGGCCTGCCGGTACCCCAGGACGGTGAGGCCGCACGAGCCTTCAGCGAGGCGCTGGCCGGCCGCCGCAGTCATGACCCGCACCAGGTCTGGCCCTGGGACGACAAGGGCCGCATCCCGGTCGCCTCACCGGTGATCCGCGACGGCGATGTGGTCGCCGTCGTGATGACCGACTCGCCCACGGGACAGCTCCGCTCGCACGTCCTGCGCGGCTGGCTGCTGATCGCGGCCGGCGAGTGCGCGGCCATGCTCGTCGCCGTCGCCGCGGCCTTCCGCCTCACGGGCTGGGTGCTGCGTCCCGTACGGGTGCTGGACGCGGCCAGCCACGACATCGCCACCGGCCGGATGAACGCCCGGGTCGCCGCCACGGCGGGCCCGCCCGAACTGCGCCGGCTGGCCCGCTCGTTCAACGAGATGGCCGACAATGTCGAGGACGTCCTGGAGCAGCAGCGCGCCTTTGTCGCCGACGCGTCCCACCAGCTGCGCAACCCGCTGTCCGCGCTGCTGCTGCGGATCGAGCTGCTGGCCCTGGAACTCCCCGACGGCAACGCGGAGATCGCCTCGGTCCGCACCGAGGGCAGGCGGCTGGCCCGGGTCCTGGACGATCTGCTCGACCTCGCCCTCGCCGAACACACCGCCGCCGACCTCCAGCTCACCGATGTCGCGGCGCTGGCCGCCGAACGCGTCGACTCCTGGCGCCCGCTGGCCGACGACAAGGGCGTCGGCCTCACCTATGAGGGGCACAGCGCCGTCACCGGCTGGGCCGACCCGGTGGCCCTCTCCAGCGCCCTGGACGCCGTGATCGACAACGCCCTGAAGTTCACCCCGGAGGGCCGTCCGGTCACCGTCGGCGTCGCACCGGACGGCGAGCGTGTCCACGTCACCGTCGCCGACCGGGGCCCCGGCCTCACCGACGACGAGCTCTCCCGGGTCGGCGACCGCTTCTGGCGCAGCAGCCGCCACCAGAACGTCTCCGGGTCGGGGCTCGGCCTGTCGATCACCCGCGCGCTGCTCACCGCGGGCGGCGCCACCATCACCTACGCCCCGCATCCGCCGCACGGGCTGAAGGTCACGGTCACCGTGCCGCGCACCGCACCGTGAGGGAGCCGGTGCGCAGGCGCCGGCGGCCCCGCCGACTGTGCTACGGTCGATGACGTTGCAGTTGTGGTACCCATGAACGATGTGCGCGCCCGGAGGCTGGATGCCCCGGGCGTTCCTTGTTTACCGGACCTGTTCCGGTGTGGGGCAATCATCTCGGCGACACGGAGGCCGTGCAGTACGGTCTCCCGTTTGCCCCATGAAGGAGAAAAACATGGCTTCCGGCACCGTCAAGTGGTTCAACTCGGAAAAGGGCTTCGGCTTCATCGAGCAGGACGGCGGCGGCCCCGACGTCTTCGCCCACTACTCGAACATCAACGCGCAGGGCTTCCGTGAGCTCCTCGAGGGCCAGAAGGTCACCTTCGACGTGACCCAGGGCCCCAAGGGCCCGCAGGCGGAGAACATCGCCGCTGCCTGACGCACCGCGTCCCGTGAGCGGGGCCCGCACCGGCACGTCCGGTGCGGGCCCCGCTCCGTTCGCGGGCCGGCCCCGGGCGCACGCCTCAGGGCTTCAGGGCTTCTGCGACACGTAATAGCGCCGGGCCCCGGCGTGCAGCTCCAGTGGATCGGTGAACACCGCCGTCCGCAGATCCACCTTCTGCGCGGCGTGCACCTGGCGTCCGATCCAGTCCCGGCTGTCGATGACGGTCCGGGTGATGCCCTCGGTCAGCGCGGGGTCCGCGCGGTCCGTCGTCACCAGCAGATTCGCCACCGCGATCGTCTTCACGGCCTGCCCGCCCTGGGCCCTCGGGTAGGCATCGGCGGGCATCACCGCGGCCCGGTAGTAGCGGGTGCGCTCGCCCTGCCGGTGCAGCGCCTCGCTCAGATCCCCGAGCGGGACCAGCCGCACCGGGAAGCGCTGCGCCAGCCGCTGCACCGCCGTCGTCGGCAGCCCGCCGGACCAGAAGAAGGCGTCCAGCTTGTGCTGCTCCAGCAGTTCCGGCATCCGGTCGATGCCGACCCGCACCGGCTCGATGTCCCTGGCGAAGTCCAGCCCGGCCGCCTCCAGCAGCCGCCGGGTGATCAGCTGGACGCCGGAGCCGTCGGTCCCGACCCCGACCCGCAGCCGCCGCAGATCCTTCGTCGAGCGCACCGCGGAGTCCTTCGGCACCACCAGCTGCATGTAGTCGTCGTACAGGCGCGCGCAGGCCCGCAGCCGGTCCGCGCCCAGCTCGCCCCTGATCTTGTACGTGGCGACCGCGTCCGCCGTCGCGATGCTGTACTCCGCGCGTCCGGTGACCAGCTGCCGCAGATTGTCGATCGAGCCCTCGCTGCGGGCCAGCCGCAGATCCACGTCCGGCAGGTCATGAGCCAGATCCTGCTTCAGCAGCTCCCCGTAGCGCGCGTAGACGCCGGTCGGGACGCCGGTCGCCAGCGTCACCCGGCCCCCGGGAGCGGGCGTACCGCCCGTCGACATCAGCCACCACAGCCCCAGCCCTAGGGCGACCAGTGCCGCGATCGCCGCCTGGACGGCCCGGCGACCGGTGCGGGGGAGTGCTGTGACCATGGGCGGGATCCTGCCAGGACCGCGGCGGGAAGGGGAGGGGTGGGTCCGGTCCCGTGAGGTCACCGGCGTCCGGACCGGCTCTCCCGGCTGCCGGCGCGGCACGGTCCGCCGCCCTTGGGGGCCGGGAACGGACGGCGTCACGGCCGCGCTTGCACCCGCAACAGCAGGAGTTACGGTGGCGACGTGGCGCCCGGTCCGCTCCGGCGGCAGCGGGCAGCCGCTCCCCCCTGGACCCAGCGGGGACCCGGCACGTCCCCCCACCGCGCGCCCGGCGGCGCGCACGCCAAGAGAATTCCTCCACCCTCAGCGCACCGGCGCCGGTGCCCCCACACCACGGCCCCCTGATGCGCCGGTGCGGGAAGCGACATCTCATGAAACCGCCCACCGCACTGCGGCCCGACACCCGTGCCCGGTCCGAAGCCGTCCGCCCGCCCCCGGTCGCCGCCGATGCCGGGCTGCTCCTCCTGCGGCTCGCCGTGGGACTGATCCTGGCCGGCCACGGCGCCCAGAAGCTCTTCGGACTCTTCGGCGGCCGCGGGCTCGAGATCACCGGCAAGGGCTTCGAAGCCCTCGGCTACCGCCCCGGCACCTTCTTCGCCGGTCTGGCCGGAGCCTCGGAAGTCCTCGGCGGCCTCGGCCTCGCCCTGGGACTGCTCACCCCCCTGGCAGCCGCCGCACTCATCGGCGTGATGATCAACGCCATGGTTCTCGCGGCGCCCAAGGGACTCTGGGCGGAGACCGGCGGCCTCGAATACCCGCTGACCATCGCCGTCGTCGCACTGACCGTCGCCGCCACCGGCCCCGGCCGCTACGCCCTCGACCGGCCCTTCCGCTGGGGGCACGGGGGCTGGCGCAGCGCGGCCTTCGCCCTGGGAGCCGGCGGCCTCGGCGCCGCCCTCGTCCTGGCACTCTGAACGGGCCTCCGGGCCGTCCCGCGCCCGGCGCCGGATGATCCCGGCCGGGCCTCCGGCGTCAGGAGGTACTTCCGGCACCGCCTACCCTTGTGGCATGAGCAGCAGCGACCGGAGCCAGGCAGTGGGCGTCAGCAAGAGTTACGAGATCCGCACCTACGGGTGCCAGATGAACGTCCACGACTCCGAGCGGTTGTCCGGCCTGCTGGAAGAGGCCGGATACGTGCCCGCGCCCAAGGACGGCGACGGCGCCGATGTCGTGGTCTTCAACACCTGCGCGGTGCGGGAGAACGCCGACAACCGGCTCTACGGCAACCTCGGTCAGCTCGCCCCGAAGAAGGCCGCGCGGCCCGGCATGCAGATCGCCGTCGGCGGCTGCCTCGCCCAGAAGGACCGCGACACCATCGTCAAGAAGGCCCCCTGGGTCGACGTGGTCTTCGGGACGCACAACATCGGCAAGCTGCCGGTGCTGTTGGAGCGTGCCCGCATCCAGGAAGAGGCGCAGGTCGAGATCGCCGAATCGCTGGAGGCGTTCCCCTCGACCCTGCCCACCCGGCGGGAGAGCGCCTACGCGGCCTGGGTCTCCATCTCCGTGGGCTGCAACAACACCTGCACCTTCTGCATCGTGCCCGCGCTGCGCGGCAAGGAGAAGGACCGCCGGCCCGGCGACATCCTGGCCGAGATCGAGGCACTGGTCTCCGAGGGCGTCAGCGAGATCACCCTGCTCGGCCAGAACGTCAATGCCTACGGCTCCGACATCGGCGACCGCGAGGCGTTCTCCAAGCTGCTGCGCGCCTGCGGCACCATCGAGGGCCTGGAGCGGGTCCGCTTCACCTCCCCGCACCCCCGCGACTTCACCGATGACGTCATCGCCGCCATGGCCGAGACGCCGAACGTGATGCCGCAGCTCCACATGCCGCTCCAGTCCGGCTCCGACCGCGTTCTGAAGGCGATGCGCCGCTCGTACCGCCAGGAGCGCTTCCTCGGCATCATCGAGAAGGTGCGCGCCGCGATGCCGGACGCCGCCCTCTCCACGGACATCATCGTCGGCTTCCCCGGCGAGACCGAGGAGGACTTCGAGCAGACCCTGCACACGGTCCGCGAGTCCCGCTTCGCCCAGGCGTTCACCTTCCAGTACTCCAAGCGCCCCGGCACCCCGGCCGCCGACATGGAGGGCCAGATCCCCAAGGCCGTCGTCCAGGAGCGCTACGAGCGCCTGGTCGCCCTCCAGGAGGAGATCTCCTGGGCGGAGAACAAAAAGCAGGTCGGCCGCACCCTGGAGGTCCTGGTCGCCGAGGGCGAGGGCCGCAAGGACGACGCGACCCACCGCCTGTCCGGCCGCGCCCCCGACAACCGCCTGGTCCACTTCACCCGCCCCGAGGAGCCGGTCCGCCCCGGCGATGTGGTGACCGTCGAGATCACCTACGCCGCTCCGCACCACCTCCTGGCGGAGGGCCCGGCCAAGGGGGTCCGCCGCACCCGCGCCGGGGACGCCTGGGAGAAGCGCAACGCCGCCCCGGCGGACAAGCCCCAGGGCGTCCTGCTGGGCCTGCCCACCATCGGGGCCCCGGCACCGAGCCCGGCGCCCGCCGCCGGCTGCGGCTGCGACTGACCCGGTCCCGCGCAGGCGGCCCCAGGGCACGGCGACCCGCCCTGCACCAGGGGCGTTACGCTGCGTGTCATGCTCGTAGCCGCCGCCCTCTGCCCCTGCCCGCCGTTGCTCGTCCCGGAGGTGGCCGCCGGGGCGGCGCCCGAACTCGACGCGCTGCGCGCCGCTTGTCTCGACGCGATCGGCGTGCTCGCCGCGGCCCGCCCCGACCTGCTGGTCGTCCTCGGCCCCACCGACGAAGCCGGCCAGGGCCGGTACCCCCAGGGCACCTTCGGCTCCTTCCGCGGCTTCGGGGTGGACCTGGAGGTGCCGCTGGGCGCCGCGGAGACCGTGCCGGACCGGGAACTCCCGCCGTCGCTGTCCGTCGGCGCCTGGCTGCTGTCCCGTACGGACTGGGACGACGCCCCCGTGGAGGGGCTGGGAGTGGCCGTGTCGACGCCCCGCGACCGCTGTCAGGGGCTGGGCCGGAAGATCGCCGCGGCCGCTCCCCGGGTCGCCCTGCTGGTGCTGGGGGACGGCAGCGCCTGCCGGACGGTGAAGGCGCCCGGCTACTTCGACGAGCGGGCCGAGCCCTTCGACGCCGAGGTGGCGCGTGCTCTGGGCGGCGCCGACACCGCCGCACTGGCCGCGCTCGACGAGCAGCGGGCCGCCGCTCTCCAGGCGTCCGGACGGGCCTGCTGGCAGGTCCTGGCGGGGGCGGCGGAGAACGCGGACCGGAGCGGCCGGCTGCTCCGCGAGGAGGCCCCCTACGGGGTGGGCTACTTCGTGGCGGCCTGGTCGTAGCGCACCCGCAGGAGGGGTACGCCCATGGCCGCGAGGCGCTTCGCCCGCGGCCGTCGTGGCGGTGCCGCGGTCAGCGCGCCTGGTGCCGCGCGCTCTCGCTGTCCGCGGCGGCCTCCGCCGACTGCTGCCGGGGGATCCCGGCGCTCTCACCGGTCTGCTCCGCGCGCGGTGTCCCGGCGTTCGTCGCCTCCGCTGCCGCGTCGCCGGCCGCCTCCGGAGCCGCCGCGGCCTCCGCCGCTTCCGGCGCGTCCCCGGCTTCCGCCTCCGGTGCGGCCGCCGCCGGGCGCTCGGCGGCGTCCGCGGCTTCTTCGGCGCGATCGGGCTGACCGGCGTCCCCGGTCTCCGCCGGAACCGCCGGCGCCGTCGGCTCCGCCGCCTCGGCCGCCACCGCCGTAGTGGCGCTCTCTTCCGTCAACGCTCCGGACTTACGGCGGCGAAACCGCGAAAACACACCCATAACTTCTCCTACGCTCTTCATGTGGCGACATCCAGGTCCGCCCGGGAGCGGACCGTTGCGCCACCCGCGGGCGCCGGGTGCTGCGCCGGCTCTCGGGACCTCGCAACAGGCAACGAGGTCATCGGTGGCCCGTCACGTCGCTCGTTCGGGATGGGGGCGTGATGTTTGCGAGACTGACGGGGTGAACACCGCCGTTCCCGCTCCGCGGGTCATCGCCGTCGTCGGTCCCACCGCGGCCGGAAAGTCCGATCTGGGCGTCGCGCTCGCACAACACGTGGGGGGCGAGGTCATCAACGCCGACTCCATGCAGCTCTACCGCGGCATGGACATCGGCACCGCCAAACTCACGCCCGAGGAGCAGCAGGGCGTCCCGCACCGCCTCCTGGACATCTGGGACGTGACCCGCGCCGCCAGCGTCGCCGAGTACCAGCGGCTGGCCCGCGCCGAGATCGACCGGCTGCTCGCCGAGGGCCGCACCCCGGTCCTGGTCGGCGGCTCCGGCCTCTACGTACGCGGCGCCATCGACGCGCTCGACTTCCCCGGCACCGACCCGGAGGTGCGCGCCCGCCTGGAGGCCGAACTCGCCGAAATGGGCAGCGGCCCCCTCCACGCCCGGCTGGCTGCCGCAGACCCCGAGGCCGGCCGCGCGATCCTGCCGAGCAACGGCCGCCGCATCGTGCGTGCCCTGGAGGTCATCGAGATCACCGGCCGCCCCTTCACCGCCAACCTCCCCGGCCATGAAGCGGTCTACGACACCCTCCAGATCGGCGTCGATGTCGCGCGCCCCGAACTCGACGAGCGGATCGCGCGGCGGGTCGACCGTATGTGGGAGGCGGGCCTGGTCGACGAGGTGCGCCGGCTGGAGGGCGAGGGCCTGCGCGAGGGCCGTACGGCGTCCCGGGCGCTCGGCTACCAGCAGGTGCTGGCCCAGCTCGCGGGGGAGTGCACCGAGCAGGAGGCGCGCGACGAGACGGTGCGCGCCACCAAGCGCTTCGCGCGCCGCCAGGACTCGTGGTTCCGCCGGGACCCGCGGGTCCACTGGCTCAGCGGTGCCGCCGAGCACCGGGGAGAACTTCCTGGTCAGGCACTGGCGTTGCTCGAACGACCGGTCACAGCCTGATCACGTCATGGCATCGGGACGCTCCGGCCGTCATCCGGGCCCCTGAGGGCGTGTCATCATCGACCTTCGATCGAGGCGTGCAGTCTGTAGTGGGGAGGGCGCGTGGCAATGGAGGCCGGCCCTCGCAACGGAGCGCAGCAACCGGACAGCGGCGCCGACACGGCTCCTCTGACCGACGACGGTCCCGACACCGACGACGGCCTGTCCGGCCCTGACGGCGTCGGCGGCGGAGCGCTCACCGACCCGGACACCCTGGACGACTCCGACGCCCCGGCCGACGGCTCCGGGGAGGGCGGCGAGTCCTTCCGGGAGCTGCGCCCGCCCCGCCGGCTGCGGCTGTGGCAGCTGGCCCCGATCGTCGCGCTCGCCGCCCTCGGCTCGCTGATGTTCGCCTTCCCGCTCGCCTTCGAGCTGGGCGGCGACGGCGGCGCGATGATCGCGATGCTCGGCCTGCTGCTGTGCTGCTGCGCCGCGGGCTGGGGCATGATGGCCGCCCGCCGCGTCGGCTACACCTGGCCCGGCCTCCCCGCGCAGGGCTCAGGCCGCCGCGCCTGCTGGCGCGTGGTGCTGATCTACACCGTCCTGGTGGCCATCCCGGCGTCGCTGGCCATATGGCGCGTGGCCCGGCTGCGCTGAGGCGTGGCCGGCTGGTTGCGCTGAGGCGTGGCCTGGCTGTGCTGAAGCGGGGCTTGGCTGTGCCGGCGGGGCCTGTGCTGCGTTGAGGCAGGGCGTGGCTGTGTTGGCGCGGCCTGGCTGTGTTGAGGCGTGGCCTGGGGGAGCTTTGGCCCCTTCGGTTTGTTCCCGGGCCTGCTTGTTCCCGGGCCCGTTGATTTCCCCTCCCGTTGTTTCCCCGCCGCCCACCCCCCTTCGGGGGGTGGGCGGGTACGGGTGAGCCGCGGGTACGGGTGAGCCGCGGGCCCCGTACCCCCCTTCCCCCGCCCTCCCCGTACGATGCAAGGGTGACCAGCACGCAGCGCCTCGCCTTTCTCAAGGGCCACGGCACCGAGAACGACTTCGTGATCGTCCCCGACCCGGACGGGCGGCTCGACCTGCCCGCGGCCGCCGTCGCCAGGATCTGCGACCGGCGGGCCGGCCTCGGCGGCGACGGTGTGCTGCGCGTCGTCCGGTCCGCCGCGCACCCGGAGGCGCGTGCCCAGGCCGGCGAGGCCGAGTGGTTCATGGACTACCGCAACGGCGACGGTTCGATCGCCGAGATGTGCGGCAACGGCGTCCGCGTCTTCGCGCGCTATCTGCTGCACGCCGGTCTGGTCGAGGCCGGTGACCTCGCCATCGCCACCCGCGCCGGGGTACGCCGGGTGCATCTCGCCAAGACCGGCGATGTCACGGTCTCCATGGGCCGGGCCGAACTCCCCGCGGAGGGCGTCGTCGTCACCCTCGGCGGCCGCAGCTGGCCGGCCCGCAACGTGAACATGGGCAATCCGCACGCGGTCGCCTTCGTCGAGGACCTGGCCCACGCCGGCGACCTGCTGGCCGTACCGCCGTTCAGCCCAGCGTCGGTTTATCCCGACGGCGTGAACGTGGAGTTCGTCGTCGACCGGGGTCCGCGCCATGTGGCGATGCGGGTCCACGAACGCGGTTCGGGCGAGACCCGCTCCTGCGGCACCGGCGCCTGTGCGGTCGCCGTCGCCACCGCCCGCCGGGACGGTCTGGACCCCGCGGAGACCGGTACGCCCGTCACGTACCGGGTCGATGTGCTCGGCGGCAGCCTGTCGATCACCGAGCGGCCCGACGGCACGGTCGAGATGACCGGCCCGGCCGAGATCGTCGCCGAGGGCACTTTCGACGCCGCCTGGCTGGCCGACGCGCTCGCCTGACGCGCCTGGCCGCGTACCGCCTCCCGGGTCCGCTCCGGGAAAGGGTTCCGGCCAAAAGATTCGCTCGAACGGGTGATCCGGATCACGCTGAGCGAGAGGCGGACAGCGGTGCGTGATGGGCTCGGTAGCATCAAGCACCGGCCCGGGCGCCCGAACTGCCGCGTTCCACCGCCGGTCGACGCTGCCGGAGGTGCCCATGAGCGCAGAGGCCACTAACCCTGGTAATCCTGGAGCAGCGGGCCGCCGGCGCGGCCGCCGCCGACTGGAGCTCAGCGGGCTGCGCCGCATCGGCCGCGCCGCACTGCTCGGCCCGGCCCCGCGCGACGGGCTCCCGCACGCCCTCGAACACGTCGCCAAGGTGCACCGCGGCCACCACCCCGACGCCGATCTGGACACCCTCACCAGGGCCTATCTGCTCGCCGAGTCCTCGCACCGGGGCCAGCTGCGCAAGAGCGGCGAGCCGTACATCACCCACCCGCTCGCGGTGACCCTGATCCTCGCCGAACTCGGCGCGGAGACCACGACCTTGACCGCCTCGCTGCTCCACGACACCGTCGAGGACACGGAAGTGACGCTGGATCAGGTGCGGGAGCTGTTCGGCGCCGAGGTCTGCTATCTCGTCGACGGGGTCACCAAGCTGGAGAAGGTCGACTACGGCGCGGCCGCCGAGCCGGAGACCTTCCGCAAGATGCTGGTGGCGACCGGCAACGACGTCCGGGTGATGTCCATCAAGCTCGCCGACCGGCTGCACAACATGCGCACCCTCGGCGTGATGCGCCCCGAGAAGCAGGCGCGGATCGCCAAGGTGACCCGCGATGTGCTGATCCCGCTCGCCGAACGCCTCGGCGTCCAGGCGCTCAAGGCCGAGCTGGAGGACCTGGTCTTCGCGATCCTGCATCCCGAGGAGTACGCCACCACCCGGGCCCTGGTCATGGAGTACGCCTCCCGGCCCGACCCGCTCGCCGCCCTCGCGGAGCGGGTGCGTACGGTCCTCGACGAGGCCGGTATCGACGCCGAAGTCCTCGTCCGGTCCCGGCACTTCGTCTCCGTCCACCGGGTGCGCCTCGCGCGCGGTGCGCTGACCGGCGCGGACCTGGGGCGGCTGCTGGTCCTGGTGGCCGAGGACGCCGACTGTTACGCGGTCCTCGGCGAGCTGCACACCTGCTTCACCCCGGTGATCTCCGAGTTCAAGGACTTCATCGCGGTCCCCAAGTTCAACCTCTACCAGTCGCTGCACACCGCGGTCACCGGCCCGTCCGGCGAGGTCGCCGAGACCCTGATCCGTACGCATCAGATGCACCGGGTCGCCGAGGCCGGGGTGATCGCGCTCGGCAACCCCTACGCCCCGACGGACGACGTGGACGCCCCCGAGGGCGAGCGGGCCGACCCGACCCGCCCCGGCTGGCTCTCCCGGCTGCTGGAGTGGCAGCGCACCACCCCCGACCCGGACACGTTCTGGACCTCGCTGCGCGACGATCTCGCCCAGGACCGGGAGATCACCGTCTTCTGCACCGACGCCCCGCCGGACGGCTCGTCGGGCGGCACGGGCGGCGTGATCGGTCTGCCCGCCGGGGCGAGTTGCGTGGACGCCGCGTACGAACGGCACGGCGAGGGGGCGCACTGTTGCATCGGCGCGCGCGTCAACGGCCGGCTCGCCACTCTCTCCACGGTCCTGCACGACGGCGACAGTCTGGAGCTGCTGCGGGCACCGGAATCCGCCGCCGGTCCCTCGCCCGAATGGCTGGAGCACGCCCGGACCCCCGCCGCCCGGCTCGCCATCGCCCGGTGGCTGGCCGGGCCCCGGGAGTCCGGCGCCCGCCCGGCAGCCCCCGGCGAGGGGCCCGGCGCGGCGCCCCCCGACCGCCGCGACGCGGGGCCCGACCGCCCCGGAGCGGGCCCGGTCGCCCCCGCCTCGGTCCTCGCGGTGGCGGATCTGCCCGGAGCCTCGGTCCGGCTGGCCCGCTGTTGTACCCCGGTGCCGCCGGACGCCGTTACCGGCTTCGCCGTACGCGGCGGCACGGTCACCGTGCACCGCGCCCTGTGCCCCGTCGTGGCGCGGATGGCGGCCACCGGCCGGCAGCCGGTCGGGGTGCGCTGGCGCGGCGCCGGCCAAGGGGGCCACGGCTGCCGGGTCACCCTCCTGGCCGAAGCCTTCAGCCGGCCGCAGCTCCTGGCCGACCTCACCGAAGCCATCGCCTCCCAGGGCGCCGCCGTGGTGTCGGCCGCCGTCGAACCCCCGCACGAACAGCGGGTCCGCCACACCTACACGCTGCATCTGCCGAACGCCGCCGGGCTGCCGTCCCTGATGCGCGCCATGCGCCAAGTGCCCGGCGTCTTCGACGTGTTGCGCGCCGGGCGCACCCGGCAGCCCGCGGCCCTGCGCCCCTGAAGGGCCCGGGGGCCCGGAAGCTGACGCCCCGTCGGACGCTGCTCCGTCCGGCGGCGTAAGACGGGTGGACGATCCGCCGCCCGTTCGGGTGCCGTTTGCCCCGTCACCCGCGGGGGAGGGGGCCGCGTTGGTAGCCGTAGTTCATGTCCCTTCCCTTGCGCCGCCCGTCCCGCGACCCCGACCGCCCCGCCCCCGTCCTGCCCCCCGGCCCGAGCGGGCGGGGCCGGTGGACCGGTCTGCGGGCCGCCGCCCTCGGGCTGGCCGCCCTGGCCACCCTCGGCGTGGCCGAGCCGCCGGCCGTGGGGCCGCAGGGCCTCGGTGACCGCCTCTTCCCCACCCTCGGCAACACCGGCTACGACGTCACGTCCTACGACGTCTCCCTGGACTACTCCGGCCACAACGACCGGCCGCTGAACGCCCTCACCGAGATCTCCGTCCGGGCCACCAGCGAGCTCGACCACCTCAACCTCGACTTCGCCCGGGGCGCCGTACGCTCCGTGAAGATCGGCGGCCTGCCCGCCCGGCACGAGCAGCACGGCGAGGACCTGGTGCTCACCCCGGCCTTCCACATCTCCCGGGGGCAGGACCTGAAGATCGCCATCGCGCACACCAGCGATCCCGGCGGAAAGAGCGACGGCGGCTGGATCCGCACCGCCGACGGGCTGGCGATGGCCAACCAGGCCGACGCCGCACACCGGGTCTTCCCCTGCAACGACCACCCCTCCGACAAGGCGCTCTTCACCTTCCACATCACCGCGCCCCAGCAGCTGACCGCCGTCGCCAACGGACTGCCACTGCGCCCCGGCACCCGCGCGGGACGCCGCACCTGGACCTACCGCACCGACCACCCCATGGCCACCGAGCTGGCACAGGTCTCCATCGGGAAGTCCAGCGTGCTGCTGCGCCACGGGCCGCACGGCCTGCCGATCCGCGATGTCGTACCGACCGCGGACCGGGCCACCCTGGCGCACTGGCTGGCCAAGACCCCCGGCCACGTGTCCTGGATGGAGCGCAAGGTCGGCCCCTACCCCTTCGAGGCGTACGGGGTGCTGATCGCCAACGCCAGGACCGGCTTCGAGCTGGAGACCCAGACCCTCTCGCTCTTCGAGAAGGCCATGTTCACCACCGACCAGCTGCCCGCCTGGTACGTCGAGTCCGTGATGGTGCACGAGCTGGCCCACCAGTGGTTCGGCAACAGCGTCAGCCCGCGCCGCTGGTCCGACGTCTGGCTCAACGAGGCCCACGCCACCTGGTACGAGGCCCTCTACGCCCAGGAGAAGGGCGGCCACCGGGCCTCGCTGGAGACCCGTATGCGGCACGCCTACGAGCAGTCCGACGGCTGGCGCGCCGAGGGCGGGCCGCCCGCCGCGCCGAAGCTCCCCAGCCAGGGGGAGAAGATCAGCATCTTCCGCCCGGTCGTCTACGACGGCAGTGCGCTGGTCCTCTACGCCCTGCGGCAGAAGATCGGCCCCGCCGCCTTCGACCGGATCGAACGCGAGTGGGTGGCCGGGCACCGCGACGGGGTGGCCGACACCTCCGACTTCGTCCAGCTGGCCTCCCAGGTGACCGGGCAGGACCTCACCGCCTTCTTCCAGGGATGGCTCTACGGCGAGCGGACCCCGCCGATGCCGGGGCACCCGCAGTGGCAGCCCCGGAAGGGCGCGGACAAGCCCGGCGCCGAGGGGACGGCCCCCGGCTCCGGCACCAAGAAGCCCGCTCCGCCCCCCGGCGGACCCAAGGCGGCCGCCGGAAACCCCGGAAAACCCGCGTGACGGCCCTCTCCGGCCGTGGGACCATCGTCAGGTCGGCACCCGCGCCCGGCCCGGGAATCTCCCGGACCGCTCGGACGTTGACACCAGCGACGGCCGCGGCATCACCGCGGCGGTCGCCACGACGACAGTCCCGGTGGGGCCGCCAGGTCCCCGTGAGGGCTTCCCAACGACGCGAAGGATCAAATGACCTCCTCTTCTTCCCTTCCGCAGGACCGGCAGCGCCTCCCCGAGAGCCTTCGGGCGAACGCCCTGATGGAAGAGGACGTCGCCTGGAGCCACGAGATCGACGGGGAGCGTGACGGCGACCAGTACGACCGCTCGGCACGCGCCGCACTACGCCGCGTAGCGGGCCTTTCCACCGAGCTCGAGGACGTCACCGAGGTCGAGTACCGACAGCTCCGTCTGGAGCGTGTGGTGCTCGTCGGTGTCTGGACCACGGGCACGGTCCAGGAGGCGGAGAACTCGCTCGCCGAGCTCGCCGCCCTGGCCGAGACCGCCGGCGCGATGGTGCTCGACGGCGTCATCCAGCGCCGGGACAAGCCCGACCCGGCCACCTACATCGGCTCCGGCAAGGCCCTGGAGCTGCGGGACATCGTCCTCGAATCCGGGGCGGACACCGTGGTGTGTGACGGTGAGCTCTCCCCGGGCCAGCTGATCCACCTGGAGGACGTCGTGAAGGTCAAGGTGGTCGACCGGACCGCCCTGATCCTCGACATCTTCGCCCAGCACGCCAAGTCCCGGGAGGGCAAGGCGCAGGTCTCGCTGGCGCAGATGCAGTACATGCTCCCCCGCCTCCGTGGCTGGGGTCAGTCGCTCTCCCGGCAGATGGGTGGCGGTGGCTCCGGTTCGGCGGGCGGCGGTATGGCCACCCGTGGTCCCGGTGAGACCAAGATCGAGACGGACCGGCGGCGGATCCGCGAGAAGATGGCGAAGATGCGCCGGGAGATCGCGGAGATGAAGACCGGCCGGGACATCAAGCGCCAGGAGCGTCGGCGCAACAAGGTCCCCTCGGTCGCCATCGCCGGCTACACCAACGCCGGCAAGTCGTCCCTGCTCAACCGCCTGACCGGGGCCGGCGTCCTGGTGGAGAACGCCCTGTTCGCCACCCTGGACCCGACCGTCCGGCGGGCCGAGACCCCCAGCGGACGGCTCTACACCCTCGCCGACACCGTCGGCTTCGTCCGCCATCTCCCGCACCACCTCGTCGAGGCGTTCCGCTCGACGATGGAGGAGGTCGGCGAGTCCGATCTCATCCTGCATGTGGTCGACGGCTCGCACCCGGTGCCCGAGGAGCAGCTGGCCGCGGTGCGCGAGGTGATCCGCGACGTGGGCGCGACGGACGTGCCCGAGATCGTGGTCGTCAACAAGGCCGACGCGGCCGATCCGCTGGTGCTCCAGCGGCTGCTGCGCCAGGAGAAGCACGCCCTCGCGGTCTCGGCCCGTACGGGCCAGGGCATGGCGGAGCTGCTGGAGCTGCTCGACGAGGAACTCCCCCGGCCGCAGGTCGAGATCGACGTCCTGGTGCCCTACACCCAGGGCGCCCTGGTCTCGCGGGCGCACGCCGAGGGCGAGGTCATCTCCGAGGAGCACACCGCCGAGGGCACGGTCCTCAAGGCGCGGGTGCACGCGGAGCTGGCCGCCGAGTTCGAGCCCTTCGTGCCCGCCGCCTGACGGGCCCGAAGCACAGCGACAGAAGGCCCGCCCCCGGGAGACCGGGGGCGGGCCTTCGTGCTGCGCACGGGCGGAGCGGGTGATGCCGTCGGGCACCACCCGCCTCAGGCGACTACTGCTTGCTCGCCCACTTCTTGCTCATGTTGTCGAACAGGCTCTTGGCCTCGGGGCCCAGGTGCGGACCGGCCGACCAGCGGGCCGGGCGCGGCCCCATCGACATGTTGGAGATCAGCACCTGCTTGCCGCTCGCGTCCTTGGCGAACCAGGGGCCACCGGAGGAACCACCGGTCATGGTGCAGCCGATCCGGTACATGGTCGGCTTCTTGGCGTCCATCGACAGCCGGGTCGGCTTGTCGGTGCACTGCTGCTGCGCCGCACCGTCGAACGGCGGCTCGGCCGGGTAGCCCTGCGCGGTCAGGCTCGGGATCTTGGCCATCGCCGGGGCGTTGAAGTCGACCTCGTAGGCGCCGCCGGCCGTCTCCTCCAGCGACTTGCCGCCGGTGCCCTGCTCCGGCTTCACATGCATCAGCGCGTAGTCGTACGGAGCCATCGGGACACCCGGAACGGCCCCGCCGGCCTTGATCCACTGCTGGGACGTCGCCATGTCGTCCGCCCACCACTTGCCCGACGGGACCCGGTCCTCGAAGGGCTTGTTCTTCAACTCACCGGCGGAACCACCGGTCTTGTTGAAGTTCGGCACGAACATCATGTTGCGGTACCAGCCGCCGTTCTTGCCGGCGTGCACACAATGCGCCGCGGTCCACACCAGGTTGGACTTACCGGGGTGCGCCGGGTCCTTGACGACGGTGGCGGAGCAGCGCGAATCGCCCTCGGGGGTGCTGAACAGCAGCAGGCCCACGCCGGGGGCGGTGGAGGTGTACGGGGTCTTGACGGGCTGCGCCGGGACGGCGGACGGCTCGGGGTCGGTCTTGCCCTGGTCCTCGGAGATGTCCTCAGGCTTGCTGGGGTCCTGGGGCGGCTTGACCTTGTCGATCTTGTCCTTGTCCCAGAAGTCCTTGATGATCGGGTTGATGAACTCCCCGGCCTCCCGGAGCCACTTGTCCCGGTCCCAGTTCTTCCACTCGCCGTTCTTCCACTTGTCCAGGTCGACGCCGTGTTCCTTGAGCTTGTCCTGGATGTCCTGAGGGATCTTGAAGTCACCCCCGCCCGCTTCCTGGCCGGCGCCCTGGGTGGGCTTGGCGTCCGCGTTGTCGCCCTCCGGCCCGCAGCCGGTGGCGGTCAGCGCCATGACGGCGGTGAGAGCGGCGGCGGCCAGGAGTGGCCGACGTATGGATCGCATGGGTGAGTTCCCCCTGGTGAATCGGGCTGAGCCGGTGTGACGTGAGCTGATCTTGCGCCGGTCCGTTCTTTGTCATGAACCTCAAGATCCCGGTGCAACACCCCACTATGCCGGTGACGATGGGGACGGCGGTACTCGGGTACCTGGTTCCACGCCGCCAAGGATCTTGGCGACAACCGTGATCCCACGTCGCCGCCGTCGTTGGTACGGACGGGGGACGGCCGGGCCGCCCGCAGGGCCCGCGGCCTTCCGCAGCTCACCAGCAGGAGGACACAACTGCCGTGGCGTTGACCGAAACCGTGCCGGCCGCGCCGGCCCACGAGGGGATCCTGCGCCGGCAGTCCCTGCGTGAGTCCGCCGCCCGCACCTACGCGCGCTCGCTGCCCATCGTCCCGGTCCGCGCCCGCGGGCTCACCATCGAGGGCGCCGACGGCAGGCGCTATCTCGACTGTCTCTCCGGCGCCGGCACCCTGGCGCTCGGCCACAACCACCCCGTGGTGCTCGAAGCGATCCGCACGGTCCTCGACTCCGGTGCGCCGCTGCACGTCCTCGACCTGGCCACGCCGGTCAAGGACGCCTTCACCACCGAGCTCTTCGCCACGCTGCCCCGAGAGTTGGCCGAAAAGGCGCGCATCCAGTTCTGCGGCCCGGCCGGCACGGACGCCGTCGAGGCCGCCTTCACACTCGTCCGCACCGCGACCGGGCGGGACGGCCTGATGGCCTTCTCCGGCGCCTACCACGGCATGACCGCGCAGGCGCTGGCCGCCTCCGGGGGAGCGCAGCACACCAGCGTGGTCCGGCTGCCCTATCCGTACGACTACCGCTGCCCCTTCGGGACCGGCGGCGAACGCGGTGCCGAACTCGCCGCGCGCTGGACCGAGAACCTCCTCGACGACCACAAGAGCGGGGTGCCGCGCCCGGCCGGGATGATCCTGGAACCCGTCCAGGGCGAGGGCGGGGTGATCCCCGCACCGGACGGCTGGCTGCGGCGGATGCGGGAGATCACCGCCGCCCGGCGGATCCCGCTGATCGTGGACGAGGTGCAGACCGGCGTCGGCCGCACCGGTGCCTTCTGGGCGGTGGACCACAGCGGCATCGTGCCCGACGTGATCGTGCTGTCGAAGGCGATCGGCGGCAGCCTGCCGCTCGCAGTGATCGTCTACCGCGAGGAACTGGACGCCTGGCAGCCCGGCGCGCACGCCGGCACGTTCCGCGGCAACCAGCTCGCCATGGCCGCCGGCGCCGCCACCCTCGCCTACGTCCGTACGAACGGCCTCGACCGGCGGGCCGGGGAGCTCGGCGCCCGGATGCTCGCCCGGCTCGGCGCCCTCGCCGCCGCCCATGACTGCATCGGCGACGTCCGCGGCCGCGGCCTGATGCTCGGCGTCGAACTCGTCGACCGTGACGCCGACGCCGATGCCACGGGCGCCCGCCCCGCCGCCCCCGAGCTCGCCGCCGCCGTCCGGGACGCCTGCCTGGACCGCGGCCTGATCGTCGAACTGGGCGGCCGGCACTCCGCCGTCGTCCGGCTGCTGCCACCCCTGACCATCACCGACGAACAGGCGGACGCGATCCTCGACCGCCTCGCCGACGCCATCACGGCGGCGGTCCGCACCACCCCCGGGCCGATGGGCTCGTCCCCCACGACAATGCGAGGCACCACCCCATGAACGAACGCCCCGGCCCCGACGGCGGTCAGCCCGCCGAGCGCATCCCCGCCCACCAGGGCGCGGGCATCATCGAGTCGGTACCGCGCCAGCAGCGGCGGGCCCCGGACGAGACCTGCCACCAGCAGCCCCAGGAGCCCCTGGACCGGCCCCTGCCCCATGGCGCCGCCGGCCCGCACGACCGCGCCCGCGGTGACCACGACCCGCTCGACCACCCGGACCCGGCGGTCGCCGCCGACGCCGCGGGCATCGAGCACCTCCTGCGCTGCTGGCTCCGGGAGAGCGGCACCCACCACCCGGCCGAGGGCCGGCTGCGCCTCCCGCTGCGGGCCGCCGCCGCGAGCGCCCTGATCATCCCCGTCCGCTACTGGTCCCCCACCGGCTGGCACCGCCTTGGCGCCCCCACCCTCGAAGGCGCCCCGGCCGGCGCCGCCCCGCTGGACGCCGTCACCCTCGCCGCGCTGCTGCGCCGGGAGGCCGCGCACGGTGACCGGCGGGCCTCCGACGGCGGCGAGCACCGGGTGGCGGACGGCGGGGAGCGGCCGGAGCCGGACGCCACGCCGCAGCAGGCACCGGACGGCGACGGCGCCGAACTCGTCGGCCGGGTCGCCGACTCCGTCCGCAATGTCGCCGTCTTCCTCACCGACCGGCGCGCCCGGCCCGCCGACGACCACGGCGCCCTCTTCCTCGAAGCCGAACAGTCCCTGCTCCTCGGCCACCCGCTGCACCCCACACCCAAGAGCCGCGAGGGCCTCTCCGACGCCGAGACCCGCGCCTATTCGCCCGAACTGCGCGGCGCCTTCCCGCTGCACTGGATGGCCGTGCACCGCTCCGTCCTGGCCGCCGACTCCGCCTGGACCGTAGGCGGCAAGCCCGTACCGGCCGACCGGCTCACCCGGGAGATCGCGGGGAGCGGCTGCCAACTCCCCGACGACACCGTGCCGTTGCCGCTGCACCCCTGGCAGGCCAGGGAACTCGCCGACCGCTCCGATGTCACCGCCCTCCGCGAGGCCGGTCTGCTGCACGACCTCGGCGTCCACGGCCCGCTCTGGCACCCCACCTCCTCCGTCCGCACGGTCTACCGCCCCGACGCGGACGCCATGCTCAAGCTCTCCCTCGGGCTGCGCATCACCAACTCCCGCCGGGAGAACCTCCGTAAGGAACTGGCCCGCGGGGTCGAGGTGCACCGGCTGCTGCGCACCGGCCTCGCCAAGCAGTGGCAGACCGTGCACCCCGGCTTCGACATCGTCCGCGACCCGGCCTATCTCGCCGTCGACGGCTTCGACGGCGAACCCGTCCAGGGCCTCGATGTCGTCATCCGCCACAACCCCTTCAGCACCACCGACGACGCCGTCTGCATCGCCGGCCTCACCTCCCCCCGGCCCTGGCCCGGCCGCTCCGGCGTGCGCTCCCGGCTCGAAGACCTCGTCGGCACGCTCGGCGCCCGCACCGGCCGCCCCCTGGACGCGGTGGCCACCGAGTGGTTCCTGCGCTACCTCGAAGCGGTCGTACGGCCCGTGCTGTGGCTCGACGGCACGGCCGGCGTCGTGCTGGAAGCCCATCAGCAGAACACCGTGGTGCTGCTGGACCCCGACGGCTGGCCGGTCGGCGGCCGCTACCGCGACAACCAGGGCTACTACTTCCGCGCCTCGCGCCGCGCCGAACTGGAGCGACGGATGCCCGGCATCGGCGCGGCCAGCGACTCCTTCGTCGCCGACGACGTCACCGACGAACGCTTCGCCTACTACCTCGGCATCAACAACGTCCTCGGCCTCATCGGGGCCTTCGGCTCCCAGCGCCTGGTCCGCGAGGAGATCCTGCTCGCCGCCTTCCGCCGCTTCCTCGCCGATGCCGCCACGGCCCCACGGGCCCACCGCTCGCCGCTCCCGGAGCAGTTGCTCGCCGCCCGCACCCTGCGCTGCAAGGCCAACCTGGCGACCCGGCTGCACGGCCTGGACGAACTCGTCGGCCCGGTCGAAACCCAGTCCGTCTACGTCACCCTGCGCAACCCCCTCGCCCCGTAGCCGACCACCACGGCCCCCGACAGCAGACCCCCGCATCCCGTCCCCGGCGCCGGCGCCCCGCGACCCATACGGCCACGCGGCACGCGGCCACGAGAGGAGAGCGTCGCCGTGCCACCCACCGACCCCGGCCTCAGCATCGGCTCCGACGACACCCTCGGCCGGCAGCACCCACCGGAACGCGGCGCGCGGTCCGACGGCGGTCCCCGGCCGGCGGTGACCCCGGACGCCCGGGCCGCCGGCCCGCTGCTCGACAACCTGGCGGGCTGGGGCACGGCCGAGACCTCCGCCGGGCCGTTCGCGCTCGTGCCCGTCCGGCCGGACCGCGATCTCGACCGGATCACCGGCTGGATGAACGATCCGGCCGTCGCGGCCTTCTGGGAACTGGCGGGTCCGCCGGAGATCACCGCCGCCCATCTGCGCGGCCAGCTCGACGGCGACGGCCGCAGCGTGCCCTGCCTGGGGGTGCTGGCCGGGGTCCCGATGAGCTACTGGGAGATCTACCGCGCCGACCTCGACCCCCTCGCCCGCCACTACCCGGCCCGCCCCCAGGACACCGGTGTCCACCTCCTCATCGGTGGGGCCGGCGACCGGGGGCGCGGACTGGGCAGCACCCTGCTGCGGGCCACCGCCGATCTCGTCCTCGACCACCGCCCGCGGTGCACCCGGGTCGTCGCCGAGCCCGATCTGCGCAACACCGCCTCCGTCGCGGCCTTCCTGAGCGCCGGGTTCCGCTACGCCGACGAGATCGAACTGCCCGCGAAACGCGCGGCGTTGATGGTCCGCGACCGCGCCCGCCGCCACCTTCTCTGACCCCGGGGCCGTCCGTCGACGGTCCCGCTCCGGTCCGCCGTCCACCACGCTGCCCCGGTTGTCCCCCGTACGAGCCGGGGCGGACCCGCTTCGAGGAGTCCCGCCTTGTCTCCTGAGCCCCAGCCCTCGCACCGCGCCTGGCAGCACGCCGCGCGCCGCCTCTTCGCCAAGATCCTGGCGGAGTTCGCCTACGAGGAAGTCCTCACCCCCGAGCCCGACGGCACCGCCCCCGACGGCACCCCGCGATACCGCCTGCCGGTCACCGAGGCCCTGGTCTACCGCTTCCGTGCCCGGCGCGGCGCCTACGGGCACTGGCGCGTCGACCCCGCCTCGATCACCCCGGACACCGACCCCTTCCACTTCCTCACGCACGCCCACGACACCGTGCTGCGCCTGTCCGGCGACACCACCGGCCACCTCATCCGCGAACTGACCGCCACCCTCGCCGCGGACACCCGCCTCGACGCCACCGCGCTCAGCGCCGCCGAACTCGCCGACCTGGACTACGCCTCCCTCGAAGGCCACCAGACCGGCCACCCCTGGCTCGTCGCGAACAAGGGCCGGCTCGGCTTCTCCGCCACCGACGCGGCGACCTGGGCCCCCGAGGCCCGCACCGCCCGCCGCCTGCCCTGGCTCGCCGCGCACCACAGCATCGCCCACTACCGCGGTATCCCCACCCTGGCCACCCCCGACCGTCTCTACGGCGAGGAACTCACCCCCGCCACCCGGCACGCCTTCGCCCGCACCATCAGCCACGAGGGCCTCGACCCCGACGACTACCTCTATCTCCCCGTGCACCCCTGGCAATGGGACGAGACCATCGCCCCGCTCTTCGCCCCGCAACTCGCGGACAGATCCATCATCGCGCTGCCCACTGACAACGACCTCCGCCTGCCGCAGCAGTCGATCCGCACCTTCCTCAACCTCAGCCGGCCCGCGGCCCGGACGGTCAAGCTGCCGCTGTCCATCCTCAACACCCTGGTCTGGCGCGGCCTGCCCACCGAGCGCACCCTCGCCGCGCCCGCGGTCACCCGCTGGGTCCACGGCCTGCGCGACGCCGACCCGTATCTGCGCGACGAGACCCGGGTGATCCTGCTCGGCGAGACCGCGTCCGTCACCGTCGAGCACCCCCTCTACGACCGGCTGCCCGGCGTCCCGTACCAGTTCAAGGAGCTGCTCGGCTGTATCTGGCGCGAGCCGGTCACCGGCCATCTGGACCCCGGCGAACGCGCCCGCACCCTGGCCGCGCTGCTTCAGACCGACCCCCGGGGCCGGGCCCTGACCGCGGAGCTGGTGCGCCGCTCGGGGCTGGCCCCGCGCGCCTGGCTGGCCCGGCTGTTCGCCGCGCTGCTGCCGCCGCTGCTGCACTTCCTCTACCGGTACGGCACGGTCTTCTCCCCGCACGGCGAGAACGCCATCGTCGTCTTCGACGAGCACGACGTCCCCACCCGCCTCGCGGTCAAGGACTTCGTCGACGACGTCAACACCAGCTCCGTGCCCCTCCCGGAGCACGACTCCATGCCGGACGACGTACGGGCGGTGCTGCTGACCGAACCGCCGGGCTTCCTCACCCAGTTCATCCACTCCGGCCTGTTCGTCGGCGTCTTCCGCTACCTCGCGCCGCTGTGCGCGGACCAACTGGGCGTGCCCGAGGCCGAGTTCTGGTCACTCGTACGAGCGGAGATCCTGCGCCACCACGAACGTTTCCCCGCCCTCAAGGAGCGGCACGAGACCTTCGACCTGCTCACCCCGCGGATCGAGCGGCTGTGTCTGAACCGCAACCGTCTGCATGTGGACGGCTACCGGGACCGCACCGACCGCCCGCACGCGGCGGTGCACGGCACCGTCCCCAATCCGCTCCACATGCCGTGACGGACCCGGCTGTCAGTGGTCCCGCGTAGGCTTGCAGCGCTATGACGAAGCCCTCCCTCCCCGATCTGCTGCACGCCGCCGTCACCGCCGTCGGCGGCACCGAGCGCCCCGGCCAGGTGGCGATGGCCGAGGCCGTCGCCGAGGCCGTGGACGAACAGGCCCATCTGCTGGTCCAGGCCGGCACCGGCACCGGCAAGTCCCTCGGCTATCTGGTCCCGGCGCTCGCCCATGGCGAGCGAGTGGTGGTCGCCACGGCCACCCTGGCGCTCCAGCGCCAGCTCGTGGAGCGCGATCTGCCGCGGACGGTCGAGGCCCTGCATCCGCTGCTGCGCCGCCGCCCGGAGTTCGCCATGCTCAAGGGCCGTTCGAACTACCTGTGTCTGCACCGCCTCCATGAGGGCGTCCCGCAGGAAGAGGAGGACGGCCTCTTCGACGTGTTCGAGCAGGCCACGCCGACCAGCAAGCTCGGCAAGGACCTGCTGCGGCTGCGCGACTGGGCGGACGAGACCGAGACCGGTGACCGCGACGCGCTGACCCCCGGGGTCTCCGACCGCGCCTGGGGCCAGGTCTCGGTCTCCTCCCGGGAGTGCCTGGGCGCCTCGAAGTGTGCGTACGGGGCGGAGTGCTTCGCCGAGGCCGCCAGGGAGCGCGCCAAGCTCGCCGACGTGGTCGTCACCAACCACGCGCTGCTCGCCATCGACGCGATCGAGGGCGCCCCGGTCCTCCCGCAGCACGAGGTCCTGATCATCGACGAGGCCCATGAGCTGGTCTCCCGGGTCACCGGCGTCGCCACCGGCGAGCTCACCCCCGGCCAGGTCAACCGCGCCGTCCGCCGGGCCGCCAAGCTCGTCAACGAGAAGGCCGCGGACCAGCTCCAGACGGCGTCGGAGACCTTCGAACGCCTCATGGAGCTGGCCCTGCCCGGCCGCCTGGAGGAGATCCCCGAGGACCTCGGCTACTGCCTGATGGCGCTGCGGGACGCGGCCCGTACGGTCATCTCGGCGCTGGGCTCGACCCGCGACAAGTCGGTCCAGGACGAGGACGCCGTCCGCAAGCAGGCCCTCGCCTCGCTGGAGAACGTCCACGCCGTCGCCGAGCGCATCGCGAACGGCTCCGAGTACGACGTGGTCTGGTACGAACGCCATGACCGCTTCGGCGCGTCTCTCCGGGTGGCGCCGCTGTCCGTCTCGGGCCTGCTGCGCGAGAAGCTCTTCGACGACCGCTCGGTGACCCTCACCTCCGCCACCCTCAAGCTGGGCGGCGACTTCAACGGGGTCGCCGCCTCACTGGGCCTGGCCCCGGAGGGCACGGAGGGCGAGGACGTCCCGCCCTGGAAGGGCCTGGACGTCGGCTCCCCGTTCGACTACTCGAAGCAGGGCATCCTGTACGTCGCCAAGCATCTGGCCCAGCCGGGCCGGGAGGGCAGCCGTACGGACATGCTCGATGAGCTCACCGAGCTGATCGAGGCGGCGGGCGGCCGCACCCTCGGCCTCTTCTCCTCCATGCGCGCCGCCCAGGCCGCCGCGGAGGAGCTGCGCGGCCGGCTGGACCTGCCGATCCTCCTCCAGGGCGAGGAGACGCTCGGCGAGCTGATCCGCGCCTTCGCCGAGGACGCCCGTACCTGCCTGTTCGGCACGCTGTCCCTCTGGCAGGGCGTCGATGTGCCGGGTGCGAACTGCCAGCTGGTGGTGATGGACCGGGTGCCGTTCCCGCGTCCGGACGACCCGCTGATGAGCGCCCGGCAGAAGGCCGTGGAGGAGGCCGGCGGCAATGGCTTCATGGCGGTCGCGGCGACCCATGCGGCCCTGCTGATGGCCCAGGGAGCCGGCCGTCTGGTCCGCGCCACCGGCGACCGTGGTGTGGTCGCCGTCCTCGACCCCCGGGTGGAGCGGGCCCGCTACGGCTCCTTCCTCCGCAAGTCGATGCCCGAGTTCTGGTACACCACCGACCGCAACCAGGTCCGCCGCTCCCTGGCGGCCATCGACGCGGCAGCGAAGGCCGCACAGGCTGACACCTAGGCGGCGCACCGGCCGGGGCGCTTGCGCCGCAACCCTCAAGCGAGCAACCCCCACCGGACCGCAACCACCTCCGCGAGAGCGGCGCCGGCTTAAGGCGCACAGCGCAGAGCCCCGGAACCGGCGCAGTGGTTCCGGGGCTCGGTCGTGAGGGGCGGTGGGTCAGACGCGGCGCAGTACCGCCACCACCTTGCCGAGGATGGTCGCCTCGTCGCCGGGGATCGGCTGGTACGCGGAGTTGTGCGGCAGCAGCCACACATGGCCGTCCTCGCGCTTGAAGCGCTTGACGGTGGCTTCGCCGTCCAGCATCGCGGCGACGATGTCACCGTTCTCGGCGACCGGCTGGCGGCGGACCGTGACCCAGTCGCCGTCGCAGATGGCGGCCTCGATCATGGAGTCGCCGACGACCTTCAGCACGAACAGTTCGCCGTCGCCGACGAGCTGGCGGGGGAGCGGGAACACATCCTCGACCGACTCCTCGGCGAGGATCGGGCCGCCGGCGGCGATCCGGCCGACCAGCGGGACATAGGACGCGGCGGGCTTGCCCGCGGTCTCCGTCGCGGCGGTGCTGGTCTGGTCCGAGCCGCGGACCTCGTACGCCCGGGGGCGGTGCGGGTCGCGGCGCAGGAAGCCCTTGCGCTCGAGCGCCATGAGCTGATGCGCGACGGACGAGGTGCTGGACAGCCCGACGGCCTGGCCGATCTCGCGCATGGACGGCGGGTAGCCGCGCCGCTGCACGGAATCCCGGATCACCTCGATCACCCTGCGCTGGCGGTCGGTGAGCCCCGAGCTGTCGGCGCGGATCCCTGGGGGCCGGCCGGGCAGGGCGCGGGGGGGCTTCTGCTCTTCGGAGTCCAACGTGGCGTCGTCCATCGGCCGCTGTGCCTTCTGCGGGTGCTCGAACCGGCTCTGGGAGTGGCTTTGTGCGGTGATGGTCGCGCTGTCTGCGGTGGTGGTCACGTCGGCCCCTCTCGAAATGTTCTCCCTAGTTAGCCAACGGTAGTTGCTTTCGAAAGGTTGCGCCAAACACACGTTCGAGTGAAATATTCGGCTATTGCCTACCCGGATCAAGTGGCTGGGTGTATGGCCGAGCGGCGTTCCGGGTCCGAAGCGGACCGCGTGCGTCGAATTTTCCGGCCGGGCGGCGAGCCGGACCGTCGCCGCGCGAAGCGCTCGGCGGCCGACCGTCCCGACCCGGCCGATTCTGTCATCCCGGCCCCGCCGCACCGCCGGCCGGGTGGCTTCCCGTACTCTCGTGGGCGACCGTCCGGCCCGCCTCCGCCGCGACACGCGGTAGGCGGATGTAAGCGGGCCGACACCACATCTAGTGGTTAGATGCGGTCGGGTCCCCAGAAGTTGTGGTGCCTGGTCCCTCAGTGGGTCGGGAATCGCCTATGCTGGTGACTGCTCCGAAGGGCCCGTACGGACCGGTCAGAGGTCTGTCGCCGTACGTGGGGCTCGTTGGCGTACGTACGTCCGTATATCACAGGGTGAGGAGGGTGGAGAGCCATGCACTGCCCCTTCTGTAGGCACCCGGACAGCCGGGTCGTCGACAGTCGCACCACCGATGACGGGACGGCGATCCGCCGGCGCCGCCAGTGCCCCGACTGCTCCCGCCGTTTTACGACCATCGAAACGGCGTCACTGATGGTGATCAAGCGGAGCGGGGTCACCGAGCCCTTCAGCCGCAACAAGGTCATCGCGGGAGTGCGCAAGGCGTGCCAGGGCCGTCCGGTCACCGAGGACGCCCTCGCCAAGCTCGGCCAGCGGGTCGAGGAGGCGGTGCGCGCCACCGGCAGCGCCGAGCTGACCACCCATGACGTCGGGCTCGCCATACTGGGGCCGTTGCAGGAACTCGACCTGGTCGCGTACCTGCGCTTCGCCTCCGTTTACCGGGCCTTCGACTCGCTCGAGGACTTCGAGGCGGCCATCGCCGAGCTGCGGGAGCAGCGCGAGCTGGGACCGCCCGGGCAGGAATGCGGGACCGAGGGGGAGGCCGGCGGCCCGGCCGTCCCCGTGCCCGCCACCGCCGCCGACTGAGCTCGGCGCGCATCCAGGACCTGTACCGGGGCGAGAGCAGGGCGTCCCGGTATCGGAAAGACATACACCGTGCCACGGAATGCGTGCGCACATATGGGCGTTTGCCCGTATACAGGGAGGCGGAATGACAGAGACGACGAGCGGCCCGGCACGAGGCTCCCGCGCCAAGGGCAGCAAGGCGAGCAAGGGTCTGCGTATCGAGCGCATCCACACCACACCCGGCGTGCATCCGTACGACGAGGTGGAGTGGGCGTCTCGTGACGTCGTCATGACCAACTGGCGCGACGGCTCGGTGAATTTCGAGCAGCGTGGCGTCGAGTTCCCCGAGTTCTGGTCGGTGAACGCGGTCAACATCGTCACGAGCAAGTACTTCCGTGGCGCGGTGGGTTCCCCGACCCGTGAGTCCAGCCTCAAGCAGCTCATCGACCGAGTGGTCAAGACGTACCGGAAGAGCGGCGAGGAGAACGGCTACTTCGCCTCCCCGGCGGACGCCGAGATCTTCGAGCACGAGCTGGCGTACGCCCTGCTCCACCAGGTCTTCAGCTTCAACTCGCCGGTGTGGTTCAACGTCGGCACCCAGCAGCCGCAGCAGGTCAGCGCCTGCTTCATCCTCTCCGTCGACGACTCCATGGAGTCGATCCTCGACTGGTACAAGGAAGAGGGGATGATCTTCAAGGGCGGCTCCGGTGCCGGTCTGAACCTCTCCCGTATCCGCTCCTCCAAGGAGCTGCTCTCCTCCGGTGGCAACGCCTCCGGCCCGGTCTCCTTCATGCGCGGCGCCGACGCGTCCGCCGGAACGATCAAGTCGGGCGGCGCCACCCGCCGTGCGGCCAAGATGGTCGTCCTGGACGTGGACCACCCGGACGTCGAGGCATTCATCGAGACCAAGGTGAAGGAGGAGGAGAAGGTCCGCGCGCTGCGCGACGCGGGCTTCGACATGGACCTGGGCGGCGAGGACATCACCTCCGTCCAGTACCAGAACGCCAACAACTCGGTCCGGGTGAACGACGAGTTCATGAAGGCCGTCGAGGCCGGCTCGAAGTTCGGGCTGCGCGGCCGGATGACCGGTGAGGTCATCGAGGAGATCGACGCCAAGGGGCTCTTCCGCAAGATGGCGGAGGCCGCCTGGGCGTGCGCCGACCCCGGCATCCAGTACGACGACACCATCAACCACTGGCACACCTCGCCGGAGTCGGGCCGGATCACCGCGTCCAACCCGTGCAGCGAGTACATGCACCTGGACAACTCCTCGTGCAACCTCGCCTCGCTCAACCTGCTGAAGTTCCTGCGCGACGACGACCTGGGCAACCAGTCCTTCGACGCCGAGCGCTTCGCCAAGGTCGTCGAGCTGGTCATCACCGCGATGGACATCTCCATCTGCTTCGCCGACTTCCCGACCCAGAAGATCGGCGAGACCACCCGCGCCTACCGCCAGCTGGGCATCGGCTACGCCAACCTCGGCGCGCTGCTGATGGCCACCGGTCACGCCTACGACTCGGACGGCGGCCGCGCGCTGGCCGGTGCCATCACCTCCCTGATGACGGGCACCTCCTACCGGCGCTCGGCCGAGCTGGCCGCGGTCGTCGGCCCGTACGAGGGCTACGCCCGTAACGCCGACGCCCACAAGCGCGTCATGAAGCAGCACTCGGACGCCAACGGCAGCGCCGTGCGCATGGACGACCTGGACACCCCGGTGTGGGCCGCGGCGACCGAGGCATGGCAGGACGTGCTGCGGCTCGGCGAGAAGAACGGCTTCCGCAACGCCCAGGCGTCGGTGCTGGCACCGACCGGCACCATCGGTCTGATGATGGACTGCGACACCACGGGCGTCGAGCCGGACCTGGCGCTGGTCAAGTTCAAGAAGCTGGTCGGCGGCGGCTCCATGCAGATCGTGAACAACACGGTCCCCAAGGCGCTCAAGCGGCTCGGCTACCAGCCCGAGCAGATCGAGGCGATCGTCGCCCACATCGCCGATCACGGCAATGTCATCGACGCCCCGGCCCTGAAGGCCGAGCACTACGAGGTCTTCGACTGCGCCATGGGCGCGCGCTCGATCTCCGCCATGGGCCATGTGCGCATGATGGCGGCCGCGCAGCCCTTCCTCTCCGGCGCGATCTCCAAGACGGTCAACGTCCCCGAGTCGGCCACCGTCGAGGAGATCGAGGACGTCTACTTCCAGGGCTGGAAGCTCGGCCTGAAGGCGCTGGCGATCTACCGCGACAACTGCAAGGTCGGCCAGCCGCTCTCCGCCAAGAAGAAGGAGGAGGAGAAGAAGGCCGAGCCGGTCGCCGAGAAGAAGGTCGTCGAGTACCGCCCGGTCCGCAACCGCCTCCCCAAGGGCCGTCCCGGCATCACCACCTCCTTCACGGTCGGCGGCGCCGAGGGCTACATGACCGCCAACTCCTACCCGGACGACGGTCTCGGTGAGGTCTTCCTGAAGATGTCCAAGCAGGGCTCGACCCTCGCGGGCATGATGGACGCCTTCTCCATCGCGGTGTCCGTGGGCCTCCAGTACGGCGTGCCGCTGGAGACCTACGTCTCGAAGTTCACCAACATGCGCTTCGAGCCGGCCGGTATGACGGACGACCCGGACGTGCGGATGGCGCAGTCGATCGTCGACTACATCTTCCGCCGCCTGGCCCTGGACTTCCTGCCGTTCGAGACCCGCTCGGCGCTCGGCATCCACTCCGTCGAGGAGCGCCAGCGCCACCTGGAGACCGGTTCGTACGAGCCGTCCGAGGACGACGTCGACGTCGAGGGCCTGGCCCAGTCGGCGCCCCGCCAGACGGAGTCGGTGAAGGAGTCCACCCCGGCGACGAAGATCGTCGAGGAGGCCGCCGCCCCGGCCCCCAAGCAGGCGCACACCAACGCCGAACTCGTCGAGATGCAGCTGGGCATCAACGCCGACGCCCCCCTGTGCTTCTCCTGCGGGACGAAGATGCAGCGGGCCGGCAGCTGCTACCTGTGCGAGGGCTGCGGATCGACCAGCGGTTGCAGCTGACCACACACGGAACGGCGCCTGACGCGACTTGAGCAACTGTCGCTGAGGACGCCGCACCGCACCTGAGAGAGGGTGCCGACCATGGGTCGGCACCCTCTTTGGTGTCTTGGGGGCGGGCACGGGCCTGTGCCGCGCGGGAGCGGGTGGCGGCGCACCGGCGCCGTAAACGGGCGGGGGGCTGACGGCGCGGGGCACGGCAAAGGGGGAGGCGGCACAGGGCCACCTCCCCCTCGCTGTTGTGCTCGGGCGCACCGTCGCCCGCGTGCCGTTTGCCCGTCAGCGGCCCATTTCCGAGGTGAACGCGTGCGGGTCGGTGTCGAATCCCCGGAGGGCCGAGCGGAAGCGCCACTGGCCTCCCTCGTCCCGGGTGAATTCGGCCACCGTCGCGGCAGTCGCCCCCGCGACCTCGGTGAAGCCGTGCTCCGCCAGATCGGTGTACCCCTCGCGGATCCGTACGGCGGTGTTGGCGATATCGCCGAAGACCTTGCGGCCCTCGCCCTGCTGGATGGCCACCCCCACGAGCACCCGGGTGTAGGTCTCGGCCAGCCGGTCCAGCTCCAGCGTCATGATCTCGTCGAAGCCGAAACCCTGGCCGGTCCTGCTGTCCCGGTTGAGGGTGATGGTCCCGTCCGGCGACCGGCTGTCGAAGTGCACCAGATAGGCGGGCTCGCCGTGCGGGGCGTCGGCCGTATAGGTGGCCGCGACGATGTCGAGATCATTGTCCGGCGTCCCGAGGGGGCTCGGGTCCCACTTGAGCGTTACCTCGACCTTCTCGATCCCTTTGCTGAGCGTGCTCACCGGACTTCCCTCCCGTCATCTCCCGGGAGTGTGGCGCGGCCTGCGCAGGCAGGCGGACAACTCCCCAGGACTTCCCGTTGGCTGTCCATCGTGCCACGCCTCACCGTCCGTGGGCTGGGTGAACTGCCCCTGGTCACCCGTGGTTTGCCTCCGCCTCGGGTGGCTGGAAAGTGCCGTCCGGCCCATGAGGACGCCGGATGCGGCTCAGCTTGTCCGCTCGTCCCAGAGGCGGTTGAGCTGGCCGTCCAGTACGTCCAGTGCCTCTGCGGGGGAGAGATGGCCGATCAGGACATGGGCGGTGAGGCCGTCGGCCAGGGCGAGGAGGGTGCGGGCCGCGCGGTCCGGGTCGGCGGTGTCGCAAGCCTCGGAGACCAGCCGTGCGAACACCGTGTGAAGACCTGCGTAGTTGGTACGCAAGATTCCGGCCAGGGGTGGACTGACGGCGGCCTGCGCCACGAAGGCGAGCCAGACCCGCGCCTCGGCGCGATGTTCCTCCTGGAGGAGGGACACCTCCGTGGTGGCGTGGCCCAGTGCCGTGCGGGCCGACTGGGCGGGCGAGGCGGCGAGCCGGGCCGAGACCCGGGCGGTGACCCGTTCGCCGATGTGGCCGAGCGCGAAGACCAGCATCTCCTCCTTGGTGCGGAAGCAGCGCTGGACGGCGCCCATGGAGACCTGTGCGCGGGCCGCCACGTCGCGGAGCGTGACGCCCTCCAGGCCGCTCTCGTCGGCGAGTTGGCACACCGCCTCGGCGATCTGGCGGCGCCGGCTCTCGTGGTCGACCTGCTTGGGCATGTCCCGTACTCCGGTTATTCGATGCGTCTGTATCGGCAGCAAGGTTACGATGCTGAAGCGATGCAACTGCATCGGAACGTTCGGGAACGGTCCGGGCGGCCCAGGGGAGGGCCGGCTGAGGCCACGGGAAGGGGAGGACATGCGCGACGCACTGTGGACGATGACGGCACGCGCCCAGGCGGCGGCGGTACGCGCCGGTGAGGTGTCGGCGGTGGAGCTGGTCGAGGCGCATCTGGAGCGGATCGCCGAGGTCAACCCGGCCGTCAACGCCGTCACTCAGATGCTCGCCGAACGGGCGCGGGGCGAGGCGGCGGAGCTCGACCGCAGGCGCGCGGCGGGTGCGGAGCTGGGGCCGCTGGCCGGTGTGCCGTTCACGGTCAAGGAGACCACGGCCATCGAAGGGGTGCCGACGACCTACGGCGCGGAGCGCTTCCGCGACTTTGTCGCGCACTCCGATGCGCCCCCGGTGGCGCGTCTGCGGGCGGCGGGCGGAATCCCCGTTGGGCACAGCAACATGCCGACGCTCATCCTGGCCGGCATCCATACCCGTAGTGAGCTGTTCGGGGACACCGTGAATCCCTGGAGTGCCGCGGTCACTCCGGGCGGCAGCAGTGGCGGCGACGGCGCGGCCGTGGCGAGCGGGATGGCCCCGCTCGGACTCGGCAACGACTCCGGGGGGTCGGTGCGCATTCCCGCGTCCTTCTGTGGCGTCGCGGGTCTGAAGCCGACCTACGGGCGGTTCGCCGCCGATCACCGCATCGGCCCGGACGACCCCTCTCTCGCCGCCCAGTTCCTCGTGGTCGACGGCCCGCTGGCCCGTACGGTCGATGATCTCCGGCTCGCCTACGAGGTGCTGGCCGGGGCCGATCCGCGCGACCCCCGGGCCGTACCGGTGCCGCCCTACGGTGCGCCGCCGGGGCGTCCCCTCAAGGTGGCGATGGTGGCGGATCCCGGAGGCGGCGGAGTGCATCCCGTGGTGCGCCGGGCCGTGGAGAGCGCCGCGGACGCGCTGCGGGACGCGGGGTACGAGGTGCACGAAGTGGCGGACGTGCCGCGGCTGGACGACGCCCTCGACGCCTACGCCCGGATGACGCTCACGGAGTTCGCCACCACCTGGCCGGCGGTCAAACCGCTGCTCGGGGAGGGCGGCCATCGCTATGTCGAGTTTGGGATGGCGAGGGCGACCCCCGTGGAGCTGCCGGAGTATCTGCGGCTTACCGGGGTGCGGCTGGGCATCCAGCGGGACTGGGCGGCCTTTCTGGACGAGTATCCGCTGGTCCTGGGGCCGGTGTTCACCGATCCGCCGTTCGCACCGGGGGAGGAGATACGGGACGAGGAGAGCCATCGGCGGGTGCAGCACGCGATGCGGCTGTGCACCGCGACCAGCTTCGTCGGGGTGCCCGCGGTGGCCGTCCCCACCGGGGTGGCGGACGGGCTCCCGTACGGAGTGCAACTGATCGGGCGCTCCTACCGGGAGGACTGGTGTCTGGCGGCGGCCGAGGCGGTGGAGCGGCGGCTCGGTGTCGGCACGCCCATTGATCCGCGCCCGTAAGGAAGTTCGGGGTGGTGTGAATGTGACGCGCAGTGATCCCGGTCCGCCCTTGGGCCGTACGATGGCGCGGTGCTGGTCAAGTGGATTCGCCTCACCGTTGTGGACCGTCGAGGGTTCGAGCGGGGGCAGCGGAAATGGGCGGGGCTGCTGGGTGAGCCGGGGTTTCGAGGGCAGGGCGGGGGATGGAGCCGGGGGCGGCCGGGCGTCGCGCATCTGGTCGCCTTCTGGGAGAGCCGGGCGTTCTACGACTCCTTCATGGCGCGCTCGCACGACCGGCTGGCGGCTTCCCAGGTCGGCACGTACAAGGACGCCCAAGTGCGGCTGTTCGAGCACGAGTTTGATGTGAAGGTGGGCTTCCGCCCGTCGTTCGGTGATGTGGATGTCCTGCGGCTGGCGCACTGCCAGGTGCGCCAGGACCGGGTGGATCACTTCATGCTGATGCAGGAGAAGGTCTGGAATCCGGCGATGGCGGGTTCGCCGGGCATGCTGCGAGGGATGCTGGGGCGGGCTCCGGGGGAGGAGTTCCTGGTGCTGTCGATGTGGCAGTCGGCGGCCGAGCGGGGGAAGTACCGGCCCGAGCGGGTGGAGCGGCTGGCGCTGCGTGCCCAGATAGCCGCGGATGTCCGGGCCATCGCGGGGGACGTGGTGCAGCTCGAACCATCGTGGACGGTGTGAGGGGCGGCGCGGTCAGGGGGCCGCTCCGGGGGAGGCGTCCGCCCGGCCGACGACCGTGAACGCCCCGGCGTGGGCGGCCGCCAGTGTGGCCGCCACGGCCTGTTCGGCGACGGTGTCGTCGACCGGCTCCCGGGTGATGAACAGACGGAAGAACAGCGGCGCGGAGACGGAGCGGACGAGCGCTCCGGCGTCGATGCCGCGGTGCGGGGCGGCGCCGGGGGCGGCGTCCGCAGTGGCGTCAGGCGCCGCCGCCAACTCGCCGCGTCGCACGGCGCGTTCGACGAGGGCCTCGCAGCGCGCGAACCGCTCGGTGTAGTAGGCGCGCAGGGCGTCGGCCGCCCGCTCCGACTGGAAGGCGGCGGCGATCATCGCCGAGCCCGACGCGGCCACCGCCGGGTCGGTGAACGAATCGACGACCTCCTGGGCCAGGGCGCGCAGATCACCCTCCAGGGAGCCGGTGTCGGGCGGCACCCAGCTGTCCTCCCCCGCAAGATCCAGCGCGTCCGCCACCAGGCCCTCGACGTCCTTCCAGCGCCGGTAGAGCGTCGTCTTGTGCACGCCGGAGTGGGCGGCGACGTATTCGACGGTCAGGCCGGGGTAGCCGTGCTCGGTGAGGCCGGCCAGCACGGCGTCGCGGACGGCGGCGCGGGTGCGGGCGGTGCGGCCGCCGGGGCGCCGGGTGCCGGGGGAGGGCGCGGAACCGCCGCTCTCGCGGCCGTTGTCGGGCATCGTCTGATCAGGCAATTGCGACTCCAGTTGCGTTAGCGGGTTTCCTCTGCCATCATCATCGTAATGCGACTACGGTTGCGTTTACTTCGGGGGGATGTGTGACCACTCAGATTTCCTTGCACGACATCACCAAGTCCTACGGCGACCGCCTGCTGCTCGACGGCGTTTCCTTGTCGGTGCGCCCGGGTGAGCGCGTCGGGATCGTGGGGGAGAACGGTGCCGGGAAGTCGACACTGCTCCGCATCGTCGCAGGTGCCGAGCCGCCCGATGAAGGCCAGGTGGTGCTCCGGGCCGAGGGCGGCACCGGTTACCTGGGCCAGACCCCCGACCTCCCGCCGGACCGCACCGTCCAGGACACGATCGACGCCGCTCTGGCGGACCTCAGGGACATGGAGCGCCGACTCCGCTCCCTGGAGCGTGGGCTCGACCGAGCCACGCCCGGCAGGCTGGAGGAGTACGGCGATCTGCTCACCCTCTTCGAGCTGCGCGGCGGCTACGAAGCCGACGCCCGCGTCGACCGGGCACTGCACGCCCTGGGCCTGGCACAGCTGGGTCACGACCGGATGCTCGGGAGCCTCTCCGGAGGCGAGCAGGCCCGGCTGGGGATCGCCTGCCTGATCGCCGCGGCACCTGAGGTCATGCTTCTCGACGAACCCACCAACCATCTCGACGCCACCGCTCTGGACTGGCTGGAAGGCGCCCTGCTCGCCCACAGGGGCACGGTCCTCGCCGTCTCGCACGACCGGCTCTTCCTCCAGCGCATCGCCACCGCCCTCGTCGAGGTCGACGCCGATCGCCGGGCCCTGGTCCGCTACGGCGGCGGTTACGGCACCTTCCTCGCGGCCAGGGAGGCCGCCCGCCGGCGCTGGGAGCAGGACCATGCCCAGTGGTGCGCCCAGATCACGCGACTCACCGACTTCGCCGGGGGCGCGGCGCGGAACGTCGCTCAGGGCCGGGCCATGAAGGACGGCAACAAGATGGCGTACGACCGGGCCAAGGGCCGCGTCCAGGCGTCCGTGGCCGGCAGAGTGCGCAACGCCCAGGAGCGGCTGCGCAGGCTCCGGGAAGACCCCGTTCCCAGACCGCCCGACCCGCTCCGGTTCCGTGCCGCGCCGGACATCGGCGAGGCCGAGGGCACCCTCGTCCGGCTCGACGGAGTGCGGGTGGGGGACCGGCTCGCGGTGGACTCCCTCACCGTCGCCGCCGGTGAACGTCTGCTGATCCAGGGCGCCAACGGGGCCGGCAAGACCACGCTGCTCCGCGTGCTGGCGGGGGTCACCCCTCCGGACAGCGGCACGGTCCGGCGGCGAGGCCGGACCGGCTACCTCGCGCAGGAAATACCGGTCTCCCGTCCCGCCGAACCGCTGCTCTCGGTGTTCCGCCGCGGGCTGGCCGGGGACGTGGAGGAGCACACCGCCCTGCTGCTGTCCTACGGCCTGTTCCGCGAACGTGACCTCGATGTCCCCGTCGGAGCGCTCTCCGCCGGGCAGCGACGCCGCCTGGCCCTGGCCCGGCTGCTGGCCCGCCCGGCGGACCTGCTGCTGCTCGATGAACCCACCAACCACCTGGCGCTCGGCCTCGTCGAAGAGCTCGAAGCCGCCCTGGCGGCATGGCCCGGTGCCCTGGTCGTCGTCTCCCACGACCGGCTGCTGCGGCGACGCTTCGGCGGCCGTTGCTACGAGATACGCGACGGCCGCCCGGCCCCGGCCGCCCAATGACCGGCGCCCCTTGATCCGATACGCCCCGACGATCCGGCGTGGCCTCCGTGCCGCCGCTGCCTCCGGACATCGACGCCGCCCTCGCCGCGGACAACGGACATCCGACGGCGACATCCACCCACGACCCCGCACGCACGGGCGCACACCGGGTCTACGGCCACGGCCCGCCCGACACCCGAACCACGACTCGCTCGGAAACGTGCAGAAAGGAGACCGGAAGGTGACCGACGGACACTCGACCGGGCCGCGACCATGACCGCGTGCGACAGGCACAAGCCACCCGATTTAGGCTGGCGGCATGGCTCGGCCCCGACGCATCGTTCTCATCCGCCACGGAGAGTCGGAGGGGAATGTCGACGACACCGTGTACGAGCGGGAACCCGATCACGCGCTCGCCCTCACCGGGGCCGGGCTGCGGCAGGCGGCGGAGGCCGGCGGCGCGGTGCGGGAGATGTTCGGCGACGAGCGGGTCTCCGCCTATGTCTCGCCGTACCGCCGCACCCACCAGACCTTCCGCGAACTCCGTCTCGACCCCGCCAGGGTCCGGGTGCGCGAGGAACCCCGGCTGCGCGAGCAGGACTGGGGCAACTGGCAGGACCGCGAGGATGTACGCCGGCAGAAGGCATATCGGGACGCCTACGGCCACTTCTTCTACCGCTTCGCCCAGGGCGAGTCCGGAGCCGATGTCTACGACCGGGTAGGGGCCTTCCTGGAGAGCCTGTGGCGCAGCTTCGAGGACCCCCAGCACCCACCGAACGTCCTGATCGTCACGCACGGGCTCACCATGCGGCTGTTCTGTATGCGCTGGTTCCACTGGACGGTGGCGGACTTCGAGTCGCTGTCCAACCCCGGCAACGCGGAGTGGCGCACCCTGCTGCTCGGCCCCGACGGCCGGTACACCCTCGACCGGCCCTTTGAGCGCTGGTGTGAACCCGTTCCTTATGGGGCCACCGGTTAGAGTGCACACCGATGACCCTCGACCACCGTGACGCAGACCGCTGTGAGCGGGCTCTGGCGAGCCTGCGCGGACTGTCCGTGGGTGATGCCCTCGGATCCCAGTTCTTCGTCCCCGCGAACTACCCCTCCCTCAAGCGCCGTGAGCCGCCTGCCGCCCCCTGGCAGTGGACCGACGACACCGAGATGGCCTGCTCCGTCCTGGCTGTCCTCACCGCGCACGGACGGATCGACCAGGACGCCCTCGCCCGCTCCTTCGCCGACCACCACGACTTCGACCGCGGCTACGGTCCGGCCGTCAACCGCATGCTGCGGCTGATCCGCGAGGGCGGCGACTGGCGCGAGCTGGCATCCGGGCTCTTCAACGGCCAGGGCTCGTGGGGCAACGGCGCCGCGATGCGCATCGCTCCCCTCGGCGCCTGGTACGCCGATGATCCCGAGCAGGCCACCCACCAGGCGGAGATCTCCGCCTACACCACCCACCAGCACCGCGAGGCCGTCGTCGGCGCCATGGCCGTCGCCGCCGCGGCCGCCCTGGTGGCCGACCCGACCCGCGACACCGGCCCCGAGCAGCTGCTCGACGGGGTGCTGGAGCTGATCCCGCGCAGCGCCGTCCAGGCCGGGCTGCGCCGGGCCCGCGACATGCTCGACTACGCCGACTCCGGCACCGTCGCCGCCGTCCTGGGCTGCGGACGACGCACCAGCGCCCATGACACCGTGCCGTTCGCCCTGTGGGCTGCCGCCCAGCATCTCGGCAACTACGAGCGGGCGTTCTGGACCACCGTTCAGGCGGGCGGCGACGTCGACACCACATGCGCCATCGTCGGCGGCATCGTCGCCGCCGCCGGCCCCACCGGCGCCCCGCCCGCGGCATGGCTGGACGGCACCGAGCCCCTCCCGTCGTGGGCCCCCGCCCTCGCCGACTGATCACCGGCCTACCGTCACACCTCTTGTCCCCTCCGCACCCGTCGTAGGCCGACCTTCCGCGTCTGTCTTCGCGCCCCGCGGTGCCTTCCAACAGGCAGCGCCGCACGGTGACTTCGGCTCCCTACATGTGTTCGTGAGGGGGGAACAGCGGCGTCCGGTACCCGGCCTCCGCCCGCCCGTGCCCACTTCTGCGTACCCGCCAGTAGCGGCACCGCCCGGCCCCTCTCGCGGGTTCGCCGACACCGTTTGCCACCAGGTTCGGAGCCGATGCGGACGGCTGGGCCGAATAGGCGTAACCTTGCTGGCGCCATGCCGTACGAGCCCCCCACACATTCCGTCGAGCGATCATTGCGCGCCACGACGGGCGCCAAGATCGTTGCAGGTATCGACGAGGTCGGACGCGGAGCGTGGGCCGGTCCGGTCAGCGTCTGCGCAGCCATCACCGGCCTGCGCCGGCCGCCCGACGGACTCACCGATTCCAAGCTGCTGACCCCCAAGCGCCGCACCGAACTGTGCGATGTGCTCGGCGAGTGGGTCACGTCGTATGCCCTGGGGCACTCCTCATCGGAGGAGATCGACGAGCTGGGTATGACCGCTGCCCTGCGGCTCGCGGCCGTACGCGCCCTGGAGGCGTTGCCGGTCCGGCCGGACGCGATCATCCTCGACGGCAAGCACAACTACCTGGGCGCGCCATGGCGCGTCCGCACGGTCATCAAGGGCGACCAGTCCTGCATCGCGGTTGCCGCCGCGTCCGTGATCGCCAAGGTGCGGCGGGACGCGATGATGGCCGAACTGGGCCTGGCCTACGCCGACTTCGACTTCGCGGCCAACGCCGGCTACCCCTCTCCGACCCATCGCATCGCCCTGGAGGAGTACGGTCCTACGCCGCACCACCGAGTGTCGTGGTCCTACATGGACGCACTGCCCCGGTGGCGGCATCTGAAGAAGGTGCGCATCACCCCCGAAGCAGCCGCTCTGCAAGCCGGTGGCCAACTCGGCTTCGACTTCTGAGCGGTGTGGACATGAATTCGGTACCCGATGACATGTTCCGCACTTACGTTTGATAGACATCCCTTTATGCCTCTCATCCCCGAGGAGCCTCAGATTCACGAGAGTGTCCCGGGTCCCCGCGCAACTCCGGCCGCCGGCCGTACCGCGCCGACCCCCCGCCCCGTTCCTGGTCCCGGTCCCCGCCCCGCACCTCCGCGTGGCGCGCCCGCGTCCAGTGTCCGTCCGGGCAAGCCCGGACCTGCTGCCCCGCCGCGTGGGCCTGTCGCCGCCCCGCCGGCGCAGCGCACCAACTCCCCGCAGCCTGCCGGTCAGTCCGGCACCGCCGCGGGAGCGCAGCTCCAGCTGATCCCGGCCCCCGCCGACGGCGCCGTAGACGCCGCCGACGAGGCCGTCGACCTGCTGCTGGACTCCGGGCGTGCACCGGGCGAAATCCTGGTGCTGACCACCGGCGAGACCCACCCGTGGGCCGTGCATGAACGGTCCTTCGGTGAGGCGTCCTACTGGGCCCAACACGACGCCGCGGACGATGTGTTCTACGCGGACGCCGCGGCCGAGCGCGCCACCGGCCGGCCCGTCGTGGTCGTCGCCGTCAACGGTGGTTCGGACGAGGTCGCCGCGCGGGCGCTGCCCGCGGCGATGGCCCGGGCCGGCACGCTGCTGATCGTCTGCGGTGACCCGCAGCGGATCAACGCCGTGCTCGGCGCCCACGCCTGACCGCTGCCGGTTCGCAACAGCCCGTCGGCCCTGGAGGCCGTCGGGCTAGCTTGCGTATCCAACAGGCGAGCCCGGTCGACAGGACGGTAACGGGCAGGGCTGCCCGCTGCTTCCGCCGTGCGCGGGAACCCGGGACGCCCGCCCGGTCCGCTCAGCGCGCCGCCGTGTGCCGATGGGCTTCCGGGGCGCCGCCGCCGGAGCGTCGCGGCATCGACCGGTTCTGCGCGGGAACACCCACGGCCGGGCGCGGGGCATCCGGAAGTGAAGCCGTCGTGCGACGCATCTCCGGACGGCTCACCCCGATCGGTTCTCCGGGCGGCTCATCCATCGGGGACTGCCTGGGGCGGCGCCCGCCCCGGCCCTCTCCCAGTACCTGCCAGCGGTCCGGGGTCAGCGTGATGTACGCCCCGCAGCGCAGCCCGTGCAGGGTGCAGGCATCGCGCAGCCCCCACATCCACGCCCCGTCCGTCTCCGTCCAACGGGGCTCGCCCTCACGGCAGTAGAGCAGCACGGCGGTCCGAACCGGGGCTCGCAGCCGCAGGTCGTGCGGGGTGACCCGGCGCAGATGCGCCAGCAGTACATTGCGGAACCCCCAGCCGTCGGGAGCGGCCGCGAGCTCGGTGAACGAAGCGCTGGCCGTCACCCGCTCCTGCGCATCGAGCACCGCGACGATGGCCGTCGACGGCCCCGGGCGATGGCGATCGTGCAGGCCGGCGACGACCTCACGGGGGTTGCGCAGCAACGGGATTCCGGCCGAGGCCCATTCGGCGGGCTCCAGCATCCGCCCCAGTCGGGCGGAATCGGCGGACGCGGGCGGGGACACCTGCGAGGGCGAGGCGAAGTCGAAGGTCACGTTCCTCCCTTCGTCTACGCGTCCGCACGCCGGGCGGCGGCCGGGCACGGTACGCACCACGACATGGCCCTGCCTGACCACGGACGGCCGGTAAGGGGAAGCACCTCCAATTCTCGCGGTCGTACACGCATGCGGCAACGAGCAATTTCCGCCCATGACCGGAATCGCCGCAGGTATCCCAAATATCCCTGAGCGCCGCCGCGGGTCGCCCCGCGCTCAGCCCTGTACGGCGAGGACCAGCGGAAACACCCCCTCAGCTCCCGCCCTGCGCAGCAGCCGGGCGGCCACGGCCAGGGTCCAGCCGGTGTCGGCGTAGTCGTCCACCAGCAGCACCGGGCCACCCGCCGCGGCCAGAGCCTGCGCCAGATCCGGCGGCACACCCAGCGAACCGTGCAGGGCCCGCAGCCGCTGGGCGCTGTTGCTGCGCGGAATCCTGCCCTCGGCACCGTCGTCCGACGAGGTCACCGTGCCCAGGAACGGCATCCGGCCGACGCCGGCGATCCGCTCGGCCAGCGACCGGATCAGCTGCGGACGGCTGCGCGAGGAGAGCGCGACGACACCCACCGGGCGGGCCGGTGCCTCCGCCGCCCCCGAGGCCCAACCACCGGGCCCCTTCGCCCAGTCGGCGAGAACCGTGACCACCGCGGCCGCCACATCGTCCGGGACCGGACCGTCCGCGGCCTGCGGGGCGAGCATCGGACGCAGCCGGTTGCCCCACCCGATGTCGGAGAGCCGTCCCAGGGCGCGGCCGGTCGCGGCCAGCTCACCCGCCGGGATGCGCCCCTTGAGATCGACACCGACGGCCGGCAGCCCCGTCGGCCACATCCGGCGCGGCTCGACCTCCACGCCCGGCCGCCCCAGCTCACCGCGCGCCGCGTCCAGCGAGGCCGCGGACACCTCGGTGGTGAACCGCGCCCCGGCACAGTTGTCACAGCGACCACACGCCACCGCCGCCTCGTCGTCCAACTGCCGCCGCAGGAACTCCATCCGGCAGCCGGTCGTGGTGGCGTACTCCCGCATCGCCTGCTGTTCGGCTTCGCGCTGGCGGGACACCCACGCATAGCGCTCGGCGTCGTACGCCCACGGCCGGCCGGTGGATGTCCAGCCTCCCTTGACGCGCTGCACGGCGCCGTCCACATCGAGGACCTTGAGCATGATCTCCAGGCGCGAGCGGCGCAGTTCGACCTGGGGCTCCAGGGCCGGCAGCGACACCGGCCGGCCGGCGGCCGCCAGGACATCCAGAGTGCGCCGCACCTGCTCCTCCGGCGGGAACGCCAGCGAAGCGAAGTACTTCCAGATCGCCTCGTCCTCCCGCCCGGGCAGCAGCAACACCTCGGCGTGCTCGACCCCACGGCCGGCCCGGCCCACCTGCTGGTAGTACGCGATGGGGGACGACGGCGAGCCCAGGTGCACCACGAACCCCAGGTCGGGCTTGTCGAAGCCCATGCCCAGCGCCGAGGTCGCCACCAGCGCCTTGACCCGGTTGGCGAGCAGATCGTCCTCGGCCTGCTGGCGGTCCGCGTTCTCCGTTTTGCCGGTGTACGAGGAGACCGTGTGCCCCCGGTGGCGGAGGAACGCCGTGATCTCCTCGGCGGCGGCGACGGTGAGCGTGTAGATGATCCCCGAGCCCGGCAGCTCGTGCAGATGGTCCGCGAGCCAGGCGAGCCGGTGCGCGGCATCCGGCAGGGGGAGCACCGCCAGGCTCAAACTCTCCCGGTCCAGCGGCCCGCGCAGCACCAGCGCCTCCGTGGAGCCCTCGCCCGTGCCGAGCTGTTCGGCGACATCGGCGGTCACCCGCGCGTTGGCCGTCGCGGTGGTGGCGAGCACCGGCACACCGGGCGGGAGATCGGCGAGCATCGTGCGCAGCCGTCGGTAATCCGGCCGGAAATCGTGGCCCCAGTCGGAAATGCAGTGCGCCTCGTCGACCACCAGCAGCCCCGTCGCCGCGGCGAGCTTGGGCAGCACCTGATCACGGAAATCGGGGTTGTTGAGCCGCTCGGGGCTATGGAACGGGGAGGGCATTCAAATTTCAGGTGAATCTAGAGCCCTGACCTGCACAAACGCTCCGATCGAGGATTGGCGTGGCCGAGGGCTCCGCCCAGGCCATCCTCGATGGGCGGGCGGCACGCGCACTATTTGTGATCGCTTTATCGCGTTGGGTGGATTCGCTGATTGTCAGTGCCATCGGGTTGCATGGGGGTATGGACCATCTGGAGCTGCGTACTGAAGCCGACGCCGTCCTCGCTGAGCTGGTCGGTGATCCTGGAGGTTCGGCGCGTCTGCGGGAGGATCAGTGGCAGGCGGTGGCGGCTCTGGTGAAGGAGCGCCGACGTGCTCTGGTGGTGCAGCGCACTGGCTGGGGTAAGTCGGCGGTGTACTTCGTTGCCACCGCATTGCTGCGTCGGCGTGGCTCGGGTCCGACGGTGATTATCTCGCCGTTGCTGGCGCTCATGCGGAACCAGGTCGAGTCGGCGGCGCGGGCGGGGATCCAGGCGCGCACGATTAACTCGGCCAACCCGGAGGAGTGGGAAACGATCTACGGGGAGGTCGAGCGTGGTGAGACCGATGTTCTCCTCGTAAGCCCGGAACGCCTTAATTCTGTGGACTTCCGCGATCAGGTACTGCCTAAGCTCGCGGCCACCGCGGGCCTGCTGGTGGTCGATGAGGCGCACTGCATTTCCGACTGGGGGCACGACTTCCGCCCTGACTACCGCAGGCTGCGCACCATGCTGGCAGAGCTGCCGGCTGGTGTGCCGGTGCTGGCTACCACCGCGACCGCCAATGCTCGGGTCACGGCGGATGTGGCGGAACAGTTGGGTACGGGTGGCGGGGATGCACTGGTGCTGCGCGGCCCGCTGGACCGGGAGAGCCTGCGGCTGGGGGTGCTGGTGCTGCCGGATGCGGCGCACCGGCTGGCGTGGCTGGGGGAGCGGCTGGGGGATATGCCGGGTTCGGGGATCATCTACACGCTGACGGTGGCGGCGGCGGAGGAGGTCGCGGCGTTTCTGCGGCAGCGCGGGTTTCCGGTGGCTTCCTACACGGGGAAGACGGAGAACGCCGACCGGTTGCAGGCGGAGGAGGATTTGCTCGCCAACCGGGTGAAGGCGCTGGTCGCCACTTCCGCGCTCGGTATGGGCTTCGACAAGCCTGACCTCGGCTTTGTGGTGCATCTGGGGTCGCCCTCGTCGCCGATTGCCTATTACCAGCAGGTGGGGCGTGCGGGGCGCGGCGTGGACCACGCGGACGTGCTGCTGCTTCCGGGCAAGGAGGACGAGGCGATCTGGGCGTACTTCGCTTCGGTGGGCTTGCCGCCCGAGGAGCAGGTCCGGCGCACTCTGGCGGTGCTGGAGGAGGCGGGGCGTCCGCTGTCGCTGCCGGCGTTGGAGCCGTTGGTGGATCTTCGGCGCTCGCGCCTGGAGACGATGCTGAAGGTCCTGGACGTGGACGGCGCGGTGAAGCGCATGAAGGGCGGCTGGACCGCGACGGGGCAGCCGTGGGCGTACGACGCGCAGCGGTATGCGTGGGTCGCGAAGCAGCGGGCGGCGGAGCAGCAGGCCATGCGGGACTACGTGGCGACCTCGGGGTGCCGGATGGAGTTCTTGCAGCGGCAGCTCGATGATGAGAAGGCGGTCCAGTGCGGTCGCTGTGACAACTGTGCCGGGCCCTGGCTCGATCCCGCCATCTCGCCTGCGGCCCTTGCGGCAGCGACGGGGGAGCTGGACCGCCCCGGCGTCGAGATCGAGCCTCGCAAAATGTGGCCGACCGGGCTCGCCGCGGTCGGCATGGATCTTAAAGGCCGTATCCCTGGGGGCCAGCAGGCGGTCACTGGGCGTGCGCTGGGAAGGCTGTCGGATATCGGCTGGGGCAACCGCCTGCGGCCGATCCTGGCGGCGCAGGCGGCGGACGGGCCGGTCCCGGCCGACGTGCTGGCCGCCGTCGTGAGGGTGATGGCCGACTGGGCTCGCTCGCCGGGCGGCTGGGCCAGTGGTTCTCCTGACGCGGTGGCGAGGCCCGTGGGCATCGTCGCCGTGCCCTCCCGCACCCGCTCCCAACTGGGCGCCTCCTTGGCCGAGGGCGTGGCTCGTGTCGGCAGGCTCCCGCTGCTCGGCAGCCTTGCCTACACCCCGCAAGCGGATGAGTTTGCGGCGCACCGCAGCAACTCCGCCCAGCGGCTGCGGGCCCTGGTTGCCTCGTTCACTGTGCCCGACGAACTCGCCGCCGCCCTGGCCGCTACCCCCGGCCCGGTCCTGCTCGTCGACGACTACACCGACTCCGGCTGGACTCTGGCCGTATGCGCACGCCTCCTGTGCCAGGCTGGAGCCGACCAAGTGCTCCCGCTCGTCCTTGCGTTGGCCGGGTAGGCGAACGCTGTTGGCTCTCGCACAGGCCAACCAAGTGTCTACTGCTCGGAGTCAGGGCCGAAGAGCGATTCTTGCCTGTACACCTTGTGTACGTACGAATTATCTTTGGAGGTTCGAGTCCGATTGCGTTTTTGCCGGTCGCGCACAGACTCGCTACTGTTTTCCTCGGCGACGAGGACATTGTTACCTTCACTGACGCGGCGCTTGACCATAGACCACAACTGCTCTCGCGTGGTGCCGACAGTGCCGACCAGTCCTTCCTTGACCAATTCGACAAATTGTGCGCCTACGAGGTGACGTTCGACTCGGTCGTAGCCCAGCAGTCGAGCTTGACTGCCTTTCTGGGGGCCGAGCGTGCAGTCGTTTTCAAGCAGCATGCGCACATAGGAAACCGGAAGGTACATTCCGTGCGAGAGTCCCTCGACTGGATTCTTGCGAGTGTCCTCGGGCCAGTGGGCGAGCTTGAGGAAGCAAGGGTCGCTTCCCAGACGCCATTCGTGCGGTTGCGTGGGCGGGCTGTTCAGCTGTGCCACTTTTTCGAGTCGATCAAGCTGACTTCGTAGCCGTTCGTCGACGCGTATCTCTCGCTTGCGTGGATCTAGGCGCTTGTATTGAACGAGTGTAAAACTCTTGGTGGGCACGTGATAGTAGATCATGTCGGTTCCGGTCCGGGACTCCAGTGGAAGGGCGTTTACGTTGGTCACCTCGAGCCGTCGCCCGCTCGAATCCCAAAGCACGTTGATGTCGCATCTGGCCCCGCTCCCGTTCACCCAGTCACTGTCCAGGCCGAACGCCCGTCCTGCGGCGCGCACATCATGGTCGATCAGGCTGTTTTCCGAGGGCTGCGGGATGATGCCTGCCGTGTAAGGCGCGTCGCGGGACTCGGGGCGCTTCCAGGCGTTTAGTGAAGGCAGAGGAAAATCGGCGATTCGCAAGATGCTCCGGACCGCGTCTTGCTGTTCCTGCCAGGCTTGATCTGCTTCGTCATGGCTGTCTAGTACAGGGGGATTGGCCTGGGCGAGCAACCAGTCGATCAGCGGGACGAGACGGGGAAACTTCGCACGGAGCCCTCTTTCAAGTGCCTGCCAGACCTCACCGCTGCACCATCTGGCTGTGCCGATGAGACTTGCTCGTTCGAATTCGTTCCGCAAGTCAGATTCCAACAGGGCAAGAAGGCCGTCCTCTCCGTCGAGTGGCACATCTTCCATGCACTCACGCAGCGGATCGATGGTGATGCTCTTGTCGACGGTGCCGGGTGTGTTGTGGCGGGCCACGCTACCCATCCAGATCAGCTGTCTGGATCGCCGGCCGGCGCTGTTCTCCGTGTCTTCGCTGATGACCAAGGCCATTGGCGGGCCTACATTCGACCCAACTGGCTGATCCTGCGCTGCGAGGACCTTGGTCAGGCGGAGCTGTAAGCGCAGTCGATCATGGATCTTTGTCATCTGCCTCGCTGGCAGCGTCACGATGTAGGCCACGGTCGGAGCGTAGTGCGAGCGATCATCGTGCGAGCCAGCTTGCCTCATCTTGGACTGCCTGGCGCTGCCTTCAGGCGTGTGTGTTCGGATGGACTGTTGGGGACGGTCCGCTCCCTGCGAAGGTTTTCACGGCCTGCATCCTGGGGTAACGGGGCTGACATGCAGGATTTTCACGCGGCCCTGGTGGCGACGCGGCTGCGGTCGGGCCGGCGGACATTGCGGGCTGTGGACTACCTGCGTGTGTCGACGGAGGAGCAGGCCAAGGGGTACGGCATTGCGTACTCGGGGAAGAAGACGGCCGGGTACATCAGTCAGAAGGGCTGGGAACACGTCGGCACTTTTGTCGACGAGGGAGTCTCCGGGGCTTTGGAGTCCCACCAGCGCCCGGATCTGCGGCGGCTGATGGAGCGGGCGTGGACGGTCCCGCGGCCCTTCGACATCGTCGTCGTGAACGAGTGCCGGGCCATCGGCCGTACCGGGCGCGCCTTTTGGAGATGGGTCTGGGAACTCCAGGAAATCGGCATCTTCGTCGCCGTGGTCAAACGGGACTACGACAACAGCACTCCCGAGGGGGAGAGCAAGATGCGCAAGGACGCCGATTACGCCGAGGACGAGCGGGAGATCATCCGCGAGCGGACCCAGGGCGGAATCCAGGAGAAGGCCGAGAGCGGCGGTTACATTGGCGGCAAGGTCCCTTACGGCTACTGCGTCGGGGCGGGTCGCCTCGTCCTGGATGAGTGCCGTAAGGGCAGGGACTGCGCGGCCAAGCACGAGGCGTGCGCGTTGCGGCGGGGCCGGACGCTGTATGTCGCCTTGCGGGACTGGAGCCAGGCGGCGCTCGCGGTGAATACGGAGGGCTACAGGAGGCGGGACGGCGGGCTGTGGGGCGGTCAGAGTCTGCGCCAGCAGGTGCTTAACCCCATCGTCCTGGAGGCACGGCAGGTGTTCCGCGGCTCTGGGGGAGTACGGCGAGACCACGAGGGACGGCCGGTGAACGGCGAGCGGGTGGTCATCCCGCTACCGCCGGTCTTTACCCCGGCCGAGGTCGAGGAACTCCGGGCGGCCAGCGGGCGCCCGGTTCGCACGTTGCAGAAGGCCCGTGTCTACACCCTCAGTGGCCGGATCGTCAGCCCCTGCGGTAAGCGCTACATCGGCGGGGGAACGATCCTGAGGACGAAGGCATACCGGTGCCAGGGTCGGAGTAGGGCATACGCCGGCGCACCCACGTGCTCCTGCCCCTATCTGGCTGCTGATCCGGTCGAGGAGCGGACCTGGCGAAGAGTGAGGACGCTTCTCGGCGACGCCGACCGTCTCAAGGGAATCGCTGGCTGCCAGAGCGAGCCATCAGCCGCCCAGTGTGACGGCTCGAGGGAGCGCAGGGGCGAACTCGACCGGCAGATCAGGATCCACAGGCAGGCCCTCGCCATCGCCCTCGGTGTGGCCGCGAAGGAAGTCGCCGCGCTCGATCTGGGTCTGGAGGAATCGGAGAGGGCGGTGGTGCGCCAGATCGCGCCGCTGCAGGCTGAACTCGGCGTACTACTCGATGCCCGGAGGGAGCTGAAAGCCCGGCTGGCGGAATCGGATGCGGCACGAGAGCGGTCCGCTCAATTGGTCGAGCTTGCGGCCATGACCCGACGGATGTGGAGCGGCCTTCCGCTGAAGCGGCAGAAGGAGCTCATGGCCGCACTGGACGTTGAGGTGACGTTCCTTGAACCGCCTCAGCAGGGGCGCAAGGGGCAGCTGTGCGCGCTGACTGCGTGGTTCACCGACAGGAGACTGCTGGTCCCGCTGCTGACCGATGAGGGCTGGGCGACGATCGAGCCGATGATCACCCACCGGCCGCGGGGAGTTAGTCCCCGGCTGGTAATGACCGGAATCCTCTACAAGGCCCGCACCGGCACATCCTGGAGCGCTCTCCCCGACCTGTTCGGCTGTCCCTCGACGTTGCAAACCTATGCGGCCCGCTGGCGCGAGTCCGGCTTCTGGGAGAACGCCATGCGATCCCTCGCCGCTGCCGAGGGCACACCAGTGCCTGCATCACCTGAGATGAAAACCCGGATCGGGTGCTCCATCGAGCCACGGAAGCTGCTGAGCAGCGCGCAGTGGGGGAGCATCAACACCTCACTGCCGGACCATGGTACGGGGAGGGCGTTCAGGTTCCGGATAGAGCTGGAGCCCTGGTCCCAATAGATGCACCGTAGGGGTGGGGCGGTCCAGAGCACCGGCCAAAACCCTTCTCGACCTGTAGGCCCTCAATCGGAATGTCCCGTTCCGCTGTGGCAACCTGCGCATTCTCAGCACGTCTTATTCAGACCATGCAGAGTGGGATCGTCTCCAGGTCCTCCTATGCGCTGGCCAAACCAAGACGGCATGGTCAGACCTCGTTTCACGGGCATATTGATCCTGCTTGGCGATCAACTGGAATAGTCTGGCCACAGGTAGGGCGGGATGTCGGGGGTGCACCGTGCAGAGCAGTGACTCAGATGGAGTCGTTCAGGCCAGCGGGACTCCGCTGGGCTCGCTTTTTAGCCAGGTGGGCGGGCTTCGATTCAAGCGCGAAAAGGTCCCTGCGCGCACGTCAGGAGCGATTCGCATCGTGGTGCCCCGCGACATCGGACACGACGGTTCACTTGCCGCCCCCGATCCGACGAGCAGTTGGGTGGTGCCTCCGGATAGCCTGCCGCGGCTCGAGGCCGGCGACATGATCGCGACTGAAGTTCTCGCCGCGGACGGCAGCATCAGGGCCGCAGTGGTTACAGAGGCAGACCTACCAGCTGTTGCGAGTGACAGCGTGCTGGTGCTGCGTTCCCACGAGCCACTCGATCCCGGGTACGTGCGGTGGGTTCTTGCCTTCTTGCGCTCGTCGGACCTCCGGGCGATCGCTATCGGAACAGTCGGAATCGTCCGTGTGAAGCGGAGCGATCTGGTCAACCTCGAAATTCCGCCCCTGGATGACGCTCTAGCTGCGGCCTTGGACGATCTGGCCATCGTCCGAGAGCGGATGAGCGATTGGCAACGTGCCGCTACTCAGCTACTCCAGTCGGCGTTCCGTGACCGCAACGTCGTTCAGGCGCGTGAGCGGATCATCGCTTCTGGACAGACGCTGCGGCTGCGAGTCGAAGCAGCGACGCAGCTGGATGAGTTCGGCTACATCATCCGTACACGTTTCCCATTTCCGATCGCCGCGCGTTGGCGAGAAGTGGAAGTGCGGATGAGCGCCGGCGAACCGAAGGAAGCCTATGAGGCGGTGCTCGCCACGGCCGAGATCCTGTGTGGCTACAGTGCCCTGATAGTCGCGGCGCTCGCCCGTGAGGCGGGCATCGAACTCAGCTCCGTTCGCGCTATCCGGGAGAAACTGGCAGGGGGGCGCACAGGTCCCGGGTTCGGGGAATGGGTTGCGGTTCTTGAGGAGATCGTCAGCGGACGTAAGCGGAGAACGCTACCTGCGGAACACCCCCTACACGAGTTCGGTTCCCTGCTCTCAGGTTCCGAGACCGTAGCAGCACGCAAGCGGCTCTACGATCAGCGCAATGCCGTGGCGCACCACCGCGGCCCCGATCACGTAGAACTTCCTGCTGCACTGAGCAGCGCTCACGCTGATCTATCCAAGCTGTTGGACCGGGCACGCTTTCTCGCCGACCTGCGCCTGGCGTACTTCACGGACGTGCGATGGGATCAGTTGCTAGGGTCCGCGACTGTGGACTACCGGAGCATGATGGGGGACCACCCGGTAGTCCCGACCAACACCATGTCGAGCAGCCGCAACGACCTTGAGCCCGACAGCCTGTATCTGATTGACCGCGAGCACGGACTGCATCTCCTGCGTCCATTTCTGATTGGCCGCCCGTGCCCAAGGTGCCGGAACTGGTCAACCTTTCATGTTGATCAAGTTCCTCGCAGCGGGGCTGTACTGAAAAGCCTTGACCATAGTCACACTCTGCCCGATGCCGCAGTGGGCGTTTCGTTGTCGGCGGTTGGCTTGATCTAGCCCGCGCTCCGGCGGGCTTCAAGGTCCCCGACCGCTTCAAACTGAAGAATGCGGTACAGGAGTTCAGTTTCTTCGGGAGGACTCCGAGTCGATCGGGCCAGAGGAAGGGCCGCCCGGGCCACGCGCTGCCCGAACTCGGTGAGCTGCATGGATCGGCCTTTCGACGCGCGCACCACGAGTTGACCGCCGAGGTCCGCCTCCAAGCGCACAGGACAAAAGCGTTCGTCTCACATCAGTGTCCCATGGGCCGGACAAGGGTCACCGGCATTGAGAAGGGGACATCCGAATTGCGAATCTACACGACCCGGTTGCGACTGGAGACTGCTCGTTGCGATCGGAGACCAGGTGTCAACGGTGATCGTCAGCCCCTGACCGACATCGGCTACGACGCCTCAAAGTACTCGGTTATGCTCGTGTTACGAGCCCTTCGGCGGGAGTAAATACCGGGTTGTCGGGGTTGATGTCAGTGCTCGGCGCTAGGTTCTGCCCGTGGCACGTAGACGCGAGATTTGCGAGTTCGATGACGAGTATTGGTGCGAGATCTGCGAAGACCCCATCGACTATGGCGAGAAGGGCCGGGTCAAGGGCCACTGCTCTGCATGCAGCGTTGCCGTCCGGCAGGCCCGAAGGCATGGCCTGACCGTCTGGCAGATGAACGCCATCCTTCGCGTACAGGACGACGAGTGCGCCCTGTGCGGTCAACACCCAGGGGACTCAGGCACAGAGGGGGTGTCGTTCTGGCATATCGACCACGACCACACCCACTGCCCCAACTCTGGTTCCTGCGGAAGGTGCGTTCGGGGGCTGCTCTGCAAGGCGTGCAACCTCTACGGGATCTCGTGGTACGAGCGGCTGCCCCCGGCCTGTCGAGACTCCCCCCGCTTGAACGCTTACCTTGCTGACCCTCCCGCTCGTAGACCAGAGGCGGCAGTCAGCACGTGGGGCGACGTGACGGGAATCCGTGCTCGAGACGGGGCCTTCGCGAGCTGGCGGTCGTCACGACCGCTCGAAGAGGGTTCGGATATTTGACCAGTACCTTGCCTCACGGTCTCATCAGAGGGCCGATTATGGCACTCTCTTTCCTTCTGGGCAGAACGGGCGTTGGCGACAGATCGGTGAGCTGGTGGCTATGACGGGGACGGCACGCGTGTGGATATCGGTGACGGCTGCGTTGACCGGCCTGGCGACCGTCGGGCTGGCCCTGGGCGCTGTTTTCGCGGACCCCGACACGACAGAGCGGACCGTGGGGGTGGTGGGTGCGGTCGTCGGATTGGTGACCTTGCTGGTGTCTGTGATCGCCCTGTTCCGCAACACGGGTGGCGGGTCTACAGGTGGGCGGCGCGTGCGCGGCGGCCGTGGATCGGTCGTGGCCGGCGGCAACATCACCGGCTCCGCGATCGGGAACAACTCAAAGGTGACTGGTCCCCACACCACGCCCAGTAGCACTGCAGCGAGGCGGAACGTGGATGACGTGCGAGCTGGTCGAGACGGGATCGCGGCCGGCGGTGACATCACGGACAGCGCCCTTGGGGAAGGTAGCGAACGGTGAAGCCGTTTTCCTGGATTCGCCGTAAGGGGAAGATCGCCGCCCCAGAGGGTGAAGCAGTTCCCGTCGAAGCTGCGCGGACGGTGTCCGCCGGTCCGGGTGCGGTTGTCGCTGGCGGAGCAATCACAGGTTCTGCGATCGGTGACAACAACACGGTCACGTACATTGAGAAGCAGTACGTGACCGACGGGGGCGCAACGCTGGGGGCGGGCCGGTCCTGCTTCGATCAGGCGCTAGCCACGCTGCCACCCGTATTCCAAGAAGAAGCACGTCAATTGCGTGATCGCTGGCCTGACGTGGAGGCGGTCGTCAATCAGCTTCCGACGGGTAGGACTGCACGCAAGAAGATATTGGAGCAATGGGCCGAGCACGAGCCACGATGGCTCGCCAGCGCCCCCGTCCAGGCATTTCCTTGGCTAGCCCACCTGGCGTCGACATACGATGCTCGCACCGCATCCTTCTCTTTCTATGACCGGGCGGTACGCGACGGCGGATACCCTCGTGACCTCCTGGTCGTGCGGGCTGCTCTGCAGGCAGAGACAATGCCCGAGGGCAGCGCGCGCTCGTACCTGGCCGCCCATCAAGACCTTGACTCGCCACTGGTCTGCGCCTTGCAATTTGCTTTGGACGGCGACCGGCCCGCGGCCCTGAACCACCTCAACCGGTGGACAGCTCCTGATGACAGCGCGCATGCTCTGCAGCTTCTCCTGAGAACGGACGCCCTCGTAGGGCAGGACTTGACCGACCAGGCCCTGCCAGCACTGCGTGAGGCGGATGTCGCACGCTTTCCTCAGCTTGGGCTGGCGCTGGCACAGGCTCTGCTGCAGCGAGCCACGCGCCGCGCTACACGCAGTAAGCTCGCCGACGCCCAGGAAGCCCTGGCCGTCGCCCTCCGTGTGCGTAACGCACGTCGGGAATGGTTCGGTGACAGCGCGGCGGCGGTGGTCCTGGGAATACAGGCCGCAGTGTTCAGCCAGGATCTGTCGACCGCGTGGGCTCTCTCGCAGCTGGCTCCAGAAGGAGACGCTGACGCGCAAGAAGCGGAGGATCCTCGGGTCCAGGAGGAAAGTGCCCTGATCGCGGCGCTGACGGGCCGCGAACACCGGGCGCGCGCACTTTTGAGCGTGGTGACAAGCCCGTTCGCGAAAGCGCAGGTGCTGGCTGTGCTCGAAGAACGCCGTGCCGGTAGCGACAGCGAGGACGAGCGAGTAGCTGAAGCCTGGCAACGCGCCTGGGATGCAGCGGAGCCAGGGCCCGAACAGCTTATGGCGGCCATGGGGCTGGTTGAGTCTGGGCGGAACCTGCCGGAGATCGCTCACCTGAAGAACGATTATCCCGAGGCAGTAGGGGATCTCGAGAAGTTCGCCCGCGCCGTCAGCGGCAAAGTGGGCGGCGATCTGGTGGTCCTGCGCGCCAACGCGAACCAGAGTCCGATCATCGCCCTGAAACTGGCGCAGCGCTATCAGCAACTCGATGATCGCGAAACGGCCGCGGCCACCCTGCAGGAAGCCGCGGCACAATGGCGCGATGCGCAGCTGATGGCAATGGCAGCCCGTACCTACCAACAAGCCAGGGACTACGAGAAGGCTAAGGAGTGCGCTGAGAGTGCGCTGCGGATCGCTGGCCCGGGTTGGGCAGCACAGGGCGCGATGTATGAGCTGCTCGTTGAGACGGAATCCGCCGCAGGGAACTGGGAGCGGGCCACGGACGCGGCCATCGTCCTCCTGGGACTGGATCCGCACAATCTTGACGCACGCTGGGCCCTGGTGAGGTGCTACGTCATACGGGCACGGCCCGACGAAGCATGGCGGACACTCACCGAATTCAGGGAAGCGGCTCCACCACGGCGCCGAGACGAAGCGCTCCTGTGGGTCCAGCTCGGTGCACGTCGCTCTACTGATCCCCAATTCATCGGGCGTGCGCTGGAGCTGATGCAGAACTGGCCACAGGATGAAGAACTCTTGGGGACTTTCCTGGGCGTTCTTCTCTGGCGCACCACTACGACGCAGCCCATGAGTGCAGAGGCGGCCGAGCTGCTGCATGAAGCGAGCTCGGACTACCGGGAACGCTTCCCGAACAGCGTCTACTTCCGCGCCCTCGATGCCACCGATCCACAAGCGGTACTCGAAGAAATCGGCGAGGGCCTACGCCGTGAGCACGAGGGCGAGGGCCGTCGGGAAATCCGAGAGCGGATCAATCAGGGCCAGCTTCCCATCGGGATGCTGGCTCCTATGAGTGGCAGGTCGTACGCCGAAGTGTGCGTGCGGCTCACTGTAGAACGTCCTGGCCTGTTTGCCTCCGACCCGACCGCAATCACGGTGGAAGCAGGCGCAATCCAGGTCGCGCTGACCCGGCGGGTGGTCGTGGATACGAGTGCGGCGGTGTCTCTCGCCGTGTTGGAGCCGGGCGCCGCCGAACGGCTCATCGGCTCCTGCCAGAGCATCGTGACAACTGACCAAATCGTCGGCGATGTTTTCCACGCCGTCGACTCATTCGCCCTGCGGTCGGATTCCACGCTGGTCTGGAATGAGGGCGAATTACGGCCGATTCTTCACGTTGCGCCGGACGGGCAGGTGAGCGCCTTGCGTCGCACCCTTGAGCGTGCCGCCGACATCGTGCGGTCACTGCCCCGAGTGGCCCGACCAGAGCTGCGCGCACTGCCGGGGCTGCCTGCCGGACGGGGCGCGGAGATATGGCTCACGGCCCTGGATCATGCCAAGGAGCACGGCCTGGTGTTGTGGTGCGACGACCGAGCTCTGCGGAGGTTCGCCCGGTCGGCGGGTGTACCCGCATTCGGAACGCTCGCCCTGATCGACGCGTGCCAACGCCAGCAGACCATGGCACCACAGGAGGCGATGGTCCTGAGAGCCGAACTCCTGCGGCATTTCTACATGGACATCCCCTTCGCCAGTGACCTGTACGGTTTCGCGGCGCAGGCCGACGGCTGGCACGCACGAGGAGTAGCTGCCGCGATCGCACGACCGACAGCCTGGAGCGATCCGTGGGGCGTGGTGCGGTTGGTCCTCAAAGCAGTTGCACAGACCATCGATTCTGAACCGGACCATGCTTCGGCTTGGCTGACAGCTGCTTACGCGGGCCTCTGGCGGGCAACGCTGCCCTCCCACAGGTCCGGCAACCTGCAGAAGCTTTCCGTCCAAGCCCTGACGCAGCCCTGGGTCTCCGACTCATCACTGCCCTTCCTCCTAGGAGGTCTACACAACGGGGCCGCAGAGGTTCAAAGCAGTGACGGTCCACTGATGGCTGCCCTGGCTCGCTACTACGAGGCGCTGATTCAGCAAATGGGCCATCCCTGGGCAGGAACGGCGCTCATGAACCTGTTCAGCCACGCTGCCGAAGCGGACAAGTCTGCAGCTGCACGCATCGTGCTCACCCACCGAGACGGGTAGCACAGGCTCGAGCAGGAGGGCATCTTCTGCGTCCTGTGTGTCGATCGTTGGGGACCTCCGGACCTTCGCAAAAGGGTGCTCCTCCAGCAGGGCCTGGGGTGCTGACGGGACCGAACCCGACCGACCGCGGCAAGAAGGGGGCGAAAACCCATCTCATCGTCGACCGCCGCGGTCTGCCTCTGTCGATCGGCATCTCCGCCGCGAATCTCCACGACAACCAGGCTCTCATTCGGCCCATCCGCGCACTGTGACCGTCGGTCCAATCAGACGCGCCGGTCAGGTAGTCCGCGGGCAGGCGTCCACAGACGTGAGCAGTGAGTCGCATGTGCCGTTGCCGCTTGCAATTGGAGAAGTCAGTGGTTCGGGACTACGGAAGTGGGAGGGCATTCAAATTCCAGGTAGATTTGGAGCCCTGACCTGGGCAAACGTGCCGATTGGTGATCGTCGTGACCGAGCGCTCTGCCCTGGCGTCCTTGATCAGTGCTTGGCAGACGCACCCTTCGCGAGCCCTTTGCGATGCTGGGCGGATTCGCCGATTGTCAGTGCCATCGGGTTGCATGGGGGCATGGACAACCTGGACCTCCGCACTGAAGCCGATGCCGTCCTCGCTGAGCTTGTCGGTGACCCCGGGGGTGCGGCACGGTTGCGGGAGGACCAGTGGCAGGCGGTGGCGGCTCTGGTGCAGGAGCGGCGGCGTGCGCTGGTGGTGCAGCGCACTGGCTGGGGCAAGTCGGCGGTGTACTTCGTGGCCACTGCTCTGCTGCGGCGGCGTGGTTCCGGCCCGACGGTGATCGTCTCGCCGCTGTTGGCGTTGATGCGGAACCAGGTCGAGTCGGCGGCGCGGGCCGGGATCCGGGCGCGCACGATCAACTCGGCCAATCCGGAGGAGTGGGACACCATCCACGAGGAGGTAGAGCGTGGCGAGACCGATGTTCTCCTCGTAAGCCCGGAACGTCTTAATTCTGTTGATTTTCGTGATCAGGTGCTTCCCACGCTGGCGGCTACGACCGGTCTGCTGGTGGTCGACGAGGCACACTGTATTTCCGACTGGGGCCATGACTTCCGGCCCGACTACCGCCGGCTGCGGGCGATGCTCGCTGAGCTTGCCCCCGGTGTGCCGGTGCTGGCGACCACTGCGACCGCCAATGCGCGGGTCACCGCGGATGTGGCTGAGCAGTTGGGGACGGGTGTCGGCGAGGCGCTGGTGCTGCGCGGCGCGCTGGATAGGGAGAGTCTCAGGCTGGGTGTGGTCCAGCTGCCGGACGCCGCGCACCGCCTGGCCTGGCTCGCCGAGCACCTGGACGAGCTGCCCGGCTCCGGAATCATCTACACGCTGACGGTTGCCGCGGCCGAGGAGGCCACCGGCTACCTCCGTCAGCGCGGCTTTCAGGTGGCCTCCTACACGGGACGCACGGAGAACGCCGACCGGCTGCAGGCCGAGGTCGACCTGCTGGAGAACCGGGTCAAGGCTCTGGTCGCGACGTCGGCGCTGGGCATGGGCTTCGACAAGCCGGACCTGGGTTTCGTGCTGCATCTCGGCTCGCCGTCCTCGCCGATCGCCTACTACCAGCAGGTGGGGCGTGCGGGGCGCGGCGTGGAGCACGCCGATGTGCTGCTGCTGCCGGGCAAGGAGGACGAGGCGATCTGGCGCTACTTCGCCGATACTGCCTTCCCGCCTGAGGCGCAGGTTCGCCAGACCCTCTCGGCCCTTGCCGAGGCTAGAAGGCCGCTGTCCGTGCCGGCCCTGGAGGCCGTGGTCGACCTGCGGCGCACCCGCCTGGAGACCATGCTCAAGGTGCTCGACGTCGACGGGGCGGTCAAGCGGGTGAAGGGCGGCTGGATCTCCACCGGCGAGCCCTGGGTGTACGACTCCGAGCGGTACGCCTGGGTCGCTCGGCAGCGCGCGGCCGAGCAGCAAGCCATGCGCGATTTCGTGAGGACATCCCAATGCCGGATGGAGTTCTTGCGCCAGCAGCTGGACGATGAGGGGGCGACCCCCTGCGGCCGTTGTGACAACTGTGCAGGCGCCTGGGCCGATTCCTCCGTTTCGGCGGAGTCGCTGACCGGAGCAGCGAAGGAACTGGATCGTCCGGGGGTGGAGGTTGAGCCGCGGCGTATGTGGCCGACGGGGATGCCCGCACTGGGTATCGACCTCAGGGGCCGGATCCCGGCTGGCGAGCAGTGCTCCACGGGGCGTGCTCTGGGGCGGCTCTCGGACATCGGCTGGGGCAACCGCCTGCGCCCGCTGCTGGCCGAGAACGCGCCCGACGGGCCTGTCCTTGACGACGTCCTGCGGGCCGCGGTGGCGGTTCTCGCAGATTGGGCGCGCTCTCCTGGAGGTTGGGCATCGAATGCCCCGGACGCGTCTGCCCGGCCGGTGGGAGTCGTCGCTGTGCCGTCCTTGGCCCGCCCGCAGCTCGTCGGTTCCCTCGCCCAGGGAATCGCGACCATCGGCCGTCTCCCCTTCCTGGGCACCCTGACGTACACCGAGCCGACCGGCGCGCACGCGGCACGCCGCAGCAACTCCGCCCAACGCCTCAGGGCACTGACTGGCACCTTCACCGTCCCTGAGGACCTGGCTGGTGCTCTGGCGCGCTTTCCTGGTCCTGTCCTGCTCGTGGACGACTACACGGACTCTGGCTGGACCCTCGCAGTTGCTGCCAGGCTACTGCGCCAGGCAGGCAGCGAACACGTTCTTCCGTTGGTCCTAGCTGCGGCAGGCTGAGTTTCCCCTTCTGGCGGTGCGGAACAAAAACGCGGCGGCGCGAAAGCGAGGGCTTGCGGGGCAGGACTCAGTGCAGCCCTGATCCCGGTACTGTGCCTGGGTTGCCTGACATTACGGGGAGGGGCAGCAGTGTCCGAAGTGCAGCGGGAGCAGTACATAGCCGTCGTCGAACGGCTCGCCGGTCGTTGGCTCCCATCCGCCAAACGAACCCTGCCTGCTGGGATGCGGGCTCGCCTCATCGGCGAGCGCGCCCTCGACGCATTCGAGGACGCAGCGGACGACAGCGCCCTGGTCGACGCTGTCGCAGCCCTCAGCGCCGCCGATGCCCTGGGCTCCACGGCGCCGGAGCTGCGCGAACGGCTCGGTCACCTCACAGAATCGCCGGTGCGGATCGCCCGGTACGACATGACCGTTGCGTCATCGGCCCCTGGTGAGCCCGAATCGGACCGACTTGGTGAGCTGCTCGCCCTTGTCGACGCCCGCACGGGCGAGAGCCGGACTGCGGCCCCAACTCCGCTACCTGCAGCCTTGGGGGCCGCAAACGGCTACACAGGGGAGGTGTCGGCGTACGGGCTGCTCGTCGAAATCTTGGCGATGCGTGACACCCTCAACCCCGCGGAGGTCTGGTCCGACAGCAGGGGTGCGGTTTGGGGCGAGTCCGTACGGTTGGGCCGGATCCACCTCATGCGGTTCGTCGGCACCGGCAGCATTGACGCACTGGACCAGGCCATTGAAGTCCTCCAGGAAGCCGTCGCGGCGTCGGCCGAGGACGAGCCCGTCTGGCAATGGCACATCGGACTCGGCGATTTGGTGCTGGCACAGCTCATGCGTTACGACGCCGCTGGGCATGCGGAAGACCTCAACGAGGCCCTGCACCGAGCCAGGGCGGCACAAGAAGCCGCGTTCTCAGAGTCAGCGGGGCCCCGCTACCTCGCGTTGTGGCAGAGCATCCTGGGTGCCGCACTCTGGATGCGCCATGAGTCCGATGGTGACTCGGCCGACCTCAAAGCCTCGGCTGACGCGCTCTGGGTCGCCGCGCATGGATGGGCCCGTGTCACGTCGGTTTCGTGGCTGCGTCTGATCGGTGTGATCCAACGGCAGCAATACGCGCTGTCGCGGCAGGCAACCTACTTGGAAAGGGCGTTGGCCCAACACCGTCGCACCGCCATGGCGGAGATGCTCGTGCACGATGCGACGGTGCCGCGCGAGGCATACGCGAGCGTGGGCTACACCCATCTTGCCGAGTACGAAAGGTCCCGCGAGCCGGACGAGCTCGACCGTGCTGCGCAGTCCCTCACCCGGGCGCTGGAGACCCACGAAACCCAGGAACGCAACTCCGCTGCTTGGCTTGATTGGACCCGCATGCTCGTCTCGGCGCAGCGTTTGCGCGTCGAGCGAAGCGCTGACCGCGGCGCCTTGGAAGGTCTCGTCATCAGCCTCGTATGTGCGCTCGCGGAGGTGCCCGCGGACGCCCCAGAGCGTGCTGTGTGGCTCGGCATGCTCGGTGAGGCTTTGCTGTGGAGGTATGAACTGGTCGGCGAGTCCGATGACTTGCGGACCGCTCGCAGTCTCCTAGAGCGCGCCGACGACCGCTCGGCGCTGGCCACCGTCTGCCATGTCCTGTACCTGCACGGCAGTGACCTACGTGCCCTGGACGACGCCGTGCGCATCGGAGCCGAAGAAGTGCGCCGGACTGCCGGCCCCGAGGGGGCGCACGTGACGGCGGCGGCCGGGCTCGGCCTTTCCCTGCTCTCTCGAGCCGAGGTGCTGCGCGCTCCGATGGATGCGTTGGCGGCCGTGCGCCTCCTCGACCACTGCCTGGAGTGGGGCGATCAGTCCGCTGAGCAGCGCGCCTTCCTGCGGGCCGAGTCCGGGTGCGCGCTGCTGAATCTGCACGAGCTACGGGCGGACGGTATCGAGGCCGCCCCTGGCTACGCAGGCGATCCGCTGGACGATGCCGCCATGGCCGTGATGGACGCGCTGGACGTTCTCCGGAGCCACGAGAGGGACACTGCGCGAATCTACGATCTCCTCACCCGGGTGCATGTGGCGGCGAGTTTGGCCACTGCACGCGAGCAGAGGCTGGGCGAGGGCCCCGGCCTGCAGCGTTGGGAACGGCCGCTCTGGAGGCGGGTGAGGAGGGAGAGAGCGCTTGACGAGTGGGCCGTCGAGTCCGGGGTCTCTCGCTTCCTGAGGAGAAGCGGTGACTTGAGCGCCGCCCTGCGTGATGACCCAGTCACGATGCGCGGCTTGCTGCGTGAACGCATCGTCGACACTCTGATCCGCTACCTCGGTGACCGGCCTGCCGAACAAGTCCGTCAGGTTGTGGGCCAGGCGGGCCTGCTCGCCCGCGCCTGTCTGGAAGCCGGGGATGCCGGGGCCGCTCTCGAACTGGTCGAATCGGGCCGGGCCTTGGCCGAGGAAGTGGCGTCCGGAGCAGCCACCGCCACCGGTTCGGTCCTGGAACAGCACCGGCGCATGCAGAGGGCGCGACGGCTGGAGATCGCCGGGCCGGCCAGCAGCCGACTGCCACGGCTTACGACCGGCGCCGTCTCCCCGCCGCTACCAGGCGCCTTGCGGACCTCCTTGCTCGACGCCCTGTCAGCCACCGAGGGTTTGCTCACGCACAGCTGGCCCACGCATCTGTGCCAGACCCTGGGCGTGGACGCTGTGGTGCACCTCTTGGCTGGCCGTGACCATGGCTGGGCCCTCGTCCTGCACTCGTCCGGACAACTTCATTCGCTGCGGCTACCTCAACTGCGCTCTGACGCGCCGGACCTGGGCAACTTCACCGGCGCGCACGACCAGCAACTACGGAGAGCCACGAATACGGCGCCGAGTGATCCATGGCGCGGTGCGCTGCGCAAGGTCTGCGACTGGGCCTGGCGAGCAGCGATGAAGCAGCTCTCCGAGTACTTCTCGGCCCGGGGGCCCCAGGGAACACCACGGATCGTCCTGGTCCCATCCGGGACGCTCGGTTTGGTGCCCTGGCATGCGGCACGGCACCGTGTGCGTCGGGATGACGGCAGCTGGACGCACCGCTTCGCGATCGAGTCCATGGCCATCAGCTACGCGCCGTCGGTTCGGATGCTGACCCGGTTCGCCGAGCGTTCCCTGGCACCGCTCGCCGGGAGTGGGCTCGTGGTCGTCGACCCTACGGGCGACCTGCCACATGCCCGGCAGGAGGGCGAAGACCTCTACCGCTGGTTCTATGCCAAGGGGCACCGGCTCGGCGGATCCGGCGAGACCACGGTGCCCGCCACGACCGCCGCCGTCATTACCGCGCTTCGGGGCCAAGCAGCCGACCGTGACTACCCAGTGGCTCACTTCGCCTGCCATGCGCGTAGCAGCACCCCTGCTACGGACTCGTACTTGATGCTGGCTGGCGGGCAGCGGTTGCGTGCCGATCGCCTCCTTGGCATGGCGGGCGGCAACAGCGTCGCACGGGACAGGCATCCCCTCGTGGTCTTGTCCGCGTGCGCGACGGCGGTGCCGGGAGCGCACTACGACGGCGCATTGAGCCTGTCGACGGCATTCGCCGCGGCAGGTGCAGCCGCCGTGGTGGGATCGCTGTGGCACGTGGAAGATGCCGCGACCGCTGCGCTGATGCGGGACTTCCACACTCTGCTCAACCTCGACGGAATGCCACCTGCCGAAGCGCTGCGCACCGCCCAGCTGCGGCTGCTGCGGGAGGCCCGCGCCCGGACCCGAGGGCAGAGCACCAAGGCCAGAACCGCGGCTGAAGACCCTTTCTTCTGGGCCGCGTTCGTCCATCAGGGCCGGGGGCATCTGGCGGCCCCGCCCGCTGACGGTGCCTCGTCAGCAATCGCCGAGCTCCCCGACGACCTCACGCATAGCGGAGGCTCATCCGATGGCTTCGGGCTCCGGTTGCCGATCTTCTCAAGTCTTCCGGGGCCTGGATCGGCCGAGGTCGTCTGGACCTGCCCGCTGACCGACTGCGCTGAGGAGGCGATCGGGGACGATGATTCGCCCTACGCCGCCGATTGCTGTCCCACGCATCCCGACAGCGCGTTCGTCAAGTCGGCGTAGGCGGCTGCTGTGGGCGGACTCGTCAAGGGATTCGTGGAGCCGATCGCGAAGCGCTGGAGCGCCGCGATGGGCGGTCCCCTGCTGCTGTTCTGGCTTGCGGGCACCTTGATCGTGCTGTGGCGCCGTGGGGGCGGCACGCATCCATGCCGCGTCCCTGAGCCATGGGCAGGCGTGTCTTGCGGCATCGCCGCACAGCAACCGGTGGGTCCCATCGTGCTGTCCGCGGCCGCACTCGCACTCGTGGTGGTGTCCGCGTGGGCGGCTTCGGCGTCGGCACCCTTCGTTCTTGAAGTCCTCGCGGGCCGCTGGGGCACATCCCGGCCAGCGCTCGCGCACACCCGACGCCGCATTGTGAGGCACCGAGCCTGGCGCGCTGCACTCGCGGGACACTCGGTGCCGCCTTCGGGGTTGACCGGGGATGCCCTCGATGCCTGGCAGGTGCAGTCCGGCTGGCGTGGCGCGCGCAGGCGGGCGGCCACAGCACGCTATCCGCGGCCGCGCGACCCGGAACCGCTGTTGCCCACCGCACTGGGAAACGCGCTGATCTCGGTGCCCGCCGAGATACGCCGTAAGTATGGGCTCGAACTGAGTGTCTGCTGGGACCCGTTCGTCAAGGCTCTGGACGCCCCCGACCGCGAAGACCTGACGGCTGCGGCGACCCGTGTCTTCGCCCGGGTGCAGGCTCTGATGTGCGCGGTGGCCACCACGCTGTGGGCGGTGCTCCTGCCCGGCTGGTGGCCGCGCCTGCTCTGGATAGCGGTGTGTGGTCTCTTCGTCTGGGCCGCACACCGGGCACTGCGCGCAGGCGTGGATGCCTACTGCCTGCATGTCGGGGACATCTTCGCCGTCCGCCGGGTCCGGCTCTATCGGGCGCTCGGCATCGCCCCACCAGCCTCAAGCGCGCAAGAGGTGCCCTCCGGCGAGATCCTGAGCGCCACCCTATCCCTGTCCCTCAGTACGCTGCCGAACGGCCCGACTTCCATTCCGTACGACTGGTCCGCCGCCTGAGAAGGCGTCTGATCTGGGACGCGGGTGACTTGATCGGATGGTGGGACCGTTCACGCAGTTGTTTGATCGTCTCGGCGTTGCTTTCGGTGAAATCGAGGTAGTCACGGTGAGTTCGTCGAGCACGGCGAACGATCCGTTCAAGCCTTGAACCTGCGGCATGCGCTTCTGGTCTGCGTGCGCATTATGTGTGTTGTGGGCATTATGACGCTGGAGTGATGCTCATTTGATGTTGCCGAGGAGTCGGGCCGTCGTTGAACTGTCTAACTGCCCAGTGCAGTTCGATAGTGTTGTCGGGTGTCGTGCGCGGTGGCCACATTGACGTGGTCGAGCGTCGCCGCGACCTTTGTCTCGCGCTTGAACCGGCGTGTGAGTCGCACGTGTCCAGAGGAGTCGTCGAGCACTCCGGAGGCGAGTGCCTTCGCCGCTCTGCGCGGCAGATGCTGGTCGAGGCCGCGCCAGATGTGCCCGATGGGGCCATGGTCCTGAGCCGCCTCGAGGTGGCGTAGGGGGAGGGCCGGTGCCGCGCCCGACGCCTCCCATAGTTACCCTTCCTGGTTGGTCGGCGTCAGGGCTGTAGGGGTAGAAGGCGCGCCATTGGCAGATGGCTGTGAACTCAGTCAATGATTAGCTTGCGTACTGTGGCTGAGCTACGGTGATGGCATCCCGTGTCAGGTCCGTCCGAAAGTCGCTCCCCGCTCGGAGAATCAAATGTCAGACTCCATCGATGCGCCCGTCACTCTGGCGGGAATCGCACGCATCGCGGGTGTTGGTCGAGCGGCAGTAAGCAACTGGCGGCGCCGCCACGACTCGTTCCCGACAGCGGTCGGCGGAACGGACACCAGCCCGCAGTTCTCCCTCGCTGACGTCGAACGGTGGCTCCACGCCCACGGGAAGATCGAGCGGATTGGGCTGCGCGAGCGGCTGTGGCCGCACTACGAGGCGCTGGGAGAGCGTGCGGTCATGGGCGCGGCGCTTGCGGAAGCCGGCCGCCGCCTTCTCGCTGCGGAAGGCGCGGACCAGGCCGTGCCGGAGCAGTCCTTCCTTCCGGAAGAGGCTGCCCAGGTGGTGGTCGAGACGGTCGACGCCGCACGCCATGAAGGAGGCCGTGAGACCTTCGACTTCCTGCTTTCGCGCTGGCTCGACGCTCATGTACGGCAGTTCAGTACCACTCCGGCCCCACTGGCCCGGCTGATGGCGGACATCGCTCTAGCCGTCCGGGCCAGTGGGACAGGGGGCGGGGATGCGCGGACGACCATCCTCGACCCCGCATGTGGCGTCGGTGGGCTGCTCCTGGCAGCCGGTGAGGGCATGGGGGAATTGGGGAGCGAGGACAACTCCACGGCTCCGGCGCTCGTCGGGGCCGACCTTGACCCCGCACTTGCCGCGCTGGCAGCGGCCCGGCTGGGCTTCGCCGGCGCAGGTGGGGGAGGCAGGGGCGCGGAGATCAAGGTAGGAGACTCGCTCCGCGCAGACCCGCACGGTGCCGAACGGGCCGACATCGTCCTTTGCAACCCCCCGTTCAGCGCGCGGGACTGGGGCCACGAGGAACTGGCCACCGATCCCCGCTGGGTCTACGGCCTGCCACCGAGGACCGAGCCTGAACTCGCCTGGATCGAGCATGCGCTGGCGCGACTGGTGCCTGACGGTGTGGCTGTTCTCCTGCTGCCGCCGGCGGTGGCTTCCCGGCGTGCGGGCAGGCGCATCCGTGGGGCGCTGCTGCGCACGGGCGCGCTGCGGGGAGTCGTCGCACTGCCGGCTGGGGCCGCGCAACCGCACAGCGTCTCGCTCCAGTTGTGGATTCTCCGGATGCCCGCGTCCGACGGCGGAGTGGCTCTTGGCGAACGCCTGTTCCTACTTGACGCGGCCACCTCTCAGGGGGCTGCCCGGGGAGCTCAGAGCATCGATTGGCCGCGGCTGAGCGGCCGCGTACTCGACGCGGTACACGCTCATTCATGGTCCGGGGAACGGAAGGCGGGAGCGAGGAAGAAGCTGCCCGAGGGCTGCGTCGCCGTCCCCGTGATGGATCTGCTCGATGAGCAGACGGATCTCACGCCTGCCCGCTACGTGCCGGAGACGGCTGTGGAGGCTCAGGCTAAGCTCCATGAATCCTGGGGGCGCCTGGACGGCCTGCTCGACGAGGTACGCGGCCATTCGCGGTCCCTTGCGGCGATTGACCTGTCGGCGAGCGGCGATGCCGCGTCCACGATCACGGTCTCGGACCTGGACCGTGCCCACGCGCTCAAGCTACGGCAGGGGCAGACGCTTCCCGGCGAGCTGCTGCACGGTGACGCCCTTCCGGATGCTGCGGTACCAGTCCTGAGCGTTCCCGACCTGGTCCAGGGGGAGGGGCCGGGGGGCTGGCTCGCCGGGGCCGAGGTGGAGAAGGGCGCCAGCACCGGTTCGTTCACCGTGGCCGAGCCCGGGGATGTCGTCGTGGCGGGTGTCGAGCGGGCGTATCGCGTTTGGGTCCAAGAGGACACGCCCCTGGTACTCGGACCCCAGCTCTACGCGCTGCGCCCGGACCGCGAACTCCTCGACCCCTGGTTCCTCGCGGGCTGCCTGCGCGCTCCGGCGAACGCGCGGCAGGCCGGTTCCCACACCTCCAGCTCGGCCCGTATCGACGTACGCAAACTGCGGGTGCTTCAGCTCTCCCTCGCCGAACAGCAGCCGTACGCGGCGGCCTTCAGGAACCTGCTGGCACTTGAGGAGTCACTCCGCTCGGTCGCGGCGGTGGGCGAGGAACTCGTCCGGGGCCTCGGGGACGGGCTTGTGTCGGGAAGGCTGCACAGATCGCGACGATGAGTCGGCCGCCCTGCATCACCGCGGCGAGCGCGGAGGAGGCACCCGCGCCGGGCCGGTCCGCCTACGCCTCGAAGCTCAGCTCCTCGAGCTCGATGCCGACCTCGCGGCACCGCTCGGCCAGCACCTGGGCGCGACGGCCTGTGACGCGGGGCAGCTCTTCGAGCACCATTCCCCGCGCTGCCGCGGCGGGGAGCAGGTCACCGAAGGGGATACGGCACTCCGCCGCGCCGAGAGTGCCTTCCAGGTAGTCGGCCAGATCGTCCGGGCTCGCACTGCCCTCAGCCCGTAGGGCCAGAACCTCGTAGAGCGCGATCGCCTCCTTGCAACGCCCGGCGACGCGCATGCCGTTCGCAGCCACGCGCAAGGCCGCCCGGACCTGTGGGTCGAAAACGCCCCAGTCCCGGCGGGCGGCGGGCAGCAGCTGCACCAGCTTGTCCACCGCGCTCGCGGGTTCACCGGAATCGATCTCGGTCTCGGCCTCGGCGGCGACCTCCTGAAACATCCGGCGACTGAGGAACCCGGAACCGCGGTGCCTCCTGTTCGGACTGGCCACGGCCGCCGGTGTCGCGGGCGCGGCGGGTAGGTCGTACTCGTCCGGCAAGCGCAACGGACGGGTAGGGTCCGGCTCCAGCCGGGGGGAAGGGGCGGCGTCACCCGGGAGGGGTGCGTACTTCCGCAGCACCTCGGCGACGGCGCGAGCGTCCTCCGGCCGGCCCTCCGGCTCCTTTGCCAGCAATTTCAGGACCAGCTTCTCCAGCTCCGCCGGGATGTGCCCGACGTGGCACGTCGGCGGGATCGGTGCGGCATGCACGTGCTGGTCCTTCAGGCCGTCCCCGGAGAACGGCGGGTGGCCGGTCAGTAGGTGGTAGAGGACGCAGCCCAGTGCGTACAAGTCGGCCTTCGGGGTGATCTGGCGTTCCAGGATCTGCTCCGGGGCCTCGTACCCCCTGCTGCCTACGGTGGAACCGTGCTGGGTGTAGTCCGTGATGCCGGGCCAGAGCGGCTTGGCGATGCCGAAGTCGATGAGGACGACGACGCCGTTCTCGTCGATGATCAAGTTGTACGGCTTGAGGTCGCGGTGCACCACTGGCAGGTCGTGGGCGCAAGCCAGCGCCTCGGCGATCTGGACCCCGATGGCCGCGCCGACCTCGATGGTGGGGGTGTACTGGTCCAGGAAGCGGTGGAGGGGCTTGCCGGCGACGAAGCGCATCACGAGGTAGGGCTCGGAGCCGTGGGTGCCCTGGTCGTACAGCTCGGGAATGCTCCTGTTGCACAGCCGTCCGAGAAGGGCGCCCTCACGCCGGAAGCGGCCACGCATGCGCCGCAGTTCGTCGTGTGCCTCGTCTTCGTCAAGTGAGTCCAGGAGGTCGCTTTTTGTGCGCAGGCACTTGACGGCCACCAGCTTCTCGCCCCGCAGGTCTTTTGCCTGCCAGACCACGGCCATGCCGCCGCTGCCCAGATGCTTGAGCAGTTTATACCGGCCGCCCAGCACATCGTCCTTCTTCATGCCGCCCCTTGCCTCTGAAGCGTCCCGCCTCCGACACGCAGGAGACGCGCGACGCTGGCGGGTTTCCGGTTCCGCCGGACCGTTGCGTGGCGGAGGCGTCCCAGTGTAAAGCGATCGATGGCAGATTTGTGCATGGACTTAGTTCACAGCTCTCCTGTGTCATGCTGGAAACGCCCGCAACCCGGTGCGTCGTCCTCTGCAGTGTCGCAACGGGCTGTCCTGCCATACCGCTTGGAGGAGCTATGAGCAGTTGGCCGCGCCCCGCCGGGACAAGGGGTGACATCAAGCTGGTGCGTACGAACCTCGGTGCGGCGCGGCTTGACCCCCGGGACTGCCCAACGAAACGCGGCAGCGACGCCCGTCCGATGCTGATTGCCGATCCCGAACCTCCGGAACTCATCGAAAAATTCCAGGACTTTACGCTCAAGGTTTTCATGGACGCGCTCGACCTCATTGAACACGAGCGCAAAGATCCGGAGTGGGTGATCGGAGAACTCCGGTGCACGGAGGGGGCTTTCGGGCTCTATCGCCGTCGTGAAGCGCACCCTCTGCTGCTGTCCTGGTCGGCCGAGGCGGTCCGGCGCTATCTGGCGGCCCGGGCGGCGGACCAGCACGCACGCCAGGCCGCCGGCCTCCCGCTCACCGTCCCGGTCCGTGACACATGGGTGGTCGGCAAGGATCCCGGGCCGGTCGACGCCCGGGGCGCGGACACCTACGAGATGACCGCCTGGGGACGCCGCTACGCGGCCCTCGACGGCTCCACCAGGGAACTGTGGCTGCTCACCTTCGGCGCCGCCAAGGAAGATCGACCCGAGGGGGAAAAGGCCGCAGCCGCGTATGTCGCGGCGCGGGGCCGGCCGGCGGGCGGAGGGTGGCGGAAGCGGCACACTCCGGTCCCCTTCGACGAACTGCCGCAGCACCGCACCGCCCTGCCCGAGCAAGTCCGGGTCATCGAATTCGGCTGCGGAGACGGAAAGCACAACGAGCTGCTCCACTGGAACAGGCAGGAGGCGCGGCAGCATTTCACGGCGGAGGGGTGGCCCGCGTTACGCCAGGCCATCGACGGCACCGGGACCCGCCCCGGAACCGGCTGCGTCGACTGCAAGGCACTGACTGGCTGCGAGGCCCTCCCGCGCAGCCCGGAACTGCTGCGGATCACGCCGCCGGAGCGCCGGCGACCCAGGCGCAGCGTCTCGGTCACCGATCTGCGCGCCTACCGGGACTGCCCCGCGAAATACCACGCGACGCGGCAGCTCAAACTGCGCTCCTCGAAGCCCGAGAGCCCGGAAGTGCGACGCGGCCGCGTGGTCGACGACGTCCTGAACCAGCGGCACTGCAGCACGCCCTACCGGAGCTGTGAGGAGCTCCCCGGCCCGGCGGACCCTGCGTCCTGGGGCGCGGACGGCCTGCACCTGAGCGGTAAGGAAGCACTCGACGGCGCCGCCATGCTCGAACAGCACGCCTTCTACTGCCCGTTGGACGGTCTCGCCCCGGAGGAAGAGGTGCGTGTCCAGTACCAGGCGGTCTGCTACGACCCCGAACTCGATCTCGTCCTGATAGCCACCCCCGATCTGCTCCACACCCGTCGTGGGGGCTGGATCTGGCGGGAGACCAAGACCGCGAGCAGGTACCTCTATGAAGGGGAGTCGCTGTTGAAGCACTACCCCCAGCTGGCGCTCGGCGTACTGATGCTGGCCGCCGGCGTCCTGGGCGGTGCCGTGGCGCGCTCCAGGGTGGAACTCGAACTGCTGCACACCGACGACGTGACCTTTGAGGAGCTGGACCCCTCGCGCCCGGGAACCGTCGACGAAGCGAGAGAAGTGATCGCGCAACTCGCACAGCTCTGGGTCCGGGATCAGGACTACCCGACCGATCCAGGCCAGCACTGCGGCAGCTGCGAAGCCCTCGAATGGTGCCAGCCGGGCATCGACCACCTCGCCACGACGGAGCAGGAGCCCCGATGACCACCGCCTCTGATGCCCACGCCGCCCAGCGCGGCGACTGGCTCGACTTCCCCGACGTACGCCTGGTCCGTACGCTGGCCGGCGCGGTGATCCAGCTCGCCGACCTCGGGTCGCTCTCCTCGTTCAGGCTGCCCTATCCGGCCGAAGCTCAGCGCGCTCTCGATCGGACCGTCCTCGCTTGCCTCCTCAGGGGCGTCGAGGAGATCCCCCGCAGCCTGCCGGAACTGCTCTTCTGGTGCCACAGCCGCCCCTTGGAGGACTGGCCCCTCGACCTGCCGCCGGATGCCTTCGGACCGGACGACTACCTGGTGGACCCCGAGGCGCTGGTTCCCACCCAGCTGTGCCACGAGTGGTGGATCAGAGGCAAGGACGCCGGGGCCGCGCAATTCGACCGGGAGGTTATCCACACGGCGATGCGCCTGTGCCGCAAGGCGTCGTCGCCCGAGTCCTACGTAGCCTTCCGCAGGCTCCTGGTCGAACGCCCAGTTCTCACCGGAGTGGAGCGGTTCGAGACCGATACCGACCTGTTTCTCGCCCCCGTACAAGAACTCCTGGACCAGTGCTACGCGGCTGTCCCCGCCTCCTACGAATTCGAGGGAGCCTACGTCACCTGCGGTCGTTGCCTGACCTTGCTCACGCCGGTCGCTGGCGGCGCATGGTGGTGTGAGCGAGACCGGTGCCGGCGCCGGGGAGCGCCGCCACACGGACGGACCCTGGCCGGGGCCGACGCGGCCGGACTGCTGCAACTGATGCGACCACTGAGGCAGTTCGTCACCAGCCCGGGACGTGCCGAGGTCGAACTGGAGGCCCGGCTGAGTGCGCTCGGGCTTGAGGTTCAACTCTGGCCCGGCTTCGACGCCTACGACTTGCGCGTGACCTTCCCCGACGGACACGTCTGGGCCATCGACGTCAAGGACTGGAAGCATCCCGGCCTACTCGGCCGGTCTGCGAAACCCGTCCGCCCGGAGCCGCCCTACGACGAGTCGTGCTGGGTGGTCCCCCGCGAACAGGCCGAAGCCCACCGCGACTACCTCGGCACGTACCGGCGCAACCGCCCCGGCTCCGCCGAGGGCCTGCTCCTGCTCACCGACGACCGGCTCGTCGCACTCGCCACCGCCCGGCTCCGCGGGGCAAGCGGCCCCCACCTGACGGACTCCGCACCGACGAACGGATCCCCCCGTGCGTAACAGCAGCGAGTGGTACCAGCCACTGGCCAAAGCCCTGGAACCGGTCTGGCCCCAGGAACACCAGGACGTAAACCCCTCCCTGCTCTGCCAGGTGGAACTCGGCCTCTACCTGATGGAGAGTCTCGACCCCTCCCGCGATGCCCATGGTGTCTATACCCTCCTAGGCGGCTACCCCTTCGCCGCGGCCGCGGGCATCGCGACCACACCAGCACAGAGCGCCAGGCTGGATGTGGCACGCCATCTGCTGTGGAAGCTGCGTCGTCGCCGCATGTGGCACCAGTGCCTGGAGACGTATGCCCAGCTGCCCGAACGGCTCCGCGGATACCGGCTGCCCGAGGGAGGGCCGGCGCGCCGGGTCGAGCCGACCGTAGCAGGAGACCGCTTCGACAGGTTCGAGCGCGCGCTGTCCCGACTTCCGGACTTCGATCAGCGCGTGCTGCAGCCTGCCCCGGCGGGCCAGGCCCGGTTCACCGAGCGGCACCGGCCGACCTCCGTGACCATCCCCGAGCAGTTGTGCTTTCCACCGGCGACCGGCCACGACCTAAGCCGGGTCCCGGGAACCGCGGGCCCGCCCCTGGACATCCCCCTGGCCGAACTCGCCGAAACCGCAGACTGGATGGAGGAAGCCGAGACCGCTGGCGGCCTCCCCTCCGGGAAATGGGTACGACGCCTGGAGGACCTGCAAATCGATGTCCTAGCCGCCGATGGGCTGCACTTCGAGAAGACGACGGTGCTGCGCCTGGACCAGCTGTTCCACCTGGTCGGCATGGTGGGCGCGGGCAAGAGCACCCTGATGAATCTCATCGCCGTCTGGGGTGCACGTAAGGGGTTGCGCACCACTCTGGTCGTCGGCGATGTCGCCGAACAGCTCACCCTGGTCGGCCAGTTTCGGGACATGGGACTGACGGCCGCTCCTGTCATCGGCGGCACCACCCGCGAGCAGCACGCATCCCGGCTGCACCGCCGACTCGCCGCACGCGGCCAAGCCTCCCTGCTCCAGCACGACGATCCGGCCTTCGACGACCTCAGCACGGTGTGCGTCCTCGACGCGCAGCGCGGACTGGAAGCCACCGAACCCCTGCGCTATCTCGACGCCCCCTGCACGGAACTACGCCCTGTCAAGAAGCCTGGTCCGACTGCCGTCGGGGACATCCAGATGCCCGTGTACCGGCACGACGCGCCAGAAGGGCACGAGGAGGAAAGCACCAGGGGAGCGGAGCCTGAGACTTCCCGGTCCGACCACGGCTGTCCGGTGTGGAGCGTCTGCCCCCGGCACGCCACCGACCGAGAGTTGGTCGACGCCCTGATCTGGGTGGCCAACCCGGCCAGCTTGCTGCAGAGCGCCGTCCCGAACCACCTCAACGCCGAACGTCTCAGGCACCTCGAACTCGCCTGCTTACGCAGCGACATCGTCATCATCGACGAAGCAGACCGTGTACAGATGCAGCTCGACACCGCCTTCGCCCCGTCAGCGACGCTGATCGTGCGTGGTCCGGAATCCTGGCTCGACCGACTCGGCATCCACAAGATCGATGAACTGGCCCGGCAGGGCCGCCTGCCCCTCTCGGCGCGCGATGTCGAACGCTGGTCAGCCTCCCTGGACATCGTCCACATCGCTGCCAATCGCCTCTATCGCAGGCTGATCACCGACGACGACCTCCGTCAGTGGGCGGACATCGAGTACTTCAGTGCCTGGACGCTCCAGGAGAAGCTCGTCAACCAGTGGTACCCCCGGCCACGTGCCGACGGGTCCCTCCCCGACGGGATCTCCTCCGACGCCGAGGTGTACGACTCCGACGACGAGCCCGACGGTCCCGCATGCATGCCGCGCATCCCGGGTACAGAGCCGTGGGATACCCGCCGCAACGAAGTGATCGAGGCCCTCGACGCCTTCCGCGACGACCCTCTCGGTGATCGCGGCCCGCACAGCGACCTCACAGACAAACTGATCCGCAGGACCGGAGATCTCCTGCACAACCTCGACCAAACTGCGACTAGCCAACGGGTCCGCTCCGTTCTCGACACCCTAATCGCCGGGTCGCCCCTGTTGGACGGTTCACTGCGCCAAGAGGCACCCGAGCCGGGGAAACCCGCCAGGGACCCCGTGGACACATGGGGGGCTGAGCCCTGGCTGGAGCGGGAGGCACGGCGCCTTGAGTTCACCCTGGTACTGGCCGCACTGCATCAGCGCCTCGAACGCGTCACTTTCCTGTGGCCGCAGGCCGAGGCAGCCCTCCACCTGGACACCGCCGATAACGAACTGTCCCGCAGACCGCCCCTGGACTACGCACCGGTTGTGCCGGAAGCCCCGATGGGAAATGTCCTCGGGTTCCAGTACCTTCCCGAAGACCCGGAGCGAGGCCCAGACGGCGACGAACGGCGCAGCGGCACCCTCCGCTTCTTCCGGTGCGCCGGCGTAGGCCGGGAGCTTCTGCTCAACCTTCCTGCACTGGGAGCCGACTCGGCCGCGGGCCGGCCCGGACCGCACGTGCTGCTTATGTCCGGCACCAGCTGGGCCGGGACATCGACCCGTGCACACGTCATGGCCCCGGTCAAAGCGATCCTCAAACCCCACCAGGCCGCCGTCGACTCCATCCGGCGGACCCGCTTCACCACGCTGTTCCTCTACGACGGCGAAGGAACCCCGCTCACACTCTCTGGAGCCAAACTCGACACCCGTGAGAGGGTCTTGGCCCAGATGGTCACCCAGCTCGGGAAGTCGGCCCCGGGCAGCACATCGCTCCTCGACAGGGAACTGCGGCGGATCGAAGACGGTGAACGACGACGGGCACTGCTCCTGGTCGGCAGCTACCAGGACGCCAGGACCGCCGCCGACCTCCTTGAACGCATGCCGCGCTGGCGAGGAAAGGTCCGGGTCCTGGCCTCCGACAAGGCAGAGCTCGACCACACCGGTCCTGGCGACACGGCCACCGGCGACTTCACCCGAGCCTCCGCCGTACGCCGTGGTGACCTGGCTGCCTTCGCCAAGGACGAGGACGCTGAAGTCCTGGTCGCACCCCTGATGGCGATCGAACGCGGTCACAACATCCTCAACCAGAGCCACAAGGCAGCCTTCGGGACCGTGCTCTTCCTCGCCCGTCCCCACCCGCGCCCCGACGACCTCTCGCTGGCCGTCTTCGCCGTCAACGACTGGGTCACCAGGTTCGTCCGCGACCAGCCGGACCCCGAAGCGGGAACCTTCGGCAAGCTGGTGGCCGACGCGGCAGACCTGGACGCCGCCGGGCTCGGCTTCCGCCTCGCAGCCCGGAAGGAATGGCGCCGCCTGCTGTCCCGCCGCTACATCTACTCCCGGCTCAGCGACGCGGAGAAGACGTCCTTCGCCTGGGACCAGCTCGTCACCATCTGGCAGGTCATCGGCCGTCTGGTGCGAGGCGGAGTGCCCGCGCGTGTGGTGTTCGTCGACGCGGCCTTCGCCCCCGCCCTCGCCGAGGCCGGGGCTCCGCCCGCAGCGGCGACCCGCAGCGGACGCCGGCGCAACGACGACGGTCTGCTCATCAAGCTCCGTGACGTCCTCGCGCCCTACTTCGACGACGCGACCCCATCCGAATCGTTTCCCGACCCCGCAGACCCCGCCCTGGTACGCACGCTCTACCACCCTCTCTACGACGCCCTGTGCGGCCTGAGCACCGGAAACTGACCGCCGAGACAGCAAGGAGTCTGTGAAGACCATGGCCGCCAAATACCGCGACACCAGCCGGGCCGCCTACCTCCTCAAGCCCGACGCTGCCCCCTGGACCGCCCGTTACCGCGCGCTGCCCTCTCCTGAGCAGTGGCACGAGAGCATCCTGGAACTCTGCAACCTCGGCCGCGCCCCCAAGGCTGAGCCGTACCGCACCGCGCCCGTCGCCCGCTTCAACGGAGTCTTGCAGGCTCTCGCCCCCGATCTGATCGTCCGAGGCCGCCCCCGCGACACGCACCAGCTGGCCGAGGACTTCTGGCTCTACGCCCCGTACGACGTCCCACACCCCCTTCCCGCTGACACCCTTGACCGGCTCAATGGAGCCTGGCTCCAGGACCTCCGCCCCGAACCCGAGCACCACCGCGCAGTCCTGGACACGTACACGGCGCTGCGCGCCTGCCCGCCGCAGTGGCAGGACGTCACCGTTGACCTCCTCGGCTGCCCCACGACCGACGGCGGAACCGCGGCCCCGCACGACCGGCAGTACCAACTCGCGACCGATGCCCTGGCCCGGCGCATCCTCGCTCTCGGCCCCTACGAACACAGCGCCGGCAGCCTGAACTTCCGCGCCGTGCCGCGAGGCCCGCGCCAGCAAGGAGCGGAGCTCCTCTCGCAGCCTCTCTCGCACGTGGTCAAAGGGCGTGAGTGGTGGTTCTCCGTCGTGATCAACATTTCACTGCACACCGTCCCCTTCGACCCCCGGCCCCGTCTCCACCTGCACACCGGAGTACGCCGCTGGGCCACTCGCCCCGACGCGAAGAAGCAGCGGCTGCGGCTGCCGTACGGCCGCGACACCTCTGTCTATCTGCTGCCCGGTATCCCCTGGCTGCCCGGAACGCCCACCAGCGACCGGTACGCGGTGGCGCGTCTGACCTGGGACCGCGGCACTCAGGGCTACGCCTGGAAGAACAACGGACCCGCCCAGATCCTCGGCAGGCTGACGCTCAACCGCCCCTTCCCCGACCCAGTCAGCCTGCTCACCAAACCCGAGGCGTGGATCGGCGACGGGGACGGCACCCGTGCCTCAGTCGTCCACAGCACACACATGGGGGCTCATGGCATCGGAGCCGGCCTCATGTCGCACCAACGTTCACAAATCGTCGAGTGGGCCGAACAGGCGCTGCCCCAGGAGATGCGCCGGGTCCCCTCCCTCAGCCGAGCGAGCGTCGGCAGCAGTGCCCCCGCCAACGTCCGCCCCAAGCCCAAGGCAGCGGAGAAGGCCGCCGAAGCGGAACGCGAAGCCCTCGCCCGCCGAACCGCACTCGCGGTGGCAGCCAGGATCAACGAGGGACGGGGCCCCGCCGAGGCAGTCGAGGGAAGCGGAGACGCGTGCCTCGTCGAAGCGCGACTGCTATGGCAGAGCCCTTCGTTCCGGGATGCGGCTGTCGAGGCCCTCGTCGATGTCCTCGGGCTGGACGGCGACGGAGGCCGTCCAGAGCCCGCCACCGCCGAGGAGGTGTACGAGCGGGCCGCGCCCGGAAGCCCGGTCATCCTCGAATGGAAGTCCCCGGAACTCACCCTCCGCCTACGGTGCCTGCGCACCACCGGCGGGATCACCGACACCCTGGGTATCGACCCCAAAGCGCGGCCGAGGGGCAAAGCCCTGGAAGCCGGCATCAACACCCGCCGGAAGGCGGCCGAGGCATTCCTCACCGACGACGGAGCCGACCCGCTCCACCCCGGCTTCGCACTCGTGGAAATCGACCGCCAACAGGATTTCGCCCACCGCCTGGACGACCCCAAGTACGCACTCCGGCTGGGCTGCGCGGACGCGGGCGTGCTCACGCAGTTTGCGCTCGTCCCCAAGAAGGCCAAGGGGCACAACACCGAGAAGAACCTCTCGCATCGGGTCCGTTCGGGATGGGAGGACGCCCTGCGCCAGTACGGCGTCCGCGTCCTGCCCGAGCACACGCTCGGCGAGGAGATTCCCGAGAGCCTGCGCTACGTCGCCACCTACATGGTCAAGCGACGCAAGGACGGCCCCACACGGCTTCCCCGCCACACCCCGGTGGCCGTCATGGCCACGCCGCTCGCACCGGGCAGCGGCCTGGCGGCAGTCACCGGCTGGGACGAGCGGACGGGACGCTGGATCCCCTACCCCCATTTCCTGCTCGGACTGGTCAAGACAGCCGAAATTCCGGAGGTGAGCGAACCCACGGAGACTGAGACCAGTACGGCCATGGACGCCGAAGCCGCCACTGTCGTACCCCGGCAGCGCTCGAAGTACCGCGTCTGGCAACAGAACATGGACGAGCAGCGCAGGGCCACCGCCCGCTACCTCCAGAAGATGGTCCACTCTCTCCGCGGCCGACCCACCGCACTGCTGACCCATTCTCAGAACAGCCGGCTGCACTGGCCCTGGCTCCAGGACGGCCGAACCGAACGAGACCTGATCAAAACCGGGCACGCCCAGCCGGTGGGACTCGACCCCGATCTCCGGTTGATCCGCGTACGTACGGCAGCAGGTCGGGAGACCCCCCAGTGGTGGGGCAATGCCGCTCCCGGCGAGGTCAACGGCCTGCCCCAGGGGCTGTGGGTGGAAGACGAAGACGCAGAACGGTCCTCAGGGCGGATCTTCTACAGCACCACTCCCAAGGCAGGCACCTTCCGGGACTCCGCCGTCGAGGCCGACAAGATCGCTCCCCGCCCTCTCCGGCAGGGCCCCAACAAGGGCAAACCCACCATCGACACGCACATCCCCGCCTGGAACCCCGGGCTGGTGGAAATCGCGGTCCTGGGCTGCCACCCGGACGCCGGCGACTCACCCGAAGCCCTCGCTCTCGCGGTGCACCAGCTTCGCCAAGCCCCCGACTACCTGGACGCACTCTCGCTGCCGCTGCCTCTGCACCTGGCGAGCCTCGCCCAGCACTACGTACTGCCGACGGTCGCCGAGGGAGAGGGAGAGGCCGAGGAATCCTCCCCGGAGGAGTCGGCCACTGTCGACGTGGAAGGCAGCGCCAAGAAACAGCGACTAGCGGCGGCGCTGGGCGTGATCGCGGAGGCCGCGGACACCGAACCGGCAGACGTAGACCCGGAATACGCGGAGGAACCCGGCCTCGCACAAGCGCCGGAGGACGAGCAGCTCACCCTGTTCTTCTGAGGAGACGGGCGGAGCCGGAATGGGAGGACCGTGCTCCGCCCGGCGACATCGATACAGAATACGTCCCGCAGGCTTTGGGTGCCGCCCGTGCCGGTGCTTCCGCCGATCGGCGATGGACGGTCCGCTCGCGTTCGCATCGGTTGGTGCGATGGAATGCTGAGCGCAACCCGAAGGAGCAGCACGTCTTTTTCCTTCTCCGGCAGTGCATCATCTGCGGTGATGGTCCCGTCGGAGACGGTGGCTTCGGCGCCCCGGTGACCAGGAATCCGACCTTGGTGGAGACCTTGATCCAGGCCGGAGCTGCATGAGCGGTTGGCGGAGCTGAAGCTGGGGGTCAGGTACCCCAGGGTGGGCGGCCTCCGGAGGCCCAGCGGCTGAGGGCGCGGCCGTCGATGAGACGCAGGGGGTGGTCGAGTTCGGCGTTGGCGCGCTGGGCGTCTGGGGTGAACGAACTGGTGGTGACGATGAGGGCCTGGTCACATCGGTGGTAGGCGCGGTAGGTGCCGTTCACGGCGTAGATGACGGGCGCTCCGACGCGGTTCGATGGTGCGTAGCGCTTGCACTGGACGGCGATGCGGCGGCCGTCGTTGAGTTGGAGGAGGACGTCGAGGACGCGGTCGTTGGCGCCGCCGGAGACGGTGGCGGTGCGGACGGAGGTGTCGCGGCGGGCGAGGTCGGCGATGGCGTGCTCGAACTGGACGCCAGTCATGTGCTGGTAGGCGGCGATGCTGTGGGTGAAGTCCGCCCGGGCAGCGGTAGGCAGCGTGGGCAGATGGATGCGACCGGTGCGGACGAGGAGAAGGAGAATAGCCGCGGCCAGTGCGAGGGCGGCCAGAACGCTGCTGGTGACGGGGTGTTCGCGGAACGCTGCGACGGCGGTTGCCAGGATGATGGCGGCGACGATGAGACGGCTGGTGGCGGCCTCACGCCTACGTCGCCGGACAGTGCGGCGCTGGGGCCTCGTGGCGGGGCGGCGGGTACGGGTGGGTCGACGTCGTCGTGCTGGTGCGGCCATGCTTCCCCCGGTGAGATGCTTGGTACTTGCAGTGTGCGGTACGGCGCGGGCTCGCCGTGAGCGAGCACGGGGCGTTGCGCGATCGCACGCTGGGTTACCGCTCTGTGGTCGCTGCCCGCGCGGCTTTGTTGGCAATTCGTTCGCTGAGAATGGGCCCACGTGCGGCGGCGCTCACTGGCCGGCTCGTGAGAGGCCGTTCACGAGCTGGGTCAGGAAGTTGAGGATTCCGTGTCCTACTGCTGTCGGGGCGACCAGTACCCCGAGCGCTAGCACGATGACTACGGTCAGCTTTTCGTCGAACCGGCTTCTGGCCTCCGTACGGCGGCGCAGCCGCAGGATAACGATGACAGCGAGCAGTAACGCCACGTTGATCGTCAGCAATAGCCCAGACCTCCCCCGACCATGGCCCTCCTCGCTCCGAGGACAGCCGATGTCCACCCGGCCTTCATGTGTAGTGGGAGCCCGGCAGCGCTGTGCCTGAGTTGCCTGTGATTGGCAATAAAGCGCTCTCCTGGCTGGATTCCGCAGGTGAGCGGCTTGCGTCGCCAGCCTGGTGACCCTGTTCGTTAGCCCGTCCCAGCGGCGGGGGCTTCGCGACTACCTCACGGCGCTGCTCTCTCCACCCGCTGGGACGCCGAGCAGGTCAATGACCGGTCATCGACGACTCCGGGGACCGCGAGGACGGCTCGGCCACTGCACATGTGGGCCGGCAGTGGCTCAGCTGGCGGGACAAGGCCGACAGCGGCATCGTCACGGTGACCACGGTGTGGACCGATGGGTGCATACCCATCGGTCCAACCAGGGTCCGGGTGATATATCGCGTGCCGTGATCCCGCCGCTCCGAAAGAACAACGATGGAGCACCGGATCCCGGCAACAACACTGCTCGCCGCGCACGGTGTAAGCGGCGTGCAGTGGCAGGGACCTGTAGCCCCATCGGGTCTCAAGCTCCGGGGTGTGTCTCCCGTCGGCTGAGGTCAGGCAGGAGACACACCTATCCGGGTTGCTTCAGCGGCGGAAGGTGCGCTCCGGGGAGCGTGGAGTGACGTTGCCGAAGGGCTCAAACCAGGCTGGGGCACGTAGATCGCCGATGCCCAGATGTTGGTTTGCCTCTCCCTCGGGATCCTCGATGCCGTCGAACCGGTTGGAGTAGAGCATCAGAACGTCATGGTCTTGGAAGAGGAGGTCTGAGCAGCCGTCCCAGTCGTAGTCGTCGCGGTGCTTGGGCAAGGAGGCGTGGCGAGCGTCTGGGTCTTCGTCGTCCAAGTCCAGGTAGCTCGGGGCATCTTCGATGGCGAGGTGGAGTACGAGTTCCTCAGCGGTGCAAGTGGGTTCAGGCCATTGGCCTCGGGCGAGGTCGGCGGCGAGGTCCTCGCAGGCATGGGCGACCTGGCGCCGCCAATGCCGGTCCTGGCGGAAGGTTAGGTGGGGGAGGCGGTCGAAGAAGATCCAGCCGGCGGAGGTGTTGGGGTTGACGGGAGTGCCACCCATGTTCTCGATGTCGTCGTGGGCGTGGTCGGAGAGCACTTCCAGTGCGCTGTGCAGGAGATCGGCGGTGCGTGGTGTGAGCTGCCAGGCGCAGGTATCGCACTCCTCGTCATCACAGCTGCAAGTCTTGGTGGGGAACAGCACGGCGAAGTCCGGGACGTCGCCGAAGGGGGTTTCCACGGTCGGCCCGTGCTTGGGCAGGTCAGTGTGGATGGCCTCATTCAGTCGCCAGCCGCGGCCGAAGTCGGCAGTTACAGGGGCGGTGCTCCAATCGGCGACTTCGTCGCCTTGCGAGGCGCGTAGATGCTCACTGACGGAGGAATCGGTCAGAGTGTGCGCACCCGGGATATCGGCGGAGTCCTCGGCAAGATAGAGGACGGCGCCCAGCAGGTCCTGCGGATCATCCTCATCCGGGAGTTCATCGGGATCCGGTTCCCAACCGCGGGTACGTGCGGCGCCGAGCACTCGTTCCGGGGTGTGGACGTGGAATTCGCGCAGCCAGATGGTGCGGATCACCTGGCCGGGCAGGTCCGCCAGCTTGGCGTCGTGAGGAGTAGAGGGGGGCACCTCGGCGAGGGCGGTGTTTGTGTCCTCGGAGGGTTCGATCGGGTGTGCCGGTACCGGAAATCGGTGTGGGGAGGGCCAACGGTGCTGTGCGACATGGGCCGCTGCTTGGCGTAGTGATGCTGCTGGGGCGTCGGGCAAGGAGGCGGCGATGCGCTCCAGCTCCCCATGCAGCGCAGGGCTGGGCTCTGTGTGCAGCATCCGGCGCAGCAGGCCGGCGGCGGATTCGCCGAGCTCGGCCTGCTGACAGGTCATGACCGCGTGCAGTATGACGGGTTGACCGGGGTGGTCGACGAGGGCCAGGAGTCGGGTCTTGCTCTCGGTGTGCTCGCAGTAGAAATCGCGGGGCACTGAGTGGGGTTGGGGCTGTGCAGGCATGGGGCAGCTCCAGTGGGGCATGCGCAGGGCGGCGCAGGCCGTCAAGCGGATGGGGAAGTCGCTGGTGGGCGCGGTGCTGCCGCGCCTCCGTGCGGAGAAAGTGGACCGCGCTGGTACCCCCGGTGCAGACGGAGGCCCGTATCGCTGAGATCCAGCGTACAGGAGCGGTTCTTGTCGACGCTGCTACCCTTTATCTGATCACTCCGGACCAGCAGACCGCGCGCTGTCCGGCTCGACGTTACTCAGCTGCTGAGGAACAGCGTTGGGCCCTTCACCTGCTCGTCCAGCGAGGTTTTCGTGACGCACCCATCGGGGTAGCGGTTCTGACGTGCAAAACCCTCGCGCAACAGCTGTTATGGCGGCTCGCTTGCGCTTGGACCGGAGGGTGCTGCGGGCCGTGGACTACCTGCGTGTGTCGACGGAGGAGCAGGCCAAGGGCTACGGCATCGCGTACTCGGGCAAGAGGACGGGCGCGTACATCGGTCAAAAGGGCTGGGCACACGTTGGAACCTTCGTCGATGAGGGCGTCTCGGGGGCACTGGAGGCCCATGAACGTCCGGCCCTGCGGCGACTGATGGAGGATGCGCGGAAGGCGCCGCGTCCCTTCGACATCGTCGTCGTCAACGAGGGTCGTGCTATCGGTCGTACCGGGCGCGCGTTTTGGAAGTGGGTCTGGGAACTCCAGGAGATCGGCGTCTTCGTTGCCGTGGTCAAACGGGACTACGACAACAGCACTCCCGAAGGGGAGAGCAAGATGCGCAAGGATGCCGACTACGCCGAGGACGAGCGGGACATCATCCGCGAGCGCACCCAGGGCGGGATCCAGGAGAAGGCCGAGGCCGGAGGATACGTCGGTGGCAAGGTGCCTTACGGGTACCGCGTGGTCGATGGCCGCCTGGTCCTCAACGAGTGCCCCGACAGCAGAGACTGCGGGGCGAAGCATGAGGCGTGCGCCCTGCGTCGAGGGCGGTCGTTGTTCGTTGTGCTGCGTGACTGGGGCAAGGCGGCGGCCGCGCTGAACGCTGAGGGCTCTGCGAAGCGGGACGGCCGGCCGTGGGCTGGCCAGAGTCTGCGTCAACAGGTGCTCAATCCCATTGTGCTGGAGGCACGGCAGGCGTTCCGTGGCTCAAGCGGGGTAAAGCGGGATCACGGCGGCCGGCCGGTGAACGGAGATCCGGTGGTCATTCCTCTTCCTCCCGTCTTCACCCCTGCCGAGGTCGCGGAGGTCAGGGCCGCCAGCAGGTATCCGGTCCGCACGCCGCAAAAGGCTCGTGTCTACTCCCTCACCGGCCGGATCGTCAGCCCCTGCGGCAAGCGCTACATCGGTGGCGGAACGATCGGCCGGGTTCCGGCGTACAGGTGTCAAGGGCGGAGCGAGGCATACGCCGGCGCGCCCACCTGCTCGTGCCCATACCTGGCCGCCGACCCGGTCGAAGAACAGACGTGGCGACAGGTGAGGACGTTCCTCAGTGACGCCGACAGACTCAAGGCCGCGGCGGGTGACCGGACCGGGATACCTGGCGGTCAGCGTTACGGACTTAAGGAACGCAGGACGGAACTCGACCAACAGATCAAGACCCAGAGGCGGGCCATCGCCATTGCCATCGGCGTAGCCGCGAAGGACGTCGCCGCGCGTGACCTGTGTCTTGCGGAGTCGGAGAAGGCGGTGGAGCGTGCGATCGCACCTCTGCGGGCCGAACTCGACGCCCTGCTCGCTTCCAGGAAAATGATGACCGCCCAACTGGCGGAAGCAGTGACGGCACAGGTGAGATCCGCCCAACTGAGCGAACTGGCGGCGATGGCGCTCCGGACTCTGCACCATCTGCCACTTGCCGAGCGGAAGAAGCTCCTGGCCGCGATCGAGGCCAAGGTGACCATCCTGGAGCCCCCTCGACGCGGGCGTAAGGGACAACCGTGCGCGCTGGAGGCGTGGTTCACCGAGAGACAGCTACCAGTCCCGCTGCTGACCGACGAGGGATGGGCAAGGATCGAGCCAATGATCACCCACAAGCCCCGGAGCGTCAGCCCCCGGCTGGTGATGACAGGAATCCTCTACAAGGCTCGCACGGGCACCCCCTGGAGTGACCTCCCGGCGCTCTTCGGCCAACCAGCGACCCTGCGGACCTACTCGGCCCGCTGGCGCCAATCCGGCTTCTGGACGAACGCGATACAGGCCCTCGCGGCTGTCGAGAGCACAGCACTGCCTGCGCTGTCCGAGCTGACCATGCGGATCGAGTGCACCATCGAGCCGCAGCACCTACTGAACAACAGACAGAGCACGAGCACGGGGAAGGCAACGTCTTCCGGTGACAACACGGCCAAGCTGTTCACCTTGCAGGTGACACTGGAGTGTTGACATGCGGGAATGCGTTGAGCGGCTGGAGCGGGGCCCAGTGTGCTGGACTCCGACCGAACCCACTGAAGAGTCTGCAGAGCCCGAGATTGGAGAAGACAGTTCGTCGGGGCTCACCAGCAGGACATCCACGTCACCGGCCGCCACCTCGGCCTGGACGGTGTCCCACTCCTCGGTGTTGGCGGAGTTGATCGTGCGCGCGCGGATCCCGGCGCGCGCGGCCGCCTCGACCTGGTTACGCATCAGCGCCAGCAGCGGGGAGACGATCACGGTCGGGCCGCTGCCGCGCTCGCGCAGCAGCGCCGTCGCGACGAAATAGACCGCGGACTTGCCCCAGCCCGTGCGCTGCACGACCAGGGCGCGGCGGTGGTCGGCGACCAGGGCCTCGATCGCATGCCACTGATCCTCACGCAGCCTGACGTCGCCGCCGGGGTCTCCGACGAGGCGGGTCAGGACGGCATCGGCTGCGGCACGCAGATCTTCGTTGCTCATGCCCCCATGCAACCCGATGCCACTGACATCGCGCGAACCCCCGCCCGAACCTGTGGATAACCTCGTCGCCCGCGAGTTATCCACAGGGGTCGCGGCGCAGCGGCCGCCCGCGGGATCTTCGAGTCATGAATCCGCACAGCGAACCGAGCAAGCGCCCGGGCGACACCAACTCCGCCGCCACTTCCTCTCCTCCGTCCGCTCCGACCCCCTCGAACTCTCCCCGCCCGCCCAAGCCGGCACCCCCTGCCAACCCGCCGAACGCCACCAGGCCCTCCCGCCCCATCGCACCGACTGGTCCCACTGACCCCGCCCGCGCCGCTGATCCCGCCGGCCCGGCCGATCCCGAGCACACCACCGGCCCTTCCGCACTCTCCAACCCCGCCTACATCGCCGGCTCCGCGAACCCGTCCGACTCCTCCTCCCGCTCCTCCCACTCCGCCTCCGCCGAAGAGAGCACCGCGCCCTCCGCCGACGCCCAGGTCACCCTGCGCAGCCCGGCCGAGCTCGCCGACGCCCTGCCGTATTTCTTGGGCTTCTATCCGGACGACAGCGTCGTGATGGTCGCCCTGCACGGCGAGCGCGGCCGCTTCGGCGGCCGGGTCAGGCTCGGCATTCCGACCGACGCCGCGCAGTGGCCGGATGTCGCCGACCAGCTCGCAGACTGTCTGATCTCCGCAGGTCAGGAGCGTGACGACCAGCCCGCGGCGATCATCGTCTACCTCTGCCAGGAGCCCGCGGCGGGCGAGAGCGGCAAGGATGTCAAGGACCGGCTGCGCCCGCTCGCCCAGCGGCTGCGTACCGCCTGCGGCGCGCTCGACGTACCGGTCCTGGAAGCCCTCTGTCTCTCCAACGGCCGCTTCTGGTCCTACTGCTGCCCCGACTTCCGCTGCTGCCCGGCCGAGGGCACACCCATGGTCATGCCCGGGACGTCCGTGATGGCCGCGGCCGCCGCATACGCGGGAATGCAGGTGCGCGGCTCCCTCAAGGAGATGGAGGCCAGGCTGAGGCCCCGCACCGGACCGCGGGCCGCCGAACAGGAGAAGGCGCTGGACACCGCATCTGGTGCGCTGGTGCCCCACATGCTCCGGCGGGACGGGGCGGCGGCCGTCCGCCGTGACACCCTCGATCTGGCCGGCGCCATGATCCGCCGTTTCCGTCTGGACCCCCCCTCGGGCAGCAACCGGGCCAGGGACGCCTGCGACGACGCGCTGATCACCGACTCCGAGGCCGCCACGCTCATCCTCGGCCTCCAGGACCGGGTCACCCGTGACCGGGCGGCGGAGTGGATGGACGGCCCCGCCGCGGCCCCGGCCCTCCGGCTCTGGCGCGCCCTCGCCCGCCGCTGCGCCGGCGGCTACGCCGAACACGCGGTGGCACCGCTCACCCTGGCCGGCTGGGTGTGCTGGTCCACCGAGGACGGCCCCTCGGCACGTGTCGCCCTCAGCTGCGCCCTGGCCCTTGACCCCGACTACACCTTCGCCCAGCTGCTGCACCGCGCCATCAACGAAGGTCTCGATCCGGAGCCGCTGCGCCGCTGTCTGCGCGCGCAGCACCAGGAGGCGGCCGCTGCCACCGAGGCGCCCATGTCTTCCACCGCTCCGGCCGCCAAGGTAACCCCGCGGCCCACGAAACGCTCCGGGCCGACCCGCTCCGGATCCGCCGGCCGCCCCCGGGGCCCGCGCGGCGCCACGGGACCGGGCAGCCGTACGACCGACGGACGCGGCAGGCGCCGGGCCGGCCGGGACGGGAGCCGACGGTGACCGTGACCGGACCGCTGTTGCGAGACCGACGTGACCTGGGCGCCGGCCGGCGCGTTCACCCGAGTGGCGTAATCCGTACGGACCCCCGACCTCACCAGGGAGCACAGCGCGTGCCAGGTCTCGTCCCCACTGCTCAGCCGGCCCGCCGACTGCCCGGAGCGCGGCGCCCGGCACCACCCCGGGCTCCACAACCGCAGCCGGTCCACTCCGCACTCGTCTGTGTCGCCCTCCCGTGCCTGGCCGTCTCCCCGGCGTCGGGGCAGCTGACCGGCCAGGGCATGGACGGCTTCTACCGCGAGGGCCGGCGGGTGCTGTCCCGCTGCGAGCTGCTGGTAGCGGGCGAGGAACCGCTCGTCGTCCAGGGACGGTTGACCGGAGCGGACCGTGCCCGGTTCGTAGGGACGATCCGCAGGACCGGTGAGAGCGGGCCGGACCCGGAGATCCACATGGAGCGGCTCCGCTCCGCCGACGGCACCGAGCAGATCACGTTCCGCAGCAATGCCACCCGGCCCGTCCGGCTTCCGGTCGAGCTCCGGCTGGGCACGGATCTCGCGGAGCTCGGGTCCGTCGCCGCCGGCTTTCCGGGCCCCGGCCTGCAACCCACCGTCCACGGCTCCGGACTCCGCTGGTCCGGGCCCGGAGTGCACGCGGTGGTATCCGCGACACCAGGCCCCGCGGACGCACTGGCATCGGCGGGGCTGCTGCGCTGGGAACTGGATCTGCCGCCCGGCGCCCGGCGCACCATCGAACTGCGCGCCGGACTGGAACGAGACAAGGGCGGGCCGGCCGGCGCTCGGGGCAACGGCCGGCTCCCCGGTGAGGCCCGCATCCCCGGCCCCCGCACCGGGCCGGTCGCCCCGCGGACGCGTGGCGACCGGCCACCGCGTCCCTGGTCGGCGGCCCGGCTGGAGTGCGACGACCATCGGGCCGACGCGCTCCTGGCGGGCAGCCTCGACGATCTCCACGGCCTGCTGATGCGCGACCCGGCGGCCACCGCGGACCTGTATCTCGCCGGCGGGTTCCCCTGGCGTTGCGGCCTTGCACCGGGCGAGGCGCTGTGGGCCGCCCGGATGTTGCTTCCCCTGGGCACCCGGCTCGCCGCGGGCACACTGCGCGCCCTCGCCCGTGGTCAACAAGCCGCTCCAGGGACGGATTTCGGCCGAATCCCCGGCTCCCTCAGAGACGCCGGACCACACGCCCCACCGAGCTGCACCGGCATCGAGGCCACCTTGCTGTTCCCCGCCGTGCTCGCGGAGGCCCGCCGCTGGGGCCTGCCCGAACGGGAAACCGAGCGGCTGCTCCCCGCCGCGGAACGCTGTCTGCGATGGCTGAGGATCATCACCGACCCGCCGGGCGGCGGGTCCAGGGGCTACGTCCCCGACCCTGCGCCCGGCGGGCCGTACCGCTGCGAGACCCAGGCCCATGCCCATCGCGCCGCTCTCCTGGGCGCCGATCTCCTCGATGCCTTCGGATCCTCCGACGCGGCAGCGCTACGGGACTGGGCCGACGACCTGCGCACCCGTTTCCGTACGGACTTCTGGCTGGACGACGGCGCAGGCGGTCGCCCCGCCGCCCTGCTCACTGCCGAGGGACGCCCCGTCCCGCACCTCGCGTCCACCGCCGCCTCGCTCCTCGACACCGGTCTGCTCGGCGGCGGCGCTCTCGCCCCCGGCCTGCTGGACGCGGCCCGGACCGACCAGCTGGCCGGGCTCCTGGGCAGCCCGGCCATGGACTCCGGATGGGGCCTGCGGGGGCTGGGCGCCAAAGAGAGCGGCTACAACCCGTTCGGTCACCGCAGTGGCGCGGTCCGCGTCCACGAAACGGCCATCGCCGCCGCCGGATTGGCCGCGGCCGGCCATGAGCGGACAGCCGGCGCTCTGACCAAGGGGTTTCTCGATGCCGCGGAAAGCTTCGGGTACCGCCTCCCCGAGATGTACGCGGGGGAGCAGCGCACCATCGACAGCGCCCCCGTGCCGCATCCGGCGGCCTGCCGCCCCGCTGCCGTGGCGGCGGCCGGCGCGGTACACATACTGGTCGCGCTCACCGGCCTGCGCCCCGATGTCCCCGCCAAGACGGTGTCCGTACGACCGCCCGGCACGGCCCCGCTCGGCGCACTTCAGCTCACCGGCCTGAGTATCGCGGAACAACCGTTCGCCGTACGGATCAGCAGACTCGGGACGGGGGTGGTGGAAACGGCAGCGAACGGTCTGCGGCTGGGTTCGTGAGGTGCTTCGGGCCTGTTTATCGTCAGGCGGACGACTATGATCACGCCCATGCCTCCCTACGACCCGTCGGCCTTCCCGCCCTTCGCTGTCACCGTCGACCTGGTCGTGCTCACCGTGCGCCGCCACGCCCTGTGCGCGCTGGCCGTACGCCGCGGTGAGCCGCCGTTCCAGGGCCGCTGGGCCCTGCCCGGTGGATTCGTCCGGGCCGATGAGGACCTCGAGGCCGCGGCCGCCCGGGAGCTCACCGAGGAGACCGGTCTGCAAGCCCAGACCCCGGCGGGCGCGTCGCCGATCTACGGCGCGCACCTGGAGCAGCTCGCCACGTACGGGGACCCCAAGCGGGACCCCCGGATGCGGGTCGTCAGCGTCGCGCACCTGGTCCTCGCCCCCGACCTGCCCGCTCCCCGGGCCGGCGGCGACGCCCACAGCGCACGCTGGGCACCGGTCGAGACCCTCCTGGAGCCGGACGACACCACCCGGGAGGGCGAGCTTGCGGCCCCGCTCGCCTTCGACCACGCCCGGATCCTCGGCGACGGCGTGGAGCGCGCCCGCTCGAAGATCGAGTACTCCTCGCTGGCCACGGCCTTCTGTCCGCCCGAGTTCACCGTCGGCGAGCTGCGCCGGGTGTACGAGGCCGTCTGGGGCGTCGCACTGGACCCCCGCAACTTCCACCGCAAGGTGACCGGTACCCCTGGTTTCCTGGTGCCCACGGGCGGCACGACGACGCGTCAGGGCGGCCGTCCCGCACAGCTGTTCAGGGCCGGTGGGGCGACACTGCTCAACCCGCCGATGCTGCGCCCGGAGGTCTGAGCCCGGCGTGCAGCCCAGGCATCGTGGGGCCGAAGTTCACCCGCGGTGACGCGGCGAGCCATCAAGGACGAACAATTACGAGAAAATAGGACATATTGCGGTACCTTGGCCGGGTGAGTCCTCTCGTATCTCCCGTAGTTCCCGACCGGCCTCACGCCCCGCGAGGGGTGCGACGCCTCGCATTGCCGGGTCGCCCGGCGGCTCCTCTGGCGTGTTTTCCGCCGCCGTCGGGACCCCCGGTCGCGCAGCGCCGCTCGACCGGTGCGCCACCTCGCTAGGCCGCCCCCGCCAGCCGGAACGAACCGTTCCCGACGCCCTGTCCCGTCGGCCGCTCGCCCCCGTTCCGTCTCCCTACCTCGGTCCGACGCCGGCCACGGGCCCCTTCGTCGCCACCGTCACCGAGTGGCCTTTTCGTGCCCTCAGTTGGGCGGACTGTCGCCGATTTTACCTGGGTGGAGGTTTGGGTCATTGGCGTATTCCGTTCCCTCGCAATGGGATTGTCCGCAGCCCCTCTCATAACGCTCGGACGGGGCCGTCCTATCGTTCGGCCGCCGCGTCAAGAGCTCGTTCGGAATCGACCAAGGTGCATCTGTTCGTGATGCGCTTCACGCGCCAACCAGCAGGCGGCGCAACGGTGTTGTCGTCGACCGGCCTGGTCTGCGGTGATGTGTCCACCGGGCCGGGCGGCTTCAGCCGCTGATCGGGTAATGCATATGTTTTGGCGTCCTGTTGTTGTGGCCGCTGTCCACAACTCGCCTGGGAGAGCGCATTTCTTTCCGATAAAGCGTCAATTCAGGGATGGGGGGCGATCACCCTTTCGTGTGCTTTTCACCAAAGACCTCAAGGGTGTTCAGGGTGTCGCCGACAAAAGAGGCGTGAGTACCCTTGCGCACACCATGATGACCGCGGCTCGCCCCGGCGACACCGGCCTCGCAGGCCCGGGCGAGCTTGACCGCTACCCCTACGCCAACGCGGCCAACGCCGCGAACGCCAACAACGCAGCCGGCCAGGACCGTGCCGAGCGGGTTTCGCAGGTCTGGGACGGCTCCGAAGCAGATATCGGCCGGGTAGGCCGTCGCGCGGCCGGCAGCCGCGGCAGAGGTCTGCACGGCCAACTCGTCCAGCAGCTGGGCCAGATGATCGTCTCCGGCGATCTCGGCGCCGACCGCCCGCTCGTACCCGAGGAGATCGGCCAGCGCTTCGAGGTCTCCCGCACCGTCGTCCGTGAATCGCTGCGAGTCCTCGAGGCCAAGGGCCTCGTCAGTGCCCGCCCGAACGTCGGCACCCGAGTGCGCCCGGTCAGCGACTGGAACCTCCTCGACCCCGACATCATCGAGTGGCGGGCCTACGGGCCACAGCGTGACGACCAGCGCCGTGAGCTGTGTGAGCTCCGCTGGACGATCGAGCCCCTCGCCGCCCGGCTCGCCGCCGGCCACGGCCGTGAGGACATCCAGCAGCGACTGGCGGACATGGTCGAGATCATGGGCCACTCCGCGGCACAGGGCGACACCATGACCTTCTCCCGCGCCGACGCCGAGTTCCACGCGCTGCTGCTCCAGCTCGCCGGCAACCGCATGCTCGAGCACCTCTCGGGCATCGTCTCCGCCGCCCTGCACGTCTCCGGTGGCACCGCCGGCGGCTGCGAGCGACCGGTCGAGACGTCCGTGGGACAGCACATGCGGGTCGTCGACGCCATCGGCTCCGGTGACGCCACGGCCGCCGAATCCGCGATGCGGCAGCTCCTCGCCGCCCACGGCGAGGTCGTCGGCCAGGGCTCCGGGACGCCCGTGGACCACGTCGTCCCCGCGCCCCGCGAGCACTGAAGGCCGTACCCGACCGCGTACGGACAGTAGGCGCCGCGCGGCCCCCGTGCCCTGCACGCTCCTCCGGGCAGGGCACGCCGTACGCGGCGATGGCGCACGAGATCGCCGGATCCGGGTCGTCGACCGGATCCGGCGAGAGACCTTGGGAGGGTTGCATGTCATATGACTGGGAATGGGTCGTTATGGGGTGTGACTCGGGCCACGCAGATTGGGCGTAACGCTCTTCAGGGAAGCGCGATGACTTAAGAGGTGATAGCCGAGGAGGGAATACGAGCGGCGTTCGTGACGCTGTTCAACTCCCCGGTTGCCCCTGCGCCGTCGGTCCATCCCCACCGGCGGTCGTCGGCTCCGATCCACAGTGGACGGGGTCGGAAGCCGTTTCCATCGTTCCGAGAGGTTGTTCGTGTCGGCCAGCACATCCCGTACGCTCCCGCCGGAGATCGCCGAGTCCGAGTCTGTGATGGCGCTCATCGAGCGGGGAAAGGCAGATGGGCAGATCGCCGGCGATGACGTGCGTCGGGCCTTCGAGGCTGACCAGATTCCGCCAACCCAGTGGAAGAACGTTCTGCGCAGCCTCAACCAGATCCTCGACGAGGAGGGTGTGACGCTGATGGTCAGTGCCGCAGAGGCGCCCAAGCGCACCCGCAAGAGCGTCGCAGCGAAGAGTCCGGCGAAGCGCACCGCCACCAAGACCGTCGCGGCGAAGACCGCCACGGTCAAGAAGACCACCGCGGCCGCGGCCCCCGCCCCCGTGGCGGACCCGTCGGCCGGTGAGTCCGAGTCCGCGCCTGCGAAGAAGGCAGCGGCGAAGAAGACGACCGCCAAGAAGGCGGTCGCGAAGAAGACCACGGCCAAGAAGGCCACCGCGAAGAAGACCGCGTCCAAGAAGGACGTCGACGAGCTGCTCGACGAGGACGTGACCGAGGAGACCCCGGCGCCCGGTAAGGGCGACGCCCCCGAGGCCGCCGAGGGTGCGGAGAACGCCGGCTTCGTTCTGTCCGACGACGACGAGGACGACGCCCCGGCCCAGCAGGTCGCCGCGGCCGGCGCCACCGCCGACCCGGTCAAGGACTACCTCAAGCAGATCGGCAAGGTCCCGCTCCTCAACGCCGAGCAGGAGGTCGAGCTCGCCAAGCGCATCGAGGCCGGCCTGTTCGCCGAGGACAAGCTGGCGAACTCCGACAAGCTCGCTCCGAAGCTCAAGCGCGAGCTGGAGATCATCGCTGAGGACGGCCGCCGGGCGAAGAACCACCTCCTGGAGGCCAACCTCCGTCTGGTCGTCTCCCTGGCCAAGCGGTACACCGGCCGCGGCATGCTCTTCCTGGACCTGATCCAGGAGGGCAACCTCGGTCTGATCCGTGCGGTCGAGAAGTTCGACTACACCAAGGGCTACAAGTTCTCGACCTACGCGACGTGGTGGATCCGCCAGGCCATCACCCGCGCCATGGCCGACCAGGCCCGTACGATCCGTATCCCCGTCCACATGGTCGAGGTCATCAACAAGCTCGCGCGCGTCCAGCGCCAGATGCTCCAGGACCTGGGCCGTGAGCCCACCCCGGAGGAGCTGGCCAAGGAACTCGACATGACCCCTGAAAAGGTCATCGAGGTCCAGAAGTACGGCCGTGAGCCGATCTCGCTGCACACCCCGCTGGGCGAGGACGGCGACAGCGAGTTCGGTGACCTCATCGAGGACTCCGAGGCGGTCGTCCCGGCCGATGCGGTCAGCTTCACGCTTCTCCAGGAGCAGCTGCACTCGGTGCTGGACACCCTCTCCGAGCGTGAGGCCGGCGTCGTGTCCATGCGCTTCGGCCTCACCGACGGCCAGCCCAAGACGCTGGACGAGATCGGCAAGGTCTACGGCGTCACGCGTGAGCGGATCCGCCAGATCGAGTCGAAGACGATGTCGAAGCTGCGTCACCCGTCGCGCTCCCAGGTGCTGCGCGACTACCTCGACTAGTCCCACCCGTCCGGACGGCATCACGAGCCCGGTCCTCCTAGCCGGAGGGCCGGGCTCGCGCTCGTCCGGGTGCGCCGGGCGGCCGATTGTCTCACTCTGGGTATGCGTGCACTGCCCCAGAGTCAGGAGTCCGAATGCGTCCGACCGTTCACGCCGCCCTCGGAGCCCTCGCGCTGGCCCTCGCCCTGCCGACGCCGGCGGCCGCGGACGAGTCGGTGATCGGCGGGAAGCCCGCACCGCTGGCGCACAGCCCCTGGGCGGTGGCGCTGGCCTCCCATGAGCGGTTCGGCGCCCAGCGCTCCGGACAGTTCTGTGGTGGCGTGCTCGTCGGGCACTCCACGGTGGTGACGGCGGCGCACTGCCTGAGCAAGGAGGTGCTGGGCGTCCCCTGGCGGCAGGTGCGGGACCTGAGGATCGTCGTCGGACGCGACAACCTCGCCGCCGGCGGCGGACAGGAGCTCACGCCCGCGAAGATCTGGGTCAACCCGCGCTACAACAGCTGGACCAACGACGGCGACATGGCTGTCCTCACGCTCGACAAGCCGCTTCCGAACCGGCCCCTCCCGATAGCGGAACGGAACGACAGTGCCTACCGGCCGGGCAACGCGGCCACGGTCTACGGCTGGGGTGACACCACAGGCGGCGGCAGCTACGCGTCACACCTACGGGCGGCGCACGTCAATGTACTGCGGGATGCGGTCTGTGCGCGGGCCTATCCGGGCAGTGCCGACGGCAAGTACAGAGCGCAGTCGATGCTGTGCGCGGGGGAGCCGACCGGCGGCCGGGATGCCTGCCAGGGGGACAGTGGCGGGCCGCTGGTCGTGCGCGGCCGGCTGGTGGGCCTGGTCTCGTGGGGGACCGGCTGCGGTCAGGCAGGCAGTCCCGGGGTCTATACGCGCGCCTCGGCGCTGCTCCCGGCCGTGGCCGCACACGGGGCCGACTGAGCGGCGCGGGGAGCTGTCAGCCATGGATGAGCGCACGAGTGCGGGCGGCCTCCCCGGTGGTGTCGGGGAGGCCGCCCGCAGTACGGCGCTGGGCCGCTGCTCGCTCGTCGTGGATGCGAAGTGTCAGCGTTCCTCATCGGACGCGGACGCCGGAGAAGCGGTCAGCCGCTCCGTCTCGTCCTGTATTTCCGCGGCGATCTTCTTGAGTTCTGGCTCGAACTTGCGACCGTGGTGGGCGCAGAAGAGCAGTTCTCCGCCGGACATCAGGACGACGCGCAGGTATGCCTGGGCGCCGCAGCGGTCGCAGCGGTCAGCGGCCGTCAGCGGGCTCGCGGGTGTCAGAACAGTAGTCACGTCGCCTCTTCTCTAGCTCGACGAGCTGTCGTACCAGGGTCAACATCCAACCAGGCCGAAAACGTTCCCGCTCGTGCCTTTTCCTCGAAAAAATTCTTCGAGGAGGCCGGGTGCTGCCGGGTGGCGGCGAATGAGCCGTATTGCTTGGTGGTCTGATTCACGTTGGTTGTTGGTCTGTCCCCCCGGCTGGCTTGCCGGTTGTTGATGAGGACGTGCCCGGAGCCTAAATGGTTCATGCCTCGAAGGGAACGTGATGTGCACGTCACTCGGACGTCACCCCAACGAGGGATCGAACGTACGAGCGAAATTCTACTACCATGGCCATGCCCACGGGTGGCGTCACATCGGCTCTACCAAGCCTCGGTACCCTCTGACCGGCGACACCGCCACAACCGAGTCCGCGGAATGCGGACTGCCAGAAATTCAGCGAGGAGCGAACCGCGTGACCGCCGAGATGTCCGTGCCGTCCACCGCAGTGCTGACCGGGGCAGACCGGGACGGTTCCAACTACACCGCGCGGCATCTGCTCGTCCTCGAGGGGCTCGAAGCCGTCCGCAAGCGCCCCGGCATGTATATCGGCTCGACGGACAGCCGGGGGTTGATGCACTGCCTCTGGGAGATCATCGACAACTCCGTCGACGAGGCACTGGGCGGCTACTGCGATCACATCGAGGTGATCCTCCACGACGACGGGTCGGTCGAGGTCAGGGACAACGGCCGGGGCATCCCCGTCGATGTCGAGCCCAAGACCGGACTCAGCGGCGTCGAGGTCGTGATGACCAAGCTGCACGCCGGCGGAAAGTTCGGCGGTGGCTCGTACGCGGCCTCCGGCGGTCTGCACGGCGTCGGCGCCTCGGTCGTCAACGCGCTGTCCGCCCGGCTGGACGTCGAGGTGGACCGCAGCAGCAAGACGCATTCGATCAGCTTCCGCCGCGGCGTCCCCGGGATCTTCACCGAATCCGGTCCCGACGCCCCCTTCGATCCGGGCAACGGCCTGCTCAAGGGCAAGCGGATCGCCAAGACGAAGACCGGCACCCGGGTGCGCTACTGGGCCGACCGGCAGATCTTCCTCAAGGACGCCAAGCTCTCCCTGGAGACGCTGCACGCCCGCGCCCGCCAGACGGCCTTCCTCGTGCCGGGCCTGACCCTCGTGGTCCGTGACGAGCGCGGCATCGACGGCGCCGGAAAGACCGAAGAGACGTTCCGCTACGACGGCGGCATCAGCGAATTCTGCGAGTACCTCGCGCAGGACAAGGCCGTCTGTGACGTGCTCCGGCTGGCCGGCCAGGGCACCTTCAAGGAGACCGTGCCGGTTCTCGACGACCGCGGTCACATGACACCGACCGAGGTCACCCGGGAACTGGGCGTCGATGTCGCGCTGCGCTGGGGCACCGGCTACGACGCGACGGTCAAGTCGTTCGTCAATATCATCGCGACGCCCAAGGGCGGCACCCACGTCTCCGGTTTCGAGCGGTCGGTCACCAAGACCGTCAACGAGGTGCTGCGATCGAGCAAGCTGCTCAGGGTCGCCGAGGACGACGTCGTCAAGGACGACGCCATGGAGGGCCTTACCGCCGTCGTGACCGTACGGCTCGCGGAGCCGCAGTTCGAGGGGCAGACCAAGGAGGTGCTCGGCACCTCCGCCGCCTCGCGGATCGTCGCCCAGGTGGTGAGCCGGGAACTCAAGGCGTTCCTGACCTCCACGAAGCGGGACGACAAGCAGCAGGCGCGCGCCGTCCTGGAGAAGATCGTCGCCGCGGCCCGGACGCGCATCGCCGCCCGTCAGCACAAGGAGGCCCAGCGGCGGAAGACTGCGCTGGAATCCTCCTCGCTGCCGGCCAAGCTCGCGGACTGCCGCAGCGACGACGTCGACCGCAGCGAACTGTTCATCGTCGAGGGAGACTCGGCGCTGGGTACCGCCAAGCTGGCACGTAATTCGGAGTTCCAGGCCCTGCTGCCGATCCGCGGCAAGATTCTGAATGTCCAGAAGTCGTCGGTTTCGGACATGCTCAAGAATGCCGAGTGCGGCGCCATCATCCAGGTCATAGGAGCCGGCTCGGGCCGTACGTTCGACATCGACACCGCCCGCTACGGCAAGGTCATCTTCCTGGCCGACGCGGACGTCGACGGCGCCCACATCCGCTGCCTGCTGCTGACCCTCTTCCAGCGCTACATGCGCCCGATGGTCGAACAGGGCCGGGTGTTCTCCGCCGTCCCGCCGCTGCACCGTGTCGAACTGATCAACCCCAAAAAGGGCCAGGAAAAGTACATCTACACGTACTCGGACAACGAGCTGCGTCAGACCCTGCTCGAACTCCAGCGCAAGAAGGTCCGCTACAAGGACAGCATCCAGCGCTACAAGGGTCTGGGTGAGATGGACGCCGACCAGCTCGCCGAGACGACCATGGACCCGCGCCACCGCACCCTGCGTCGCATCAACATCAGCGACCTCGAAGCGGCGGAGAAGGCATTCGATCTCCTCATGGGCAACGAAGTCGCGCCCCGTAAGGAGTTCATCACCAACTCCGCGTCCACTCTGGACCGTTCGCGCATCGACACCTAAGGGGGCCGCAGCTCCCGACGGGCGCCTCTCCACCCCTGGGTGGACAGGCGCCCGTCGCCGTTTCCACCCGGGCCCCACCCTGGCTCCGATCCGGGCGGCAGCACCGCTCCATAGCGTCGGGACGGTCGAATTCCCGTCCCCAGGAGGGCCAGATCATGAGCGGCTTGCTCAACATCGTTGTGATCACCGCGGCTGTTGCGCTGGTGTTCGTCCGTCAGTTCACCGCGCAGCGCATCACTTCGGAGCGCAAGACGTGGTGGCTGATCCCGGTCGTCCTCGCGGTCATGGCGGTGCGGCAGCCCGGCCTCCTGGACCCGGCGCACCACATGGCGTCCGCCGTTCTGCTGGGCCTGGAGGTCCTGATCGGGCTGGCCTGTGGTGTGGGCTGGGCCCGGACGACGCGCATCTGGACCGACGCGGACGGTGTCGTGTGGACCAAGGGCGGCTGGGCGGCGGCCGGCGTGTGGCTGTGCGGTCTGGTGCTACGCCTCGGCCTCCTGGGCATCGCCGCGGCCATGGGCGTTCACCAGGGCAGCGCGGCCGTCATGCTCTCCGTCGCCGCCATGCTGCTGGCCCGTGGAGGGGCCACCCTGTGGCGGGCCCAGGCGGTGCGGCAGAAGTACCGTGTCCCCGTCGCGGGCTGAGGCCGTGAGCGCGCCGGGGAAGGACCGTACGTGCTGCTGAACTCCTGGACGAGCTGGCCGCTGCGGGAGTCGCTGTCCCGTGAAGGGATGACCGGCGCCCGGATGTGGATCCGCCGGGCGGTGCGTCTCGTGGTGGTCGGGGCTCTGATGTGGACGACCCTGGCGGGGCGGGCGTTCACCGGCTGGGGCCTGGCCGCGGCGGGTGCCGGGATGGTCGGCACCGTCCTGGCGTTCCGCGGCCTTTACCGCACGACACTGGCGCGCCGTCTGTGGCCGTCCATCGGCCTGTTCGCCCTCTTGGAGGCCGCGGCCTTCGGCTTCGACCTCGCCGGGGCGCGGGTGCCCGCGATCGTCCTGTGGTGCGCCTGCGCCATCACCGCCATGGAGCGACTGCCGCTGAGCGTCGCCCTTCCGTGCTCCGCCGCCGCCCTTGGTGCGTACGCGGCGATGAACACCGGCAATTGGGTAGCGACCACCGCCACCACCGTGGGGCTGGCGTTGGCGGGCTACGTCATACGGCTGGACGCCGAGGCGCGCGGCAATGCCGAGCGGCTGCTGGTGCAGGAACGGGCGGCTCACAAGGCGGAGGCCGAATCAGCGGCGCTCACCGAACGCGGGCGGATCGCACGGGAGATCCACGACGTACTCGCCCACAGCCTCAGCGCCCAGCTGGTGCACCTGGAGGCGGTACGGCTGCTGATACAGCGGAGCGCCGACCTCGAGGCCGACCGTGACCAGCTGCTGGAGCGGGTCACGGCGTGCCGGGGGATGGCCCGAGAAGGGCTGGAAGGCACCCGTGAGGCGCTTTCCGCGCTGCGCGGGGAGATGATCCCGGTCGAGGACTTCCTGAGCCGCCTGACGGCCGCTGAGGGCGCTCAGCTGCTGGTGACGGGCGAGGCCCGCACCGTGCCGGCCGAAGCCGGCCTCGCCGTCCGCAGGGTCGCCCAGGAGGCTTTGACGAACGTGCGCAAGCACGCTCCGGGAGCCCGGGTGAGCGTGCGGCTGGAGTACGGGACGGAGGACGTGGGGCTTGAAGTGCGCGACTCCGGTGGCTGTGGGAAGCCCGGCGAGCTCGCCAAGAGCGGCTCCGGGTACGGTCTGCCCGGAATGCGGGAGCGCGCGGAACTCCTCGGCGGAACGCTGGAGTCCGGCCCTGATGGAGACGGGTTCGTGGTGAGGTTGCGGGTGCCGGCATGACGGAGCGCACGGTGACACGGGTCGTGGTCGCCGACGACCAGACGGTGGTGCGCGAGGGAATCGTGATGCTGCTGGGGCTGCTGCCGGGCATCGAGGTTGTCGGATCGGCCGCCGACGGTGCGGAGGCGGTCCGCCTCGTCGCGGGACTCGCCCCCGACGTCGCCCTGATGGATCTGCGGATGCCGCGCTGCGACGGCGTCGAGGCCACCCGCCGCATCCGTCGCGAGCACCCCGGTACCCAGGTCGTGGTGCTCACCACCTATGCGGACGACGACTCGCTCTTTCCCGCTCTCCAGGCCGGTGCACGCGGCTACCTGACCAAGGACGCCGACGGCGACGAGATCGTCCGTGCCATCGACGATGTGCTCTCGGGTGAGGCCGGCCTGTCGCCCAAGATCCAGCGCAGGCTTTTGGAGCGCTTCACAGAGCCCGTGAGTCCCCGGCCGCAGTCATCGAATGAGCCGCCGGACGGGCTGACCGCCCGTGAGGTGGAGGTGCTGCGACTGATCGCCGAGGGACGGTCCAACCCCGAAATCGCGCGCACGCTGCACGTTTCCACGGCGACCGTGAAGACCCACATCAACAATCTCTTCGCCAAAGCGGGGCTACGGGACCGGGCCCAGGCCATCCACTACGCGTACCGCCACGGTCTCGCACAGCCGCCCGGGTGACGCCTCACCTGATGGGGTGAAGGATTCGCAATGAAGCATCCCGGATCTTCCTTTCTGTCCACCCTTGGGCCGCACGGACAACAGCCCCGTGCATCAAGGAGAGTTCGGTGGACAAGCAGGACGGCCGCTCGGTCGGTGATCCAGGGGCCCTACGGCTCGACGATCCCTGGTACGACACTCTCGCCTCCGGGTGGGGTGAACTGGACGACGCGGCGGAGACAACGGACGGGTGGGGTGGCACGCAGCCACCGCCACCGGTACCGGGACCGCGGTCCGCGCCGCATGACGAGGTCTACCTGGCGGTGCAGCGAAGCGCGGCCTTCCAGGAGGTACGTCGCCGCTACCGGCGCTTCGTCCTACCGGGCACGGTGGTCTTCCTGGCTTGGTACCTGGCCTATGTGATTGCGGCGACCGCCGCGCCGGACCTCATGGCCCACCGCGTCGCAGGCGCCCTGAACGTCGCGATGCTCGCCGGCCTCGGCCAGTTCGCCACCACCTTCCTGCTCACCTGGGCGTACGCGCGCCATGCCCGGCTGCGCAGGGACAGCGCGGCGCTCGACATCCGCTGGGAAACCCAGGAACTGACCGGAGGGAACACCCGGTGACCGGTGACCACCAGACCCTCGCGCTGCTTCTGTTCAGCGTGTTCATCGCCGTCACCTTGGCGATCACCACCTGGGTGAGCCGCCGCAGGCGCGGTTCCACCGAGGAGTTCTACGCGGGCGGAAGACTCTTCTCGCCCATGGAGAACGGATTCGCCATCGCGGGGGACTACATGTCCGCTGCATCCTTCCTCGGCATCTCGGGACTGATCGCCCTCTTCGGCTACGACGGCCTGCTGTACTCGGTCGGCTTCCTCGTCGCTTGGCTCATCGTCCTGTTTCTCGTTGCCGAACTGGTCCGCAACTGCGGCAGGTTCACCCTCGCCGACGTCGTCGCCGCCCGGATGCGCGAACGCCCCGTCCGTGTCGCGGCCGGCGCGGCTTCCGTCACCGTGTCGGTGCTCTACCTGGTGGCGCAAATGGTCGGTGCCGGCAGTCTGGTCGCCCTGCTCGTGGGCAGCGCGGGCCAGCAGGCCCGTACGTGGATGGTGATCGGGGTCGGCGCCCTGATGGTGGTCTACGTTGCCTTCGGCGGCATGCGGGCCACGACCTGGATCCAGGTCGTCAAAGCCGTACTCCTCATGGGCGGCGCGGTCGCACTGACCGTCCTGGTACTGGTCCGCTTCCACGGCGACATCAACGCACTGCTGAACACCGCCGCCGAACGCAGTGGCCACGGTCGCGACTTTCTCGCACCCGGTCTCAAATACGGCGGCGACTGGATCTCGCGGCTCGACTTCATCAGCCTCGGCATCGCACTCGTCCTGGGCACGGCCGGACTGCCGCACATCCTCTCCCGCTTCTACACCGTGCCCACGGCGCGCTCCGCCCGTCGCTCCGTCGTATGGTCCATCGGTCTGATCGGTGGCTTCTACCTGATGACCATCGTGCTCGGGTTCGGTGCCGCCGCAGTACTCGGCAGCGATGCCGTCCGCGCGTCCAATACGGCAGGCAACACCGCTGTCCCGCTGCTCGCCCTCGATCTGGGAGGCGGCGCCGGTTCGACCGGAGGAACGGTGCTCTTCGCCGTGGTGGCCGCGGTCGCGTTCGCCACCATCCTGGCCGTCGTTGCCGGCATCACACTCGCGTCGTCGGCCTCTGTGGCACACGATCTGTATGCCTCCCTACGGCGCCCGCGCGACACCGCGCAGGACGCCCAGCGCGCCGAGGTCACCGTGGCGCGCATCGCGGCGGTGGCCGTCGGCGCGGTCGCCATCGGCCTCGCGCTGCTCGCCCAGGACTTGAACGTGGCCTTCCTGGTAGGACTGGCATTCGCCGTCGCCGCGTCGGCCAACCTGCCGGTCCTGCTGTTCACCCTCTTCTGGCGACGCTTCACGACCCGGGGCGCGGTGTGGTCCGTATACGGCGGTCTGATCCCTGCGATCACCCTGGTCATCCTTTCGCCGGTGGTCTCAGGAAGCCCGGAGGCCCTCTTCCCCGGACTGGACTTCGCCGTCTTCCCACTCGACAACCCCGGTGTCGTGTCGATTCCGCTGGGCTTCCTGATGGGCTGGCTGGGAACGGTGCTCTCCCCGGAGGCCGCCGATGCGGCGCGGCACGCGGAGACGGAGGTACGGGCGCTTACGGGGGCCGGGGCCGCTTAGGGCGTGCCCGGTAGGGCAAGTGGCGGACATGCCGGCCAAGGGAAGGCCGGACAGGGCGGGGTGTGGCTGTTGCCTCCCCCGCCCGTCGCTCGCCTTCCCGTGACCCTGTTGAAGGTCCTAGACCCACTCGTAGCGGTGCTCAGGGCGGCCGGTCTCGCCGTACCTGAGTGTGAGGCGCACCCGCCCGGCGCGTTCCAAGAGTTTGAGGTAGCGCTGGGCGGTCTGCCGGCTCAGCCCCGCCTGAAGGGCGACGTCCTGTGCGGAGAGCGGGGCGTCCGCGGAGCGCAGCACCGAGCGGACGCGGTCGGCGGTGGCGGTGGAGTGCCCCTTCGGCAATTCGGCGGAGCCTGCGTTGGCGGCTCCCAACGCCCCGAAGATCCGGTCCACTTCGGACTGCTCCGCCTGCCCGCCGCCCGCAAACGTGCGGTGCAGCGCCGCGTAGCCCTCCAACTTGGAGCGCAGGCCCGCGAAGGTGAACGGCTTCACCAGGTACTGCAGCGCCCCGTGGCGCATCGCCGCCTGCACCGTGGCGATATCGCGTGCCGCAGTTACCATGATCACGTCGGTGAGCAGGCCGCGGCGTCGCAGCTCGCTGACCAGTTGAAGCCCTGTTCTGTCGGGGAGGTAGTGGTCCAGGAGGATCAGGTCGACGGGGTGCGTCTCAAGGGCAGTGAGGGCCTCTGCGGCGGTGTGCGCGAGGCAACTGACACGGAACCCCTCGATTTTGGCGACGTATGCCGCATTGATCTTCGCGACGTGCACATCGTCGTCCACGACCAGTACGTCGATCATCGGCCGGCCTCCGTGGCGTCTGCGGGGCGGCGAGTGCGCGCTACGGCCCGTCCGGTGGTGTGGGTGTCGCTGACTGCCTTCTGCGTGGCTGCTTCACGGGGCTGGGGAAGCTCATCGGACAGTGCGTCGGGGACCGTCACGGTGAAGACCGCACCACCACCGGGGCGCTCGCCGACCTCGGCGCTGCCTCCGTAGCGCTCAGCGAGTCGGCGTACGAGTGCCAGGCCGATGCCGCGCTGCCCGTGGGCAGGTGGCTCCTTGGTCGTCCATCCCTCGGTGAAGATTTCCGCGCGACGTTCCTCGGGCACGCCCGGTCCGTTGTCGCTGACACGCACGACGGCGGTCCGGCCTTCCGCACGGATCTCCGCCTCCAGTTGGGCGTCGCGCTCACCCGATGTGGCATCCAGGGCGTTGTCGACGAGGTTCCCGAGGATGGTGACCAGGCTGGGCGGGTCGATCAGACGATCAGGCAGATGCGTATCGGGAGAGACGCTCAAGGAGACGCCGCGCTCGGTGGCGACGGTGGCCTTGCCCACCAGGAGGGCGGCGAGCAGTGGATCGTGGACGCGCTCGGTGACCTGCTCGGCGGTCGCGCGATGCACCCCCACGGCCTGTGTCACAAACTCCACGGCTTCCTCGTGCAGCCCGAGTTCGAGCAGGCCGAGCAGGGTGTGCAGCCGGTTGGCGTGCTCGTGGTCCTGGGCACGGAGGGCGTCGATGAGGCCGCGGGTGCCGTCCAGTTCGCGGCCCAGCCGCTCCAGTTCAGTGCGGTCGCGCAGGGTGACGACGGCGCCGCCGTCATCGGTCGGCATGCGGTTCGCCACCAGGACCCGCTGGCCACTGACGGCCAGCAGGTCCGCCCCCGACACGCGACCGGCCAGAACATCCGTGGTGCGGCCCGGTGGCAGGGCTGCTTCCAGGGAGCGTCCGGTGTCCTCGGCGCGGAGATCCAGGAGGCGCTGCGCCTCATCATTCATGAGACGGATGCGCCCGTGTTTGTCGAGTGCGAGGAACCCCTCGCGGATGCCGTGCAGCATCGCCTCCCGCTCGGCGAGCAGAGCGGAGATGTCGGAGAAGGCCAGGTCATGGGTTCGGCGCTGGAGGCGGCGGGCAACGAGATAGGCGGCGAGAGCGCCGACGGCGAGCGCTCCGCCCGCGTAGGCGAGCAGCTGGGGAACGGTGGAGAGCAGCCGTTGCTGCACGCTTTCGTACGCGATACCGACGGAGACGGCGCCCACGACCTTGCCGTCCTCGTCACGGAGCGGGACCTTGCCGCGCGCGGACCGGCCGAGGGTGCCCTTGTCGATCTGCATGACGTCCTGGCCCGAGAGCGCGGCGCTCGGATCGGTCGAGACGTGGCGCCCAATCTCGTCGGGGTCGGTGTGGGACCAGCGCACACCCCGCCTGTCCATGATCACCACATACTCGGCGCCGGTGGCGGCGCGAATCCGCTCCGCCTCGTTCTGCACGGGGCCATGGCGCGTTGGACGGGAGGACTCCAGGGCGTCGTCGAGGTGTGTCTCAGCCGCGGTGGTCTGCGCGATCGCGAGAGCGCGGCGCATCGCCTGGTCGTCGAGTTGCGCACTGAGCGGAGCGAGGAACAGGCCGGTTGCCAGTGCGGTGACACCGGCAGCGATGGCCAGCTGCACCATCAGGACCTGGGAGAACACCCGCCGCGGCCAGCCGAGCCGTGGCCGGGTACGGCGCGGCCTGGGGGTGGTGGCCGGCTCTTGGTTGACCGAGGCCGTGGTCTGGGCAGCCGGTCGACTGTCGGCCAAGTGCGAGGCGCTGCCCGGCTTGCCTGTAGTGGTGCCGGAGGACGGTGCGTCGGAGGGAAACGGCGCGGAACCCGAGGGCTCTGCACCGCTCGGGCGTGGAATCGACTCTTCCTTTTCGCCCATACGAACGAACAGTAAGCGCGGCGGCGGTCGGCTGGGTAATACCTGATGGAGGGAATTCGGAGGGTGTTCGGGCGGCGACTGGGATGGGACACCGTCCGCTCCCGAGCCCGGGACCCGGGTCGGATGCATGCCTCGCTGTGCTGTCGCCCTAACCCAGGGCGAACACTGGTTTTCAGCCACCCGGTTCATCCATGTGGTTCCCCGAGCCGGAGGTTCCCGATGTGTCGGTGTCGTCATCGCCCGGTGCTTGCCCGGCGACTGCCCGTCGCATGGAAGGCGCAGGTCAGGCGTGTGGAGGCAGGCCGGAGGGGCGCTGGGAGGAGTTATCCACAGGGCTTTTGGGTGCGGAGTGTGCGTGCTTAGCCTCGCATGGTGAGACCGATAGGGGCCTTGCGTGGGGCGGTCAGAACCGCCAGCGCGAGGGTGAGGCGCGCGGGGGCGCGTAGGGGGGAGTGTGCAATGAGGTCGGTGGGGGATGGCTGCGGTGCGTGGCGGCGGTGGTGGAAGGGGGCGGACGGCGTACGGATCCGCTGCCGAATCGGGGCTGTACGGGCTCGACGCAGTTGGTCAGTGCGTTTCGTCTGTCGCTTCACCTGGTCCTGGGGCGTCCCTGCGCTACCGGAGGACGGTACTGGTGGGCCGGGCCTCGCGTCGGGTGGCCGGGGCAGCCGGCCCACCCACGGCCATCGGTCCGGCGAGCGCGAAGCTACGCGCCTCGCGCGGGCGAAGGCTGCTGAAGTGCTCGCGGACTGTCAGGGAAAGTCCGCGAGATCACCGACTGGCGGTGGCCTGGGGCGTCCCGTGAAGCATGGCGTTCGACGCAGTGACGGAGACAACCGCCATACGCGCCGGTGGACCGAGCGGCGCACCACAGCTAGCGGGCGCCGCAGCACCATCGGCCCGTTGTTCGATGGTGACCTGCCAGGTACGCCCGTCGGAGTGCGCGACGGTAACGAGCCAGGCAGGGGAGGATCCCGTGACCGTCGCGCTGCCGGGCGTCCGGTTGTCGGCGGACTTGGGTTCGGGCCACATCGGGTCGGTCCGTACGACGTCGAGTGCGTCCGCCCGGTCCTCCCCGATCAGCCCGCGGACGGCAAGGTCAGCGGCCTGGCCCGGCCGGTCCCAGGCCGAGCGCCCGCGGCAATGGCCGCTCGTGATCCGTCCGTCGCGCGCCGCCTCCACGGCCTCCTTGACCAAGGGAGCCGAGGCTCGTCCGTAGGCGTAGCCGTAGGGGAGGACGAAAAGGGTGGGGGAGAAGCGGTGGCCACCGATGTGGGTGACCTCCCAGACCTCGGACCCGCCGGCGGCGAGCTCGGCGGCGAGCGGGCGGCCGAGCAGGGCACAGCAGCGGTCCCGCTTGCCGTTGGTGCAGACGAGAACCAGCGGCTCACCGATGTACGGCTCCCACAGGCCGCGATGCTCTCCCGCGCCCAGGGACGTGAAGTCCAGGTCGAGGGCAGCCTGCGGGTCGGTGACGGTGGTTGTGCGGATCCAGGACCGCCCCGGGGCGGTGTGCGCGAGGAACATACGTCGCCGGGAGGTGCCGTGGCAGTCGGCGTGACGCCCCGGCCGCCGGATAAGGGCGACGCGTACGCCCGTCCCCTCAGCCGCGGCTTCGAGGGCCCGGCCGACGTCAGGGTCCAGGTGACTGTCCGTCAGTGCATGGGCGCCCCAGGGTCCTGTTTGCTCGATGAGCAGCCAGGTCCGGGCAGGCGTCGCGGTTCCGGCGAGCGATTCGGCCGATTCACGGGAAGCGGTGGCGCAGGTACTCACATAGGTGAGCCTAACCTCATCCGTCGGGAGTCGGCTTTCGGGTGCGCCCTTAGGGGACGAGGGCGAGCGGAAGGCCCCGAGCGTTAGCGGGTTTCACTCCGGGTGAGTCCCGAGGATGCCGATGTCGACCGTGTGGGTGCCGGTGGTGCTAGGGGTGGCTCTGGCCCGCTCTCACTCGTGGGCCGGCTGTCATGGCAACGGCTGTGGCGGCAGGGGCCCGTGGTACTGGCCGCTGGGGCGCAGGCGGAGTGGGCGTTCGGCGTATTCCTCCAGGGCGTGGGCGATCCAGCCGGCCGTGCGGGAGATGGCGAAGATGGTCTCGCCCGCCTCGGTCGGCATGCCCGTCGAGACGGTCAGTACGGCCAGGGCCAGGTCGACGTTGGCGTGCAGCTCCGTGTGCCGGGCCGTTGTGGTGATCACTTGGCGGGCGGCGTCCAAGGCGGGGCCGGCCTGCGGCACTTCCTCCAGGAGCCGGAAGAGGGTGCGGGCCCGTGGGTCCTCGCCGTCGTAGAGGCGGTGGCCGAGGCCCGGTACCTGGCGGCCGGCCCGTAGGTGGTCGGCGACGACGGCGGCCGCGCTGCCGCGGTCCAGCACCTCCAGCAGCATCCGGTGGGCGAGCCCGCTCGCCGCGCCGTGCAGCACGCCGTCCAGCGCTCCGAAGCCGGCTGAGACGATCGCGTACGGATGGGCTCGGGCGGAGGCGGCCACCCGGGCTGCGCAGGTCGAGGCGGCGAGGTCGTGGTCGATGAGCAGAACCAGCGCGGCGTCCAGGACGCGTAGCGCCGCGGCGTCGGCCGGTTCAGCGGTCAGCCGTGACCATAGGCGAGGTGCGAGTGAGTCGGCAGCGCGTTGCTTTGGGGTGTGTGACGGCAAGGCGTCGACAAGGGTTGGGATGAGGCTGCGGGCGGTCTCGACGACGGTGGCCTCGGACAGGTCGAAGCGCAGGGGGTCGGCGGCCGCGGCGGCGATCACGGCGACCCGGAGCCGGTCCATCGGTCCACTGTGGGCCGGCAGTGCCTGGACGGCTTGTCGGGCGGCGGACAGGGCGTCCTGCGGCGCTGTGAAGCGGATGCCGGGTCGCAGTTCGCCGGTCCACAGCCACTCGGCGACTTCCTCGTAGCTGTAGTGGGCGGCGAGTTCCGAGGTGTCGACGCCGCGGAAGTAGCAGTGGTCGCGGTCGATCAGTGTGATGCCGGTACGGACCGCCAACTCGCCACCGGAGGCGGAGGGTTCGCGGCGCCCGGCGCGGCGGGCGAGCGCGTCGACCTCCTTCGCGTCGAAGGTGCTGCCGCGACCGCCCGGCTCGCGGCGGCTGGTCAGCTGGCCGCGGCTGACGTAGGCGTACACCGTCTCCGGCTTCACGCCTAGCCGGTCGGCCGCCTCCCGAGTGCTCAGCCGCTGCCCGCCCGCATTTTGCGCCGTTTCTCGATCCGCCATGAGGTCACCGTATCCAGACGCATCCATATTGATTCAATCAACATTGACAAGTATTGAGTCAAGCATAGACAGTCGGATCAATGTTCGGGTGAGGAAGAGCTAAGGAGATCAGCCATGCCGACCGCCGAGGTGAACGCACCGATCGACGCTCCCCGGGGGCTTGCGGGCGTCATCGTCACCGAGACTCAACTGGGCGACGTACGGGGCACCGAGGGCTTCTATCACTACCGCCAGTACTCCGCCGTGGAGCTGGCCACCGCTCGCAGCTTCGAGGACGTCTGGTACCTGATGTTCCACGGGGAGCTGCCCGACGCCGCGCAGCTGGCGGCGTTCAAGGCCGAGACCGCCGCGCTGCGCACGCTGCCCGCGGCCGTGCGTGACGCGCTGCCCGCCCTCGCCCACGCCGGCGCGCTCTCCGGTCCGCTCGCCGGGCTCCGCACCGCGCTGTCGCTGCTCGGCGCGACGGTGGGCTTCCGGCCGCTGTACGACATCGACGCCGGCCGCCGCCGTGCCGACGCGCTCGCCGCCTGCGCCGCCGTACCGACCCTGATCACCGCGCTGCACCGCCTCGGCCAGGGCCTGACGCCCGTCGAGCCGCGCGCGGACCTCGGCCACGCGGCCAACTACCTCTACATGCTCACCGGTGACGAGCCGGAGCCGGAGCAGGTCCGGGCCATCGAGGCGTATCTGATCTCCACCATCGACCACGGCTTCAACGCCTCGACCTTCACCGCACGCGTCATCACCTCCACCGGAGCCGACCTCGCGGCCTGTCTCGTCGGCGCCGTCGGTGCGCTCTCCGGGCCGCTGCACGGCGGTGCGCCCAGCCGTGCCCTGGACATGCTCGACGCCATCGGCACCCCCGACCGCATCGATGCGTGGATCCGTGACCGCGTGCGGCGTGGCGACCGGATCATGGGGTTCGGCCACTCCGTCTACCGCACCGAGGACCCGCGCTCCCGGATGCTGCGGGGTATCGCCGAGCGGTTCGGCGGCCCGCTGGTGGAATTCGCCGTCCAGGTGGAGGCGAGGGTCGAAGAGCTGCTGGCCGAGCTCAAGCCCGGCCGTGAGCTGCACATCAATGTGGAGCTCTACGCGGGCGTCGTCATGGAGCTGTGCGGACTGCCGCGGGAGATGTTCACGCCCACCTTCTGCGCGGCCAGGGTGGTCGGCTGGAGCGCCAACATCCTGGAGCAGGCCCAGGATTCGAAGATCATCCGCCCCGCGGCCCGGTATGTCGGGCCGCCCCCGCCGCAGCCGGTGCCCGTCATCGCACCCCGCTAGCGGGGGAGGCCACGGGGGGCGAGCTGGGCCCGTGGCGCCGGCGGTCCGTTACGATCGACAGCTCGTCCGCCGCCGGTCCGCGCGGCCCGCCACCCGCACCATGGAGGCGCCCTCTTGGCCACGCAACAGATCCCGGTCGTCGTGCTCGCGGGCTTCCTCGGGTCGGGCAAGACCACCCTCCTCAACCACCTGCTGGGCAACGGTGACGGCACCCGGATCGGCGCGATCGTCAATGACTTCGGCAGCATCGAGATCGATGCCATGACCGTCGCCGGACAGGTCGACTCGATGGTGTCGCTCGGCAACGGCTGTCTGTGCTGCGCGGTCGACACCAGCGAGCTGGACAACTACCTGGAGCGGCTGGCCCGCCCCGCCGCCCGTATCGATGTGATCGTCATCGAGGCCAGCGGGCTCGCCGAGCCCCAGGAACTCATCCGGATGATCCTCGCCAGCGACAACGACCGGATCGTCTACGGCGGGCTGATCGAGGTCGTCGACGCCGCGGAGTTCGACGACACCCGCGCCCGGCATCCCGAGCTGGACCGGCATGTGAGCATCGCCGACATCGTGGTGCTCAACAAGGCCGATCGCATCGGCGACGCGGCGCGGCAGTCACTCATGGACACGCTCGCCGACCTGGCTCCCGGCCGTCCGGTGATCTGTACCGCATACGGGAGGGTCGATCCCGAGCTGTTCTTCGACCGCGGACCGGGCGACGACCACGACGCGCCCGTCCGCCAGCTGTCCTTCGAGGACCTGCTGCGCGAGGCCGCGGCGAACGGGGCCCCCGCCCACGACTCCGACGGCCACTGCGGTCACCCCGGTGAGTGCGGCCACCCCGGCCACACCCATCACGCCGGCCACCTCCACGCCGCCTACGAGAGCGTGGAGTTCACCTCCGCCGAGCCGATGCACCCGCGCCGCCTCATGGACTTCCTCGACAGCCGCCCGGCGGGTCTCTACCGCATCAAGGGCTTCGTCCACTTCGACGTACCGGAGAACCGCCAGAAGTTCACGGTGCACGCCGTCGGTGACTTCCTGCGCTTCTACCCCGCGCCGTGGCCGAAGGGCGAGGAGCGGTGCACCCAGCTCGTCATGATCGGCAGCGGTATCGACGCCCCCGCCCTGCGCAAGGAGCTGGAGAGCTGCCGGGACAGCGCACCCTCGGAAGCCGATCCGAACAGCATGTGGGGTGTGCTGCGGTACGTGGCAGCACACGAGGAGGCCGAAGACGAGTGACGCCGCCGGGCCGGTTCTCCACCGGCCCGACGGCGTCGAGCACGTCTGTCCTCGCGGCTACCGGTTACACCGGCCCCGCCAGCGCCGCCACCGGCTTCGTCAGCGGCACCCCCGAGCCGTCCCGGCGCGGATCCACCTCCGGCAGCTCGACCGGACTGCCCTTGGCGTCCGCGGCCCGTACCGGCGCGGGCACCGCCCACGCCTGGGTCAGACAGTCCTCGCCCTTCAGGAACCGCTGACAGCGCACCCCGCCGGTCGCCCGGCCCTTGCGCGGGTACTGGTCGAACGGGGTGAGCTTGGCCGTCGCCACCGAGTCGTCCAGTGTGCCGTGCGAGCCGGCGACCGTGAACACCATGGCGTCGGTGGCCGGATCGACCGCGGCGAACGAGATCACCGTCGCGCCCTCGCCCAGCTTGATGCCCGTCATACCGCCCGCGGGCCGGCCCTGCGGCCGCACCTGCGACGCCGGATAGCGCAGCAGCTGCGCCTCGTTGGTGATGAAGACCAGGTCCTCCTCACCGGTGCGCAGCTCGACCGCGCCCACGATGCGGTCGCCCTCCCGGAGGGTGATGACCTCCAACTCCTCCTTGTTGGCCGGGTAGTCGGGCACCACCCGCTTGACGACGCCCTGTGCCGTGCCGAGGGCCAGGCCCGGCGAGGACTCGTCCAGCGTGGTCAGACAGACCAGCTCCTCGCCGTCCTCCAGAGTGAGGAACTCCGAAAGCTGCGCACCACCGGAGAGGCTCGGCGCCGCCGCGGTCTCCGGGAGCTGTGGCAGGTCGATCACCGAGATCCGCAGCAGCCGGCCCAGGGACGTCACCGCCCCCACCTCGCCACGGGTCGTCGCCGGCACCGCCGAAACGATCACATCGTGCTTGACGCGCTTGGCGTCGACGTCGAAGGTCATGTCCCCGGTGACGGTGCGCGCCAGCAGCCCTGTCGACGAGAGCAGCACCCGGCACGGGTCGTCGGAGACCTCCAGCGGCACCGCCCCGACCGCGGGGCCCGCCGACTCCAGCAGGACCGTGCGCCGGTCCGTGCCGTACTTCTTCGCGACCGCGGCCAGCTCGCCGGAGACCAGCTTGCGCAGCTCGGTGTCCGACTCCAGGATCACCGTCAGCTTCTCGATCTCGTCCTGGAGCCGGTCACGCTCCGACTCCAGCTCGATACGGTCGAACTTGGTCAGTCGGCGCAGCGGGGTGTCGAGGATGTACTGCGTCTGGATGTCGCTCAGCGAGAAGCGCTCGATCAGCCGCTCCTTGGCCTGTGCGCTGTTCTCGCTGGAGCGGATGAGGCGGATGACCTCATCGATGTCCACCAGGGCCGTCAGCAGGCCCTCGACCAGGTGGAGACGGTCGCGCCGCTTGGTCCGCCGGAACTCGCTGCGCCGCCGCACCACATTGAAGCGGTGGTCGACATAGACCTCCAGCAGCTCCTTGAGGCCCAGCGTCAGCGGCTGGCCGTCCACCAGCGCGACGTTGTTGATGCCGAAGGACTCCTCCATCGGCGTGAGCTTGTAGAGCTGCTCCAATACGGCCTCGGGGTTGAAGCCGTTCTTGACCTCGATCACCAGCCGCAGGCCGTGTTCGCGGTCGGTGAGGTCCTTGACGTCGGCGATGCCCTGGAGCTTCTTCGAACCGACCAGGTCCTTGATCTTGGAGATGACCTTCTCGGGGCCGACGGTGAAGGGGAGTTCGGTGACGACCAGGCCCTTGCGGCGGGCGGTGACGTTCTCCACGGTGACCGTCGCACGGATCTTGAACGTGCCACGGCCCTTCTCGTAGGCGTCCCGTACGCCGCCGAGACCCACGATCCGGCCGCCCGTCGGCAGATCGGGACCCGGCACGAAGCGCATCAGGGTGTCGAGATCGGCGTTGGGGTGCTTGATCAGATGGCGGGCCGCGGCGATGACCTCGCCCAGGTTGTGCGGCGGCATGTTCGTCGCCATACCGACGGCGATACCGGAGGCGCCGTTGACGAGGAGGTTCGGATACGCGGCAGGAAGGGCGGCCGGTTCCTGCTCCTGGCCGTCGTAGTTCGGCGAGAAGTCGACGGTGTCCTCGTCGATGGACTCCGTCATCAGGGACGTGGCGGACGCCATCCGGCACTCGGTGTACCGCATCGCGGCGGGCGGGTCGTCATTGCCCAGGGAACCGAAGTTGCCGTGGCCGTCCACCAGCGGCAGCCGCATGGAGAACGACTGCGCCATGCGCACCAGCGCGTCGTAGATCGAGGCGTCGCCGTGCGGGTGGAGCTTACCCATCACCTCACCGACGACGCGGGCGCACTTGACGTAGCCGCGGTCGGGGCGCAGCCCCATTTCGTTCATCTGGTACAGAATGCGGCGGTGCACGGGCTTGAGGCCGTCGCGGGCGTCCGGGAGGGCACGCGAGTAGATGACCGAATACGCGTACTCAAGGAAGGAACCCTGCATCTCGTCGACGACGTCGATGTCGAGGATCCTCTCCTCGAAGTCGTCCGGCGGCGGGGTCTTCGTGCTGCGGCGGGCCATCGCGGCTGCGGCTCCTTCTGCTGCGTCTACTGCCGATGTCGGGAAAGCGTCGGGTCAACCAGTCGGGTCAACCAGCTGGGGGATCGACCCGCGAGTATGTCTGAGTCTGACGCGGACCATTGTGGACCGCGCCACTGACAACGCCGACCGCGACTCCCCCTTCGGCCCCGCGGGAGCCGAGCGCACCGTACGTTCGGGGCCGGCCGGACGGGAACTTCGCCAGATGCCGACGCGCTTGCATACAGTGACAGAACTTCCTCGCAAGCGGATCGAAGGGACGTACATGCCCATGGGTCACACGGCCACAGAACAAGCCGGCTCCGGCGGCCTGACAGCGACCGAGCACCGGCTGGCCAATGGCCTGCGCGTGGTGCTCTCCGAAGACCACCTGACCCCGGTCGCGGCGGTGTGTCTCTGGTACGACGTCGGCTCCCGCCACGAGGTCAAGGGCCGTACGGGCCTGGCTCACCTCTTCGAGCATCTGATGTTCCAGGGTTCCGCGCAGGTGAAGGGCAACGGCCACTTCGAGCTGGTGCAGGGCGCCGGCGGCTCGCTCAACGGCACCACCAGCTTCGAGCGCACCAACTACTTCGAGACCATGCCCGCCCATGAGCTGGAGCTCGCGCTCTGGCTGGAGGCGGACCGGATGGGCTCGCTGCTGACCGCGCTCGACGAAGAGTCACTGGAGAACCAACGCGACGTCGTCAAGAACGAGCGCCGCCAGCGCTACGACAACGTCCCCTACGGCACGGCCTTCGAGAAGCTCACGGCCATGGCGTACCCCGAGGGCCACCCGTACCACCACACCCCCATCGGGTCGATGGCCGACCTGGACGCGGCGTCCCTGGAGGACGCGCGGGCGTTCTTCCGCACGTACTACGCGCCCAACAACGCCGTCCTGTCGGTCGTCGGCGACATCGACCCCGAGCGGACGCTGGCCTGGATCGAGAAGTACTTCGGTTCGATCCCCTCGCACGACGGCAAGCAGCCGCCCCGGGACGGCACCCTGCCCGACGTCCTCGGCCGCGAGCTGCGCGAGGTCGTCGAGGAGGACGTGCCCTCCCGCGCCCTGATGGCGGCCTACCGCCTGCCGCACGACGGCACCCGTGAGGCGGACGCCGGGGACCTGGCGCTGACCATTCTGGGCGGCGGCGAGTCCTCCCGCCTGTACAACCGGCTGGTGCGCCGCGACCGCAGCGCCGTCGCCGCCGGCTTCGGCCTGCTGCGGCTGGCCGGCGCCCCCTCGCTGGGCTGGCTGGACGTGAAGACGTCCGGCGGGGTCGAGGTTCCCGACATCGAGCGTGCGGTCGACGAGGAGCTGGCCCGGTTCGCCGCCGAGGGGCCGACGCCGGAAGAGATGGAGCGGGCGCAGGCCCAGCTGGAGCGCGAGTGGCTCGACCGGCTGGCCACGGTCAGCGGCCGCGCCGACGAACTGTGCCGCTTCGCCGTCCTGTTCGGTGACCCGCAGCTCGCGCTGACCGCCGTCCAGCGCGTGCTGGACATCACCCCGGAGGAGGTGCAGGCCGTCGCCAAGGCCCGGCTGCGCCCCGACAACCGCGCGGTGCTCGTCTACGAGCCCACCGAGCCGTCCGACGCCGCCGACACCGAGGAAGGGGAGGCGGACCAGTGAGCGACGCCACCACCCACGCCGATTCTCCCGTGAGCACCATGGACTTCCACCCGCAGCCCCAGGGGGGCGCGCCCAAACCGTGGGCCTTCCCTGCCCCCGAGCGCAGCCAACTGCCCAACGGGCTCACCCTCCTGACGAGCCACCGTCCCGGCCAGCAGGTCGTCGCCGTCGAGATCAACCTCGTCGCGCCGCTGGACGCCGAACCCGAGGGGCTGGACGGCGTCGCCACGATCATGGCGCGGGCGCTGTCCGAGGGCACCGACACGCTCGACGCGGAGGAGTTCGCCGCCGAGCTGGAACGCTGCGGCGCCACTCTGGACGCGCACGCCGACCACCCCGGCGTACGGGTCTCCCTCGAGGTGCCGGTGTCCAGGCTGAACCGTGCCCTCGGCCTGCTCGCCGACGCGCTGCGGGCGCCCGCCTTCCCGGAGAGCGAGGTCGAGCGGCTGGTCCGCAACCGCCTCGACGAGATCCCGCACGAGCTCGCCAACCCGGCCCGCCGTGCCGCGATGGCGCTGTCCAAGGAGCTGTTCCCGGCCACCGCCCGTATGTCGCGGCCGCGGCAGGGCACCGAGGAGACCGTCGCGCGGATCGACGCCGCGGCCGTCCGGGCCTTCTACGACGCCCATGTACGGCCCGCCACGGCCACCGCCGTCATTGTCGGTGACCTCACCGGTGTCGACCTCGACGCGGCGCTCGCCGGCACCCTCGGCGCCTGGACCGGCTCCACGGCCGAGCCGCTGACGGCCGCGCCGATCGTCGCCGACGACACCGGCCGGGTGGTGATCGTGGACCGCCCCGGGGCCGTCCAGACGCAGCTGCTCATCGGCCGTATCGGTGCCGACCGGCACGACCGGGTGTGGCCCGCGCAGGTCCTCGGCACGTACTGCCTGGGCGGCACCCTCACCTCCCGTCTGGACCGCGTGCTGCGGGAGGAGAAGGGCTACACCTACGGTGTGCGGGCCTTCGGCCAGGTGCTGCGCTCCACCGCCCCCAGCTCCCCGGAAGGGTCCACAGGTGCCGCGCTGCTGGCCATCAGCGGCTCGGTGGATACCGGCTCCACCGTCCCGGCGCTCGAGGACCTGTGGAAGGTGCTGCGCACCCTCGCGGCAGAGGGGCTGACGGACGAGGAGCGCGATGTCGCCGTACAGAACCTCGTCGGGGTCGCGCCGCTGAAGTACGAGACCGCGGCCGCCGTCGCGGGCACCCTCGCCGACCAGGTGGAGCAGCAGCTGCCGGACGACTTCCAGGCGCAGTTGTACGCCCGCCTCGCGGAGACCGGCACGGTCGAGGCGACCGCGGCCGCGGTCAACGCCTTCCCCGTGGACCGGCTGGTGACGGTCCTGGTGGGCGATGCGGCACAGATCGCCGAGCCGGTCAAGAGTCTGGGCATCGGTGAGGTGACCGTCGTCAGCGGCTAGTCCCGCCGGTGTGACGGAAGGTCATATATCGACATGCGGCTCCTGTGGTGCTTATCGGCCACGGGAGCCGCTGTATGTCCGGTTTATCGCGGCTGGTGCCCTGGTTCTTGTGGCATCCCGCACAAAAAAGCTGATCTGTTTGCCGATTGAAAGTTGCCCCGTTTAGCGTCGGTCCGGCTGTTCGTCACAAGTCCGCCACAACAGTGGCACCGGGCAGTCATCGCCGAGTCCCCGTACGGCGCGAGCCAGGGGAGCCGGGGACCCACATGTCCCTTGGGGTGAATCGGGCTCCTCTCCGAGGAGTCCGTAGGAGACCTTCCTGCTCCGAACCCGTCAGCTAACCCGGTAGGCGAGAAGGAGGGAAAGGACAAGCCAGCACATGGCGTTCATCCGGGCCACCGGGAAGCACCGTCGCACGAGCCGTCCCGCCAAGACGGGCCGCAACATCGCCGGCATAGCCACCCTCGCGGCCGGTGGTGTGGTTGCTTCCGTGGCCTCGCCGGCGCTGGCCGCGACGGACGAGGCACGCCCGCACGACACCGGACTCCAGCAGGCCGTCGTGCTGGGGGACGAGCTCGCCAGCCGGGTCGAGGCCCAGGCCGACGCGCAGCAGGCCGACGCCGAGATCGCCGCGGCGAGAGCGAAGGCCGAGGCCGTCGCCAAGAAGCAGGCCGACGAGGCCAAGCGGCGTGCCGAGGCGGAGAAGAAGAAGGCCAAGGCCGCCCACGAGGCCAAGGTGCGCGCCGCCCGTGACGCGGAGCGCAAGCGCCTCAACGCCTTCGTCGCCCCCATTGCCGACTCCTACGTCTCCACCTCCTACAAGGCATCCAGCGGCCTGTGGTCCTCCGGCAGCCACACCGGCATCGACTTCCACGCCGCCTCCGGCACCAGCGTCCACGCGGTCGGCTCGGGCACCGTCGTCGAGGCCGGCTGGGGCGGCTCGTACGGCAACAACATCGTGATCAAGATGAACGACGGCACGTACACCCAGTACGGCCACCTGTCGTCGCTCGGTGTCTCGGTCGGCCAGCAGGTCACCCCGGGCCAGCAGATCGGCCTCTCCGGCGCCACCGGCAACGTCACCGGCCCGCACCTGCACTTCGAGGCCCGCACCGGCGCCGACTACGGCTCGGACATCGACCCGGTCGCCTACCTGCGCGGGCACGGCGTCAACGTCTGATCCCGCGCCGCGCCGGCGCCGCGCCCCTATGGGGCCTGCCCCACGCCGAGCGTCCTTCCGGAGCCCCGGTCCCACGGCCGGGGCTCCGGCGTATCCGGAGTGGGGTGCGCGCACCGGTTACGCCGCCGGCCCGCGACTTCCGGCCAAAAACTATCCATGAATAACCGGACGCCGTCGGAAAAGCCGTGCCGGTCGAATAGAGTCACGGAAAAGTCGCCGACCGGCGGCGTTTTCAGGGGATTACGGCGGAGGCACGGAAGATGCGAGGCCATATTTCCGCGCATGCGGTGTGCACGGCGATTCGCGACGACATTGTCTCCGGCGCGCTGGCGCCGGGGAGCCGGCTGATCGAGGAGATCCTGGCGGCCCGATACGGAGTCTCCAGAGTGCCGGTGCGCGAAGCACTGCGCACCCTTCAGTCCGAGGGCTTCGTCACCACCCGCCACCACGCGGGCGCCTGCGTCGCCGAGCCCACCGAGCAGGAGGCCGCCGACCTCCTGGACATCCGCGCCCTGTTGGAGCCGCTGGGCGCCGCCCGCGCGGCCGCCCGCCGCAGCCCGGCCCACCTCAAGGTGCTCCGCGGCCTGGTACGCCTCGGCCGCGAGCGGGCCCGTCACGGCAACCCCGCGGATCTGCGCCAACTGGACGGCTGGTTCCACGAAACGCTTGCTCAGGCGGTCGGCAGCCCCAGTCTGACGGCGCTGCTGACCCAGCTGCGCCGCAAGATCGAGTGGATGTACACGGTGGAACTGCCGCCCCGGGCAGGTGAGTCCTGGGACGAACACGGCGCGGTGCTGGACGCGGTGGCCCGGGGAGACGCGGAACGGGCGCGCGCCCTGATGGCGGCTCATGTCGAGCGCTCGCTTCCCGTCTACCGGCTGCGGCGCCCCGCCGCCCCCGAGGTGAGGGATCCGAAACGACCCGTCAACACGGCGCGCGTCCGCCCTTAACAATCGCCCCGTATACAAAGAGTCGCGAAAAAGCAGCCGCGGCGCGGGGTGGTCTTTTATGCGATCCGGGCCTGCATTTGGGCATTCCTGTTTATGCCGGGGCCGCGTGCGTTCAATGGCGTGCGCTTTTCCGGGCGGCTCGTGAATAGCGGTCGCCACGGATCCCGTGAAGCGGTCGCCATCACCCCGGATGGCGGTCCGCCCGGAATTTCCGCGCATCCGTCCCTCCTTCATGCCCATGGGAATGCGCACAGCGAAACGGCCCCACAGCGGCAACCGATCCGGTCACCACTGCGGGGCCGCCGCAGGCAGCAGAAGTCCTGGCGGACTCAGACGGTCTCGGGGAGCTCCTCGAGACCCTCGGCGACGAGCTTGGCGAGACGGTCCAGGGCGGCTTCGGCGCCCTCGGCGTCGGAGGCCAGTACGATCTCCTCGCCGCCCTGGGCGCCGAGGCCGAGGACCGCGAGCATGGAGGCCGCGTTGACGGGGTTGCCATCAGCCTTGGCGATCGTCATCGGGACGCCGGAGGCGGTGGCCGCACGGACGAAGATCGACGCGGGGCGGGCGTGCAGGCCCTCGGCCCAACCGACATTGACGCGGCGCTCTGCCATGGTGTTGCCCTTCAAAGTCGTGACAGTTGTCTAGACCAGTCTCTCATGTTGCCGGGCGTGGTCCACCAGCCCTGCGTTCCGGTCCGCGCGGCCGTGGTGCCCGGGGAAGGCCCGGCCGGCCGTACGTCCGACGGGGTCCCGGCCTGCCCCGCACCCCGAGCGTACGCGCGCCGGGTCGGTTGTCGGTGGCCGGTCGTACGCTGTCCGCATGCAGACGCCGCCGGAGCACGCGTACCCGACCCACTGGGAAGCCGACGTGGTGCTGCGTGACGGCGGCACGGCGCGGATCCGCCCCATCACCCCCGACGACGCCGAGCGGTTGGTCTCCTTCTACGAGCAGGTCTCGGACGAGTCGAAGTACTACCGCTTCTTCGCGCCCTACCCTCGCCTGTCCGACCGCGATGTGCACCGTTTCACCCACCACGACTACATCGACCGGGTCGGGCTCGCCGCCACGGTCGGCGGCGAGTTCATCGCCACCGTCCGCTACGACCGGATCAACGACCAGGGCCTGCCCGCCAAGGACCCCGAGGACGACCAGGCCGAGGTCGCCTTCCTCGTCCAGGACGCCCACCAGGGCCGCGGCGTCGCCTCCGCCCTCCTGGAGCACATCGCGGCCGTCGCCCGCGAACGCGGCATCCGCCGGTTCGCCGCCGAGGTGCTCCCCGCGAACTCCAAGATGATCAAGGTGTTCACGGACGCCGGCTACACCCACAAGCGCACCTTCGAGGACGGCGTGGTCCGTCTCGAGTTCGACCTGGAGCCGACCGAGCAGTCCATGGCCGTGATGCGCGGCCGTGAGCAGCGCGCCGAGGCCCGCTCCGTGCAACGGCTGCTCGCGCCGGGCTCGGTCGCCGTGATCGGCACCGGCCGGACGCCTGGCGGCGTCGGCCGCACCGCCCTGCGCAGCCTCCTGGACTCCGGCTTCACGGGCCGGGTGCACGCCGTCAACCACGCCTTCCCCGAGGATCTGCGGCGGCTCGACCCCGAAGGCGTGCCGGCCGTCCGCGCTCTGCGGGAGATCACCGACCCGGTCGACCTCGCCGTCATCGCCGTCCCCGCCGACAGCGTCCCCGAGGTGATCCGTGACTGCGGCGAGCACGGCGTCCAGGGGGTGCTGGTCCTGTCCTCCGGTTACGCGGAGGCGGGCCCGGACGGCCGGGAGCGGCAGCGCGCCCTGCTCCGGCAGGCCCGGTCGTACGGCATGCGGCTGATCGGGCCCAACGCCTTCGGCCTGATCAACACCGCCCCCGACATCCGGCTGAACGCCTCGCTCGCCCCGCGGATGCCCGGCGCGGGCCACATCGGCCTGTTCACCCAGTCCGGCGCCATCGGCATCGCCCTGCTCAGCGGACTCCATGCGCGCGGCCCCGGTGACGGCGGGATCGCCGGTGTCTCCGCCTTCGTCTCGGCCGGCAACCGCGCCGACGTCTCCGGCAACGACCTGCTCCAGTATTGGTACGAGGACCCGGACACCGACGTCGTGATCCTCTATCTGGAGTCCATCGGCAACCCCCGCAAATTCGCCCGCCTCGCCCGCCGCACCGCCGCCGTCAAACCGGTGGTGGTCGCCAAGGGTGCCCGCCACAACGGCACCGCCCCGCCCGGCCATGCGGTGCCCACCGTCCGGGTCCCCGACAGCACCGTCGCCGCCCTGATGCGCCAGGCCGGCGTGATCCGCGTCGACACGGTCACCGAGCTGATCGACGCCGGGCTGCTGCTGGCCTCCCAGCCGCTGCCGGCCGGCCCCCGGATCGCCATCCTCGGCAACTCCGAGTCGCTGGCGCTGCTGGCGTACGACGCCTGCCTGACCGAGGGGCTGCGCCCGCAGCGCCCCCGCGTCCTGGCCTCCGCCGCGTCACCGGACGACTTCCGGGCCGCGCTCGCCGAGGCGCTGTCCGCCGACGGCTGCGATGCCGTGGTCGTCACGGCCATTCCCTGGGTGGGGGAGGGGGCCGCCGTCTCCCCGGGCGGCAGTGAGGGCGCCGCGCTCGCCGACGCCCTGCGCACCGCCGCGACCGCCCACCCGCAGAAGCCGGTCACGGTCGTCCACCTCGCGATGGACGACCTGGCGGAGACGCTCGCGGCACCGGCCCAACCGGCCGGGACCACGGCTCCCGTCGGGGACGACCCCGAGCCGGCGGCCCGCCCCGCGGACCCGGCCCCGGCGCCCCCGTCCGTCCCGCCCGCCCCCTCCCGCGCCGCACGCCCCCCGGCCCCCACGGGCCCGCCTCCCACCCTCACCGCACGCCAGACGCCCCCGGCCCGCGACGCCGAGGCCGACCCCCCGCGCCGCCCCCGTCGGGAGCCCCTCCGGATCCCCGCCTACCCGGCCGCCGAGCGCGCCGTCCGCTCGCTCGCCGAGGCCGTCCGCTACGCCGCCTGGCGCCGCGAGGCCGCCGACCCGGGGCGGGTACCGGAGTACGACGACATCCAGGAGGCCCAGGCCGGCGCCGACATCGACCGCCTCCTGGACCGGCTCACCCCCGACGTCCCCAGTGGCCGGTCGGTCCCCGTGCCGCCCCAGGACGCCGAAGCCCTGCTCGCCCGTTATGGCATCCACACCCTTCCCGTCCTCCCGGCCCCCGACCCCGACACCGCCGTCCGCGCCGCCGCCCGCCTCGGCTATCCGGTGGCCCTGAAGACGACCGCACCCCATCTGCGCCACCGCCCCGATCTCGGCGGCGTACGCCTGGACATCGCCGGCGAGGCCGAACTCCGCCGGACCTATGCCGAATTGACCGACTTCCTCGGCTCCCCGGAGGAGCTGCGCCCGGTCGTCCAGTCCATGGTGCCGCGCGGCGTGGACACGGTCGTCCGTGCCGCCATCGACCCGGCCGCCGGCGCCGTCCTCTCCTTCGGCCTCGCCGGGGCGCCCTCCCAGCTGCTCGGCGACATCGCCCACCGCCTCATCCCCGCCACCGACCGCGAGGTCGCCGAGCAGATCCGCTCGATCCGCGCCGCCCCGCTGCTGTTCGGCTGGCGCGGCTCCCAGCCCGTGGACACCGCCGCCCTGGCGGAGCTGCTGCTGCGCGTCTCCCGGCTCGTCGACGACCACCCCGAGGTCGTCGGCGTGGACCTCGAACCGGTCGTCGTCGCAGCCCACGGCCTTTCCGTCCTCGGCGCGACCGTCCGGCTGGCCAGGCCCCCCGCCACCACCGACCTCGGCCCCCGCCGGCTGCCCGTCTACTGAGGCTCTCGCGGCCCGGTACGCCCCGTAAGATGGACTCCATGGCTAAGACCGGTACGACGACCCAGGGGCTGCGCGCGGCGATCGAGCGCAGTGGCTATTACCCGACGCTCGTGGCCGAGGCGGTGCAGGCCGCGGTCGGCGGTGAGCCGGTGGTGTCGTACCTCGTCCATCAGGAGACGACCTTCGACGCCAACGAGGTCCGCCGCCATGTCACGGTCCTGGTCCTGACCGGCACCCGCTTCATCGTCAGCCACACCGACGAGCAGGCCGCCGACGCCACCTCCCCGTCGCCGTACGCCACCACCTCCACCGAGTCCGTCAAGCTGGGCCGGATCTCCTCCGTGGTGCTCAGCCGGGTGGTCGCCAACCCCGAGTCGTACACCCCGGGCCAGCTGCCCCGCGAGGTCGTGCTGACCATCGGCTGGGGCGCGGTCGCCCGCCTGGACCTGGAGCCGGCCGCCTGCGGCGACCCCAACTGCGAGGCGGACCACGGCTACACGGGCTCCTCCACCGCCGACGACCTCTCGCTGCGGGTCAGCGAGGCCGGGGACGGGCCGGACTCGGTGCGCGAGACGCTCACCTTCGCCCAGGCGCTCTCCGAGGCCACCGCGGCCACCACCACCCGCTGATGGTCCACACCGCCCCCGCCTGGCCGGAACCCGAACCGCTCGACCCGCTCAGCGCCCCGGTACCCCAATACGGCACCGCCTCCCTCGCCGATCTGCTGCCCACCATCGCCACCGGCCTGGGCATACCCGGCACCGCCGGCGCGATGGAGCTGGCCCCCGCCGACCGGGCCTGTGTCTTCCTGATCGACGGCCTCGGCTGGGAACTGCTGCGTGCGCACCCGGAGGAGGCACCGTTCCTCACCTCGCTGCTGGGCACGTCGTTCAACGGCAGCGGCCGTCCGCTCACCGCGGGCTTCCCGTCCACCACCGCCACCTCCCTCGCCTCGGTCGGCACCGGCCTGCCGCCGGGCGCCCACGGCCTGCCCGGCTACACCTGCGAGGACCCGGCGACCGGCGCCCTGATGAACCAGCTGCGCTGGTACCCGTGGACCGACCCCTACGTCTGGCAGCCGTATCCGACGGTCTTCCAGCTCGCGGACGCCGCCGGCATCCACACCTGCCAGGTCTCCGCGCCGAACTTCCAGCACACCCCGCTCACCAAGGTCGCGCTCAGCGGCGGCACCTTCCACGGCCGGCTCTCCGGCGAGGAGCGGATGGACCTCGCCGCCGAGCAGCTCGCCGCCGGTGACCGTTCGCTGGTCTACACGTACTACTCCGAGGTCGACGGCAAGGGACACCGCTACGGCGTCAACTCCGACGCCTGGCGCGGCCAGTTGATGTACGTCGACCGGCTCGCCCAGCGGCTGGCCGAGCAGCTGCCGCCGCGCAGCGCCCTCTACATCACCGCCGACCACGGCATGATCGACATCCCCTTCGACCCCGATTCCCGGATCGACTTCGACGAGGACTGGGAACTGCGCGCCGGCGTACGCCTGTTGGGCGGCGAGGGCCGGGCCCGGCATGTGTACGCCCACCCCGGCGCGGCCGCCGATGTGCTCGCCGTATGGCGCGAGGTGGTCGGTGAGCAGATGTGGGTGGCCAGTCGCGAAGAGGCCATCGCCGCGGGGTGGTTCGGACCGCAGGTCGACGACCGGGTGCGTGCCCGGATCGGCGACGTCGTCGCGGCCGCCCATGCCGACATGGTGATCATCGCGACGGAACGAGAGCCCCGGGAGTCGGAGATGGTCGGGATGCACGGCTCCATGACCCCGGTGGAGCAGCTGGTGCCGCTCCTGGAAGTCCGCACCTGACCCGTACGGCCGCCCGCCCGTCGCCCCGCCCCCTCACGAGCCCGAAAGGCCCGCAACTTCCCATGCCCGAGCTGGTGTTCTTCTCCGGAACGATGGACTGCGGCAAGTCGACACTGGCTCTACAGATCGAGCACAACCGCTCGTCCCGTGGCTTGCAGGGAATGATCTACACCCGCAACGACCGGGCCGGCCACGGCAAGCTCTCCTCCCGCCTCGGGCTGGTCACCGAGGCCGTGGAGGCGGCGGACGACATGGACTTCTACGCGCATGTCGTCGGCCATCTCTCCTCCGGCGGCCGGGTCGACTACGTCATCGCCGACGAGGCCCAGTTCCTCGCCCCCGAACAGATCGACCAGCTCGCCCGGGTCGTCGACGACCTCGCACTGGACGTGTTCGCCTTCGGTATCAGCACCGACTTCCGCAGCAAGCTCTTCCCCGGATCGCAGCGTCTGGTCGAACTGGCCGACCGGGTCGAGGTGCTTCAGGTCGAGGCGCTGTGCTGGTGCGGCGCCCGCGCCACGCACAACGCCCGCACGGTCGGCAGCCGGATGGTCGTCGAGGGCGCCCAGGTCGTGGTCGGCGACGTCGTCGGGGACGCCGGCGGTCCACCGGCCGAGGTCGGCTACGAGGTGCTGTGCCGGCGGCACCACCGCCGCCGCCAGACCTCGGCGTCCGCCCGAGCGGTCGCGCTCTCCCCGGACGTCCTGCCGGTCGACCACGCGAAGTAGCGGCTGCCGACGGACGGGAGCCGGCCTCCGGCGGATGCGGTGACCGGCCGTCAGCGCCGCTGGATGAGTGTGAAGACGGCGCCCTCACTGTCGGAGACGGTCGCCAGCCTGCCGTGCGCGGAGTCGTGGGGGCCGTCCAGCACATGCCCGCCCAGCTCGGTCACCCGGCGCACCGCCGCGTCCGTATCGGAGACGGCGAAGTACGTCATCCAGTGGGAGCCCCGGTCACGTGGCAGGGCGCTGCCCACCCCGTGGATGCCCGCGACCGGATGGTCCTTGAGATGCAGCGTCAGATAGTCGAAGTCGGCGGAGTCGTCCGGGGACAGCGGCTCCGCCTCGAAACCGAAGACATGCTCGTAGAACGGCCCGACGGCGGCGGTGTCCTGGGTGACCAGCTCGTTCCACACCGCGGTGCCCGGCTCACCGGTGAACGCGGTGCCCATCATCGACCTGCCCTGCCAGACCCCGAAGATCGCCCCCTGCGGGTCGGAAGCGATGGCCATCCGCCCGGTGTCGTCCTCGGCGTCCAGCGGTCCGACGCCCACCGTCCCACCGCAGGAACGGATCTGTTCGGCGGTCACATCCGCGTCGTCGCTGGCCAGATACGTGGTCCAGGAGACCGGGAGGTGGCGGTCGGGCGCCAGTTCGCCGACCCCGGCGACTTCCCGGCCGTCGAGGAAGGCCCGGGAGTACGGCCCGAAGTGCTGCGGCCCCGGGCGGAACTCCCAGCCGAACAGCGCCCCGTAGAACTCCTGCGTCACGGGCAGGCTGTGGGCCAGCAGGCTCACCCAGCAGGGCGCGCCGGGCATCCGCCGGGTCGCTGCCTCGGTCGTCATGGTCACTCTCTCCTCGGAGCATCGGGTGCTGACCCTGTGCGGTACGGGCGCGGGTCCCGTGCAGATGCTCGCACCCGGTGACCTCGTGTGCGCCCCGGCCGCGCCGTCCATGACACGTTCGCGAGGGAGAATGCCCGTTTTAGGGTTCCCCAGCCGTTTCAGCGGAGTTACGGCAGGGTGTAACTGCGCCATACGGAGGGTGGGCACCCACCTTCTGTACGTAGTCGTCGCTACGCAAGGATGAGTCCTATGAATGCCATCATCACCGCTACCGAACTCGCGAGCGAGTTGGCGCGGCCCACCCCTCCGGTGCTTCTGGACGTCCGCTATCAGCTCGGCGGGCCGCCCGGCCGCCCCGAGTACGCGGCCGGCCATGTACCCGGCGCGGTCTATGTCGACCTCGACAGTGAACTGGCCTCACCCCCCGGCCCGGCCGGCCGTCACCCGCTGCCCGACCTCGATGTCTTCGCCGAGGCCATGCGGGCCGCCGGGGTCCGCGCGGACCGCCCCGTGGTCGTCTACGACGGCGGCCAGGGCTGGGCGGCCGCCCGCGCCTGGTGGCTGCTGCGCTGGACCGGTCACCCCGAGGTGCGGGTGCTGGACGGCGGTCTCGCCGCCTGGCAGGCGTCCGGCGGCGCGCTGAGCACCGAGCAACCGGCCCCGCCGACCGGTGACTTCACGCCACTGCCGGGCGCGCTGCCGCTGCTCATGGCGGACGACGCGGCCGCCGTCGCCCGTCGCGGCATCCTGCTGGACGCCCGGGCCGCCGAGCGCTACCGCGGCGAGGTCGAGCCCATCGACCGGGTCGCCGGCCACATCCCGGGCGCGGTGTCCGCGCCGACCACCGAGAACGTCGTCGAGGGGGACACCGTCTTCCGTGACGCCGCGGACCTGGCCAAGCGGTTCGCGTCGCTGGGTGCCACCGCGGACGTCGAGGTCGGCGTCTACTGCGGTTCCGGGGTCTCCGCGGCGCATCAGGTGCTGGCCCTCGCGGTCGCGGGCATCCCCGCCGCGCTGTACGTCGGCTCCTGGAGCGAGTGGTCGGCCGACCCGTCCCGTCCGGTCGCCACCGGCCCGCAGCCCGGCTGAGCACCCGCGGGCCCCGTAGCACGCCCGTCCGCCCGCCCCGGCAAACCGGGACGGGCGGACGAGTTGACGCGCTTGGGGGCCGGCGGCCCCGTTACTCCGGCTTCTTGCGCCGGGTGCCGAAGACGATCTCGTCCCAACTGGGCACCGCGGCCCGGCGCCCGGGGCGTACGCCGTCCGCCTCGGCCTGCCGGTCCGTCGTCCCGGTCAGCCGGTCACGATGCCCGGCCACCGCGCGCGGCATCAGCACATCGGCGTACGCGGAACCCGCGCCCGCACTCGCCGCCGGGGCGGGCGGCTCCTCGACCTCGGCCTCGGACTCCTCGTCGCTCTGCGGCGACTTCACGCTCTCCGGTACGACCATGTCGCCACGGAAGCTCGGCACCGCCTCCAGCAGGCTGGTCAGCGAATCCCGCTCCCGCTCACCGGCGGCCTCCTCCACGACCCGCGGCTCGTCGTCCTCCCCGCCGGACTGCGCGGCGCGCTCGCCACGCTCGGACGACTGCCGGTCCAGGGCGCGGTCCAGCGGCCGGTCGCGCGGCAGCCGCGCGATCCGCGGTACGAACGGGAAGCTCGGCTCGGGCGTGTCGTCGCTCTCGCCGATCAGGGCCCGCGCCTCGTCGTCCACGGCCTGGACGAGCCGCCGCGGCGGGTCGTAGGTCCAGCTCGCCGAGTGCGGTTCGGTCGCGACGCGGTAGACCAGCAGCACCTCCCAGGTGCCGTCGTCCCGGCGCCAGGAGTCCCACTGGACGCTCTCCTTGTCGGCGCCGCGCAGCAGCAGCCGCTCCGCGACCGCCTCACCGAGCTGCGGGCCGGTGTTCTCGCCGGGGCGCCGTACCGGGGTCTTACGGGCCCGCTCGGCCATGAACGCGCGCTCGGCGAGCACCGGGCCCTCGAAGCGGCGCACCCGGTCGACGGGGATGCCGGCGAGCTGGGCGACCTCTTCCGCGGAGGCACCTGCTCTTATACGCGCCTGGATGTCCCGTGGGCGCAGATGGCTCTCGACCTCGATCTCGATCTGGCCGAGCCGCGCACGGTCGTTGCGGACGGCGGCACGCAGCCGTTCGTCGATCGGAAGCGTGTACTCGGTGCTGTCCGCAGCTTTGAGCACCAGCCGTGTGCCGTCGTTGGAGACGGCCACGACACGCAGTTCGGGCATGGGGACCTCCCGGGTGGTGCCTGCCGACGTCACGTGCGTCGCTGCTTCCGCTAGTCGAGTGTGGCCTGCCCGGGTGCAGCCTGCCACAACATTGCCGAGTTGCCCGGCGTGTCGGGGCTTGGCCCTGAAACGCCGTTATGACACGGTTACCTGTTCGCCACGCTCAGTGACCGTGTCCCTTGCCTGTCGCCGTGCACCCGTGCCGAGCGGCGGCGCCCCGGGCGAGTGCCGCCTTCAGGGCCCCTCCCGCGGGTTCCGGGCAGCCGGACGGGAACCGGGGCCAGGGCTCGCCACAGTACTCCATTTGGACCACTTAGGTGGACCGCCGCGCCGCCGAACTTCTGGGCGGGCAAGGGTGTTCGGTCGTCTTGTCGACCTCTCTACCTGGAGCTCAGGTGGCGAGTTTCACAGATTCCCCAAATTCGGAACCAATGGCTCCGCCGAATGGTCACTTCTCCATGCAAGATGGATCGAAGGGGCTATCAAAGGTAGGAGATGGACGAAGAAACCGAAACCGACACGAAGAAGAAGGAGAAGCGGATAGACCTGAGCGTCGCTCAGGTTGCCGGCAGCGCACTCGCTGCGGCCGTCGCCGCGTACCTCGCGGGCCGGCTCGGCGTCTACGGAACCATCATCGGCGCGGGTCTGGTCAGTGTCGTGGCCACGACCGGCGGCTCGATATTCCACCACCTGTTCCGGCGCACCGGCGAACAGCTCAAGGAGGCGACGGTCACGACCCGGCCGAAGCCACGCCGCTCCTCCGTCACCCGCAATCGATCCACCGCACCGCACGCTCGGCAGGCCGGTTCCACGATGGTGCTGCCGACCTTCGACAAGCAGGGCACGGAGGACCAGGTCACCTCCGTCGCCGCCAGGACACCCGGGCGCGACACGGCCCGCACCCAGCTGATCCCGCGGGCCGAGCAGGCCCGCCGCCGTGATCCGGCGAGTGCCCATCCGGAAGAACGGTCCGACGACGCGACGCGGATGCTGCGGCCCGCCGACAGCGGCGCGATCGGCGCTCAGCGCACGGCGGACGGCGCGGGCCCGGAGCGGCCCGCCGACCGGACGCAGCTGGTACCGCGCCTCGACGAGCGGACCATGGCGCCGGACCGGGCAGCCGCCCACCCGGCCGGCCGGCCGGCACGGCACCCGGCCGGACCGCCCCAGGAACTCAGCACCACGACGTACGGCACCCGGCTGCGCGGCTGGAAGCGGCCGGCGCTCGGTGCGCTCGCGGTCTTCGTGCTCGCCATGGGGGTGGTCACCGGCACCGAGCTGATCACCGGGCAGACGCCGAGCGGCGAGAAGGGCACCACGCTGAGCTACCTCACCCACAACGGGGGAGGCAGCCGGCCGCAGCCCGGCACGTCGAAGTCGCCCGACCCCGGCTCCCCGGAGAAGGGCCGGCACCACGGCAACAGTGGTGAGCCGAGCCCGGACCGGGGCACGTCGGAGGACGACGGCACCGGCAAGGGAACGGACGGCGACTCCCCGTCGCCGAACCCGAGCCCGTCCGACGGCGACAAGTCGTCGCCGGACCCCGGTACGCCCCCGTCCCCGAAGCCGTCGCCGAGCGAGTCCGCCGACGACGGTGGGTCCGGCAGCGGCGACGGCTCGACTGGAGGCGAGGACCAGGGAGGCCGGGACAACCAGCAGGAGTCCGGCCCCCAGGCTCCGGAGCCCGGCGCCTCCTGACTCCGGTGCTTCCCGACCCCGGTGCCTGCTGACCCACGGGGTCCGTCCCGACGGACGGACCGCCCGGTCGGGTGGACCCGCGACGGTCGTGCCCGGTGCCCCCTACGGGTGCCGCGGCACGACCGTCGTCGCCGGTCAGTCCCCCAGGACCCGCCGCAGATACGGATTGGCGAACCGGCGCTCCGGGTCCAGCCGGTCGCGGAGCGCGGTGAACTCACCGAACCGCGGATAGACGTCGGCGAGATACGCGGCGTCGCGGGTGTGCAGCTTCCCCCAGTGCGGGCGCCCGTCGTGCGCCGTCATGATCCGCTCGGCGGCCGCGAAGTAAGCCTGGTGCGGCGTTCCCCGGTACATGTGCACGGCGAGGTACACGGTGTCCCGGCCCGAAGCGGTGGACAGTGGAAGGTCGTCGGCCGGCGCGGTGCGCACCTCCACCGGGAAGCTGACCCTGAAGTCGGAGCGCTCCACCAGGGCCTTCAGCTCACTCAGCGCCGCGACCGCGGCCGCGCGGGGCAGCGCGTACTCCATCTCCACGAACCGCACCCGCCGCGGCGAGGTGAACACCTTGTAGGGGATGTCGGTGTACGTACGGGCCGACAGCGCGCGGCTGGAGATCTTGGCGATGCCCGGTATGGCGGCCGGCACCGCCCGTCCCACGGTGCAGGCGAGCTGGAAGACCCCGTTGGACAGCAGCTCGTCCTCGACCCAGCCACTGACCTTCCCGGGGGGCGCCGCCGGGCCCTGGCTACGGTTGTTGCGCTTGGTGTTGCAGCTGCCGGTGTGCGGGAACCAGTAGAACTCGAAGTGCTCGTTCTCGGCGACGAGCTCGTCGAACCGGTCGGCCACTTCGGCGAAGGGCATCGGCTCCTCGCGGGCGGCCAGCAGGAACTCCGGTTCCACGGCGAAGGTGAGCTCGCTGATCACACCGAGCGCGCCCAGGCCCAGCCGTGCCGCGGTGAAGACCTCCGGGTTCTCGCCGGCGGAACAGGTCAGGACCGAGCCGTCGGCGGTGATCAGTTCGAGGGCGGTGATCTGGGCGGCGATCGACGCCGAGTCGCGGCCCGTCCCATGGGTGCCGGTCGCGGCCGCCCCGGAGACGGTCTGCTCCATGATGTCGCCCATGTTGGTCAGCGACAGCCCGTGCGCGGCCAGCGTCGCGTTGAGGTGCTTGAGCGGGGTTCCGGCCGCCACCGTCACGGTCCCGGCCTCGCGGTCGACCCTGCGGACCCCGGTCAGCCGCTCGGGGCGGATCAGCAGCCCGTCGGTGGCGGCCACCGGGGTGAAGGAGTGCCCGGTGCCGGCCGCCTTGACCGTCAGCCCGTCCGCGGCGGCGGTGCGGATCGCGGCCACCAGTTCCTCGGTGCTCGCCGGGGCCACGCTCCGAGTGGGGCGGGCGGTGACATTGCCCGCCCAGTTGCGCCAGGGTCCGGTGGTCGGCCCCCGCCCTCCCGAGCCGCCGACGGCGCTGCTGACTGCCATGGTGACGTCCCCTCCCTGCGCGCGGGCCGGCCGCGTGCGGCCGCCGTTGGTGTGAGCGCATGATGTCAGTCACCGACACGACATCCGGGTGGGGTGACGGGAATCACAGGGGCGGGAAACCGGCTGGAACCGACCGGCTCCCGGACATGTCGTACCGCCGGTAACAGGCAAGTGGGCGGCGCCCGTTCACGCCGTACGCCGGAACGGCCCGGTCCGGTCCGGGTGTCACCGTGACGGCCGGGTCGCCCCGGGCGCCGCCGTGACGGCCGGGTCCGGCCCGAGCTCCACGGAACCGCCCGGTCCGGCCCGAGCTCCGCCGGAACGGCACCGTCCGGCCCGAGCTCCGCCGTAACGTCCGGGCCGGCGAGCCCCGCCGGACCTCCGCTACGCGACGTGTTCCTCGTCCTGCCGCTCCGCGACCGGTCCGTCCTGGCCGGGCGGCCCGCCGGCCACGGCCGGGCCCGCCACCGGAGAGGTGGGCCGCGGACGGAGCCTGCGGTAGCCGGCGAACGCCACCAGCGCGGCGAGCAGACCGGCGGACACCGGCACCAGATAGCCCCGGGCGGCACCCGCGGCATCCACCACCCAGCCGGCCGCCGACGAACCCAGCGCGACGCCCACCGCCATGCCGGTGCTGGTCCAGGTCATGCCCTCGGTCAGCTTCGACCGCGGGACATGCTCCTGGATCAGCGCCATCGTGGTCACCATCGTCGGGGCGATGGACAGCCCCGCGACGAACAGCGCGACGGCCAACAGCGGCAGCGACCCCACCAGTTGCAGCGGCACCATGCTCACCGCCATCGCGCAGACCCCCACCACCCACCGCCGGGACGCATGCCCCTTGAGGTGCAGCAGCCCGAAGACGGCACCGGCCAGACAGGAGCCGAGTGCGTAGACCGCCAGCACCAGACTGGCCGCGGCCTTCTGCCCGACCTCCTCGGCGAACGCCACGGTCACCACGTCGATGGCTCCGAAGATCGCGCCGGTCGCCACAAACGTCACCACCAGCACCTGAAGCCCGGGGGAGCGCAGCGCCGATCCCTTGGTGTGCTGCTCCCGCGGATGCGGCACCGGCTCCGTCGCCCGCTGCGCCGTCAGCCAGAACACCCCGGCGCCCAGGAAGACGGCGGCCAGCAGCGGCCCGGCCTCCGGGAACCAGGCGGTGGACAGGCCGATGGACAGGATCGGCCCGAAGATGAAGCACGCCTCGTCGACCATCGACTCCCAGGAGTACGCGGTGTGCAGCTCGCGCGGGGAGCCCCGGTAGATCTCCGCCCAGCGCGCCCGGATCATCGAGCCGACGCTCGGCACACACCCCGCACAGCCCGCGAAGACGAACAGCAGCCAGTCCGCCCAGCGCTGCTGTGCGCTCAGCAGCAGACCGGCGACCGCGGTGAGCGACACCAGGGTGGCCGGGCGCAGCACCCGCCGCTGCCCGTACCGGTCCACCAGACGGGAGATCTGCGGGCCGAGGACCGCGGCGGACAGCGCGAGGGTCGCGGAGAGCGCGCCCGCCAGGCCGTAGCGGCCGGTGAGCTGGGAGACCATCGTGACGACGCCGATGCCCATCATCGCCAGGGGCATCCGGCCCAGCAGTCCGGCGGCGGAGAACGACTTGGTGCCGGGGCGGCCGAAGATGGCGCGGTAGGGACTGGGCAACGAGGATGCTCCGCCGGTGAGGACCGAAGATCGGTAAGGGATGTCTTTAGCCGATACAGCTTACGGGCGGTGAACCACCGGCCGCCTCCGGTTTTCGGCCGCCCCGGAGCCGCCGGCCCGGCCCGCGCCGGGGCCTGCCCGCCGCCCCCGTGGGAAGGGTGGCAGGATCGATGGCATGCCCGAACAGCGTGATCCCAGCCCCTATGACGCCCTGCTGCTGCTGTCGTTCGGCGGCCCCGAAGGCCCCGACGACGTGGTCCCGTTCCTGGAGAACGTCACCCGCGGCCGCGGCATCCCTCGTGAGCGTCTCAAGGAGGTCGGGCAGCACTACTTCCTGTTCGGTGGCGTCAGCCCGATCAACGCCCAGAACCGGGAACTGCTGGACGCGCTGCGCAGCGACTTCGCCGCACACGGCCTGGACCTGCCCGTCTACTGGGGCAACCGCAACTGGGCGCCCTACCTGACCGACACCCTGCGCACCATGGTGCGGGACGGTCACCGCCGGATCGCCGTCCTGGCGACCAGTGCCTACGCCTCGTACTCGGGCTGCCGGCAGTACCGCGAGAACCTCGCCGACGCGCTCGCCGTCCTGCGCGCAGAGGGCCTGCCGGTGCCGCAGGTCGACAAGCTGCGGCACTACTTCAACCACCCCGGCTTCCTCCGCCCCATGATCGACGGGGTGCTGGCGTCCCTCGCCGGACTGCCCGAGGACGTGCGGGACGGCGCCCACCTGGCCTTCACCACGCACTCCATCCCCACCGCCGCCGCCGACACCTCCGGCACGCCCGGCGACCACACCCGGGACGGCGAGGGCGGTGCCTATGTCGCCCAGCACCTGGACGTGGCGCGGATGATCGCGGACGCCGTCCGCGCGGAGACCGGGGTGGCGCACCCCTGGCGGCTCGTCTACCAGTCCCGCAGCGGCGCCCCGCACATCCCCTGGCTGGAGCCGGACATCTGCGACCACCTGGAGGAGCAGCACGCCGCGGGCGTCCCGGCCGTCGTCATGGCCCCCATCGGGTTCGTCTCCGACCACATGGAGGTCAAGTACGACCTCGACACCGAGGCCACCGCCAAGGCCGCCGAACTGGGACTGCCGGTCGCCCGGTCCGCCACCGTGGGCGCCGACCCCCGCTTCGCCGCGGCCGTCCGCGACCTCCTCCTGGAGCGCGCGGCCACCGAACGGGGCGACACCCCGGAGCGCTGCGCCCTGGGCGCCCTCGGCGCGAGCCACGACCTGTGCCCGGTCGGCTGCTGCCCCGCCCGCGCCACGCGCACGGCGGCGGCCGGCGCCGACTGGCGGGGCCCGGTCGCCGAGGCCCCCGCGTAAGCCCGTACGCCCGCCCGACCACCGCTCGTCCGAGCAAGGAGCATCGTGCCCGATCCGCAGCACCCCGACGCCCCGCAGACCGACCCGGCGCAGACCGCAGCGCTGTACGACGAACTGCTCGACATCGCCCTGGAGGCCGCCCGCCGCGCGGGGACGCTGCTGCGCGACGGCCGGCCCGCCGACCTGGGCGTGGCCGCCACCAAGTCCAGCCCCATCGACGTCGTCACCGAGATGGACATCGCCTCCGAGAAGCTGATCACCGGCTTCATCGGGGAGCGCCGCCCCGACGACGGCTTCCTGGGAGAGGAGGGCGCCAGCATCGACGGCACCAGCGGCATCCGCTGGGTCATCGACCCCGTCGACGGCACCGTCAACTACCTCTACGGCCTGCCGTCCTGGTCCGTGTCCATCGCGGCGGAGAAGGACGGCGAGGTGGTCGTCGGGGTCGTCGCCGCCCCGATGCGCGGCGAGACCTACCAGGCCGTCCTGGGTCGTGGCGCGTTCAACAACGGCGAGCGCATCCGGCACCGGCCCGCCCCGCCGCTCTCCCAGGCACTGCTCGGCACCGGCTTCTCCTACCTCGCCGAGCGCCGGGCCGCCCAGGCCGAGGTGCTGCGCACGATGCTGCCGCAGGTCCGTGACATCCGGCGTGGCGGCTCGGCCGCGATCGACCTGTGCGATGTGGCCTGCGGCCGGCTCGACGCCTACTACGAGCGCGGACTGAACCCCTGGGACTTCGCCGCCGGCGCGCTGATCGCCCGCGAGGCCGGTGCGCTCACCGGTGGCCGCCCCGGCCGGGAGGCCGCCCTGGAGCTGACCCTCGCGGCCTCCCCGGAGCTCTTCGCGCAGCTCCAGCCGCTGCTGGACGAGCTCGGCGCCTGGCACGACTGAGCGGACGCCCGTCCGGGCACGACAGCGCCCCGGCACCATCCCCTGGATGCCGGGGCGCTGTCGTCATGCGCGGCGGAGCGGTCAGGCGCTGACCGCTCCGATGCGCACACCGTGCTCGGTCGCCAGTCGCTGAAGATCCTCAAGCTCTGCCTGCTCGACCTCGGCGAGGAAGTCATCGCCCGCAGCGCGGGCCCGGTCCAGATCGGCTTCGGTGTTCTGTATGCGCTGCAAAATGCCTGCGGTGAAAGCGTCCATGTGCGCCCCCTCGTCGTGGGTCGGTGGGCACGGGGGTGTGCCGACGGGTGGGTCGATCACGGCGTGATCCCTGCGATGGAGCAGTCCATGGCAAGTAGCCGAAGAAACAGGGCGTGATCGCGGGTGTGCAGTCGTCCTCCCCACCCGCCACCTCAGGGAAACCTCAACCCGCCCAGGAATCCTGTCCGTCGGGCCCCCGGCCCCGCCCGCAGGCCGCCCCGCACCCCTCTTACTGCCGGTTTACGGCTCTTCGGGGCAGGATGGAAGAGCTTTCAGACAGTTGTTGTACCCGCCCGTAAGGGCCCTGAGGAAGGACTAGCGACGTGCGTGTTCTCGTCGTCGAGGACGAGCAGCTGCTCGCCGATGCGGTGGCCACCGGACTACGCCGGGAGGCCATGGCGGTCGACGTGGTCTACGACGGCGCTGCCGCTCTGGAACGGATCGCGGTGAACGACTACGACGTCGTCGTCCTCGACCGTGACCTCCCGGTCGTCCACGGCGATGACGTCTGCCGCAAGATCGTCGAGCTGGGGATGCCCACCCGCGTCCTGATGCTCACCGCCTCCGGCGACGTCAGCGACCGCGTCGAGGGCCTGGAGATCGGTGCGGACGACTACCTTCCCAAGCCGTTCGCCTTCACCGAGCTGACCGCGCGGGTGCGCGCCCTGGGGCGCCGTACGACCGTCGCGCTGCCGCCCGTCCTGGAACGGGCCGGGATCAAGCTCGACCCCAACCGGCGCGAGGTCTTCCGCGACGGCAAGGAGGTCCAGCTCGCACCGAAGGAGTTCGCGGTGCTGGAGGTCCTGATGCGCAGCGAGGGCACGGTCGTCTCGGCCGAGCAGCTCCTGGAGAAGGCATGGGACGAGAACACCGACCCGTTCACCAACGTCGTCCGGGTCACGGTCATGACCCTGCGGCGCAAGCTCGGCGAGCCCGCGGTGATCGTCACCGTCCCCGGCTCGGGATACCGGATCTGACCGGCGATGCCTTCCCTGCCCTCGTTCTCCAAGACGGCCGGCCCGCCGCCGGCCGCTCCGCCCAAGCCCACCTGGGACCCCCGGCCGGTCAACGTCCGGCCCTTCCCGTGGCTGCGGCCGACCATCCGGATACGGCTGACGCTGCTGTACGGCGGCATGTTCCTGATGGCCGGCATCGTGCTGCTGACGATCATCTACATGCTGGCCGCGGACGCGCTGCATGACGGCAGTGCGCTGCCGCTGAAGATCCTCGGCGGCAAGTTCGAGTCGACCAGCGACATCTGTGACCTGCCCACCCAGACGTCCGGGCAACTGCTCCAGGAGGCCGTCAACAGCTGTCTTCAGCATCAGCGGGCGGTGGCCCTCAACAGCCTCCTCAACCGCTCCCTGCTGGCCCTGCTCGGCCTGACGGTGGTGGCGTTCGCTTTTGGTTATGCGATGGCGGGGCGGGTGTTGTCGCCGTTGGGGCGGATCACGCGGACGGCGCAGCGGGTGGCGGGTTCGGATTTGCATCGTCGGATCGAGTTGGGTGGTCCGGATGATGAGTTGAAGGAGCTGGCGGACACGTTCGATCAGATGTTGGACCGGTTGGACCGGGCGTTTGAGTCGCAGCGGCGGTTCGTGGCGAATGCGTCGCATGAGTTGCGGACGCCGTTGGCGATCAATCGGACGTTG